>JALSIP010000090.1 GCA_026989875.1 archaeon
CAGGTGGTTGCTGAGAGAGGTGAGAGCATGAGGAGAAGAAGAGGAAATGATTTCAGGATAGCACAGCACCGGCTAAGCTGTGAGTCCAGCCACGGTGGGGGGTGGTATGTCTGACTGCCGTTGATAATATCTCCCAGTAACCCCGGCTTATATATGAATGTGGATGGTCTATATCCGGCACTAATGCGGCAAATCCGGCAATTATAAACCAGTATATGGAGTATATGTGGGTGGTCATAGAGGGGAATATAAAATACAGGAGTAATGACAGAAATACCGAGAATGTTACGTGAGTGGGATGGCGCATACCATTTTCACACTAATTTATCTTTTTTTACGTTTGGAACACTTTTTTGTTTTTGATTTCTTTGTATCTCCAAATAGTATCTCGTCCACTCCCCTGTAAATCTCTTTCATTGGGTCTTTTCTACCATCCCCTGTAAGTGCCTTATTTATTGCGCCTTTCATAGTTTTTGGACCTTTTTTATCCCAAAACATTCTTAATCCCCCATATTTCAATAGCAGATATATTTCAACACTATATAATCTTAACGTTTGAAAAAGTATATGATGGAGCTGCTGGCTGTAGCTGTGCGGGATGTCAGAGTTTACCCTTGTGAGTTTCCTGTAAGCTGTGCATGCGTGCCGGGATAGTGAGTGATACGCATGTTTACGACAGAGCAGCGCATCTGGGTGAGAGGGTGCTGGAGGTTTTCAGGCGCTCTGAGGTGGAGCTGATTCTGCACGCGGGTGACCTGACTTCTATGGATGTGGTGGATGAGCTGAGCGAGGTTGCTGAGGTGGTGGCGGTGCAGGGGAACATGGACGCCTACTACGGCACGAGGCTGCCGGAGAAGAGAGTGCTCAGCTTGGGCGGCATGAGGGTTCTGGTGTTCCATGGTAGCGGAGTATATCCCAGGGGGGATGCTTCAAAGCTGGCGTACATAGCCAGGGAGCACGGCTGCGATGTGATTGTGACGGGGCATACCCATGCCCCTGCGCTGGTGGAGAGGGGCGGGGTGAGGATTGTGAACCCCGGAAGCCCCACCAACCCGAGGCGCTCATTTCCGAGCGTGGCGGTGGCGGAGTTCGGGGAGGGGATGAGAGTAGAGTTCGTGAGGGTTTAGAGAGTCAAGCCAGGAGTGTCCGGAGGTATGGCGGCACAGACAGGCTGAGCGGCTATCTTCCAAGGGTTAACTTCATTCTTTCATCCAGACGTGCATAAAGCTCCTCAACACTGCCCGAGTTGTCAATAACTGCGTCTGCCATCCTCCTTACTTCAGATAGCATCCTTTCGGTCTCTGCAGAGTCATGAAGCAGAAACTGCTCATAGCTCTCACCAGCCTCAGCCTTTTCTCCCCTCTCAACGGTTCGCCTGTATCTCACTCCCTCCTCAGCGTGGATGTAGATTATCAGGCTGTTTTCAAAGCTTCGCACCATCTCCACCTCCTCCGGGTAGCGTACCCCGTCAACCACCGCAACCCTGGCGCCGCTCCTCAGTATGTCCATCCTCAGAGCCTCTGCTATGACCCCGTTTCCGAAGCCATGCCTGAGGATGCTGCCCAGGTTTATGTAGTTTTCACGGCTGCACTCAAGACCCAGCCTCCTCAGTATGTCTGAGAGGACATCAGAGAACCTGAAGATCTCCCCTCCGTACTTTCTCGCGATGTACCTGCCCGCAACAGACTTCCCAGAGCCAATTCTTCCCGCAAGCCCTACAACCAACTCCGGTGCTGGCATCGCAATACAGAGCCTGAATACCAAGGTGAAGTATTTTGAAACCTTCTCCCAGAGTCATTCTGATTTGTGGATAACTTTTTAACCTCTCCTGTTATATTACAGCCCATGGAGGTCAGGGAGTTCCACGACATCGTGAGCATCTCCGAGGCGAGGCGGAGGTTGCAGCGGGCGGTGAGGCTTGAGAGGAGGACAGAGCGGGTGCCCATAGAGGACTGCCTCGGCAGGGTGCTCGCGCGTGATGTTACGGCGGGGGTGGATGTTCCAGCTTTTGACAGGGCGAGCATGGACGGGTATGCGGTGCTCGCCAGCGACACCTTCTATGCGGATGAAGAGTCCCCGGTGGAGCTTGAGGTGCTTGGCTATATAAGGGCAGGCGACTCCGAGAGGCACGAAGTCTCGCCTGGAAGCTGCTTCGGCATAGCCACAGGCGCCCCCATGCCCGTAGGTGCGAACGCGGTGGTGATGGTGGAGTACACCGAGGAGCTGGAGGGCAGGGTCAGGATATACAAGCCGGTGGCACCTGGAGAGAACGTCATGCCCGCGGGCAGCGACATCATGCGGGGTGAGCTCGTGCTCAGAGCCGGCACCAGGCTCAGCCCCAGGGAGGTGGGCGTGCTGGCAGCGCTGGGCATGGCAGAGGTTGAGGTTTACTCCAGGCCACGGGTTGGCATACTCTCCACGGGCGATGAGGTGGTCAAACCAGGAGAGCCCCTTGAGTTCGGCAGGATATATGATGCCAACGCCTACGCCATAGCGCAGGCGGTGCGGGAGTGCGGCGGTGTTCCTGAGCTTCTGGGCATAGCTGGCGACTCTGAGGAGGAGCTGCGTTCCCGCCTCACCGAAGCCCTGCGCAGGTGTGAGGTGGTCATAACCACAGGCGGCACCAGTGCCGGGGCAGGGGATATATGCTACAGGGTTATTGATGAGCTTGGTTCGCCTGGGGTTATAGTGCACGGCGTTGCTATAAAGCCGGGGAAACCCACCGTAATAGGCGTGGCTGAGGGCAAGCCCGTGTTCGGGCTTCCCGGCTACCCCACCTCGGCGATGATAACCTTTCAGGTGTTTGTGGCACCCCTGCTGCGCAGGCTCTCGGGGCTGCCCGAGCCTGAGAGGCGCAGGGTCAGGGCGAGGACAGCCATGAAGCTCTACTCCTCCGCTGGCAGGTACGAGTACAGGCTGGTGAATCTGGTGAGGGGGGCTGACGGCGGTTACACCGCCTACCCCATGCTCACAGGCTCAGGGGCGATAACCACCTTTGCGGAGGCTGACGGCTACATAGAGATACCCGAGAACGTGGAGCTGCTGGGGGAGGGCGAGGAGCACGAGGTGGTGCTTCTGGGGGAGAGCCTGCAGCTTGCAGACCTCACCATAATCGGCAGCCACTGCATAGGTGTGGAGATGCTTCTGGGCATGCTCAGGGAGCGCATAAAGGCGAAGGTTATAAATGTGGGCTCCTCTGGCGGGCTTGCGGCGGTGCGCAGGGGTGAGAGCGACATCTCGGGCATGCATCTGGTGGATGAGAGCACGGGGGAGTACAACCTGCCCATCATCCGCAGGCTGGGGCTTGAGGACAGGGTTTACCTGGTGAGGGGCTACTTCCGTGAGCAGGGTATAGTGGTGCAGCGTGGCAACCCTAAGGGTATTTCCAGCGTGGAGGACCTGCTTGAGGGCGTGAGGTTCATAAACCGCAACCCGGGCTCCGGCACCAGGGTGCTGCTTGACCTTGAGCTGGGCAGAATAGCGGAGAAGCGGGGCTGTGAGCTCAGGGAGCTTGCCTCCAGAATAACCGGCTACGAGATTGAGGCAAAGTCCCACAGCGCCGTGGCGGCGGCGGTGGCGCACGGCAGGGCAGAGGCTGGCATAGCTATCCGCACCGTTGCCGAGCAGTACGGGCTGGACTTCATACCCCTCCGCGAGGAGGAGTACGACTTCGCCGTGCCGGCAGAGAAGATGCAGAAGCGGGAGGTTCAGGAGTTCTTAGCGGCTCTGCGCTCGGCTGAGTTCAGGAGGATGCTGGAGCGCACGCCCGGGCTCAAGCCTGCTCCGAATACGGGAGAGGTGATTCACTCTCCCGGCGGCTGAGCCTCAGCCCAGGTCCCGGATTATACCCACGCTTATCAGTGCCCTGACAGGCTTGCCCCTCACCGAGCTAAGCCCCTTCTTGTCCACCATCACCACCGCACCCAAGGGCTTTGCACCCTTCTGGCTCAGCAGCACCATGGCATCCTCCAAGGTGGTGCCTGTTGTGGCGATGTCATCCACCACTACCACCCTCTTCCCCCTGACCTCCGCGAAGTTTGAGAGCACAAACCCCTGCTTTGCCTCCTTCTGGGGCTCCCACATGTGCTTCTTTGGTCTTATTATGCAGAGCTCAGCGCCGAGCTCCTCGGCAATCGCCGTGGCAATGGGTATTCCGCTCACAGCTATGCCCGCCACCACCTCAGGCTCAGGAAGCTCGTGCTCCTTAAGCATGCCGAGCAGCAGCTCGGTCATGGCTGAGGAGATGTGCCTGAGTATCAGCGGATTTGAGCCGATGTTGCGCCAGTCAACGTAGATGTCCCGAGGGGCGGTGCGGCGCTCCTCTTCGGTGTGGGTGACCAGCCAGAGGGCGGTTTCTCTGCTTACGTTGAGCTCGTCTGCAATCTCGCCGGTGGTTAGACCCCTCTCCTTGAGCTCCCTGGCACGTTTCATCAGCTCCGAGATGTTGCGCATAACCTGTACTTGGCGTGTGGTTTTATATAGTTAATCTCCGCCGTGCTCCACCTCCACCTCCAGCGTCATCACCAGCCCCTCCTTCAGCATAGCCCTGACCTCGGGCAGCACCCCCTCAATGGCACCGCTCTCGGCTATGGTGTCAATCACCACCGGCAAATCCATGCTGAACCTCAGGATGTCAACGGTGTGCTCGCCGCTCCTGGGACCGTAGCTTTCTATCCCGCGGAGCACCGTGGCTCCGGGGATGCCGCGCCTCTTCAGCAGCTCAAGTATCGCCTTGTAGGCTGGCTTGCCTTTGTACCTGCAGGACTCGCCCACGTATATTCTCATCCACTTAGCCTTCATATCATCCCTCCAGACAGCAAGCTTCCGAGCAGAAAAGCCCCGGCGCTCAGGCTCAGGTTCAGTAGCAGGTTGAGCAGGAAGCCGGCGTGGCTGCCCTGCTCTGCCAGCCTGAAGCTCTCGTAGGCGAGGGTTGAGTAGGTGGTGAGGCTGCCAGCCAGTCCCGTGACCAGCAGGTGCTCGTTGCCGCCCGCGAGGAAGGGCAGCAGGAAGCACCCGAGCACGTTCACACTTAGCGTGCCCCCGGGTATCCCGCCGAGTGCCGGCAGCCTGTACATGAGGTACCTGAGCGCCGCGCCTGCGGCGCCGCCAGCAGCCACCAGCACCAGCTCTCTCACGTGCCAGCCCTCCTGGAGAGGCTCAGCGCAGCAGCTCTGCCCAGGTAAATGCCCAGCATGCCCAGCAGCAGCGTTGAGAGGATGTATGCTCCGCCGTAGGCGGGAGGCAGGCTGAAGACGTCGCTTACAAACGCCGAGAAGGTGCTCAGGCTTCCCAAGAAGCCCGCGGAAATCAGTATCCTGCTCTGCGCCGTAAGGGCGCCTATGTACATCTCCTCGTACATTATGAATCCGAGAAAGAAGCAGCTCACCGTGTTGAGGTAGAGGGTTGACCAGGGCGGGTGCATGCTCAGGTTCACCAGGCTGCGCAGGAGTGCACCTGCACTGCCGCCGAGAGCTGCCAGCAGATAGGGCTCAAGTGTATAATGCAGGCTGCGTGAGCTTAAGCTTTTCGTTCTCTCGTCCTCCTTAGCTTTACTGCAGAGCCGCAGAAGCTGCACTTGCCGGCGTGCTCCGGCGGGTAAACCCTGCCGCATCCCGTGCACACTCTCTGCCAGGCAAATCTGCGCTTTATTCCTGCCTCAGCCACCGGCATGAACCTCAGCCCCAGCAGACTCGCCAGGTTCTGCACGGAGTAGTCGTCGCTCATCACCACCACCTCCTCGCCCCCCTCTGCAAGCTCTGAGGCGAGCGCCAGCAGCCTGAGGTCGGTATCGGAGATGCGCGCCGAGTCGCCGCTTCTCTTGGCGGCTCTCCTCACCTTCGCCACGTGGCTCTCCGAGGGCTCTATAACCTTCAGCCTGCCCGAGCTCACAGCCACCTCAGCCCTCAGCCTGGCATCTCTGCTGCTAAGCTCTTCCAGAACCCCCCTCACCGTAACCATCCTCTCAGCCCCTGCACCTGCGATGAACACTGATGCATCCGCAACCACGATCACAGGAACTCCCTCACTCTGCGGTAGAAGTCCCGCTTCAGGCGGAGCAGCTTAAGTCTGCGCTCAGCCAGCGAGATTTGCACAGCCGCGCCGAACTCAAGCTCCCGCATGCTCTGCCCATCCAGCACCAGCATCCCCCTCTCCTTGCCGTTCTCAACCACCACCTCCACCGTGGAGGTCTCGGGTACCACGATGCTCCTGTATCCCGAGCCGAAGGGGCACAGGGGTGTGAGGACAATGGCTGGAGTTGCGGGGTCAAGCACCGGACCCCCTGCAGACATTGAGTAGGCGGTGGAGCCTGTGGGTGTGGCGGCTATCAGCCCGTCAGCCCTGAGCCTGTAAACCAGCTCACCGTTGACTCTGAGGCTCATCTCCAGCATCTTCACGGGAGTACCTGCGGAAACCACCACCTCATTCAGCACCTCTCCCGCGGGCTCTCCCTCAACCTCCACCCTGAGCATGCTCCTCTCCTCCACGTATCCCTCACCCGCCAGCACCCGCTCAAGCACGCTGCGCCACTCCTCCGGCATCGCCTCGGTGAGAAAGCCCGTGGTGCCGAAGTTGAAGCCTATCACCGGGGCATCATGCCCCGCTCCCTGGGAGCATGCCCATAGCATCATCCCGTCGCCACCCAGCACTATGTAGAGCTCTGCCTTCATGTTCCGGATGCTCACCCCCCCGGCACCTATTCTGGCTGCGCTATCTTTCTCCCAGAGCACCTCCACGCCTCTCTCCTCCAGAAACTCGCCAATCTCGCGGGCGGTGCTCAGCGCCTCCTCGGTGGGCTTGGAGATTATACCCGCTCTCCTGAGCATGGGCAAAACTCTGCACACACCAAATATAATCCTACCGCTCATCACCCGCCTGCGGCACAAACTATTTAATCACCCGCCTGCAAATAAACATAGCGGGGTGCCGGCATGATTCCCAAGATGAATCCGAAGCAGATGAGGAAGATGATGAAGCAGCTCGGCATGGAGATGGAGGAGCTTGAGGCAGAGAAGGTGATAATTTTCCTTAAGGACAGGAAGATAATAATAGACAGACCAGAAATAAGTGTGATAAAGGTCAAGGGTCAGAAAACGTATCAGATAGCTGGAGAAGAGCGTGAGGAGCTCCTGATACCCGAGGAGGACGTCAGGCTTGTTGCTGAGCAGGCTGGGGTGAGCGAGGAGGAGGCGAGGCAGGCGCTTGCTCTGGCGGGCGGCGACCTGGCGAAGGCGATACTCGGGCTCACGGAGGGGAAGGATGGATAGCATAGGCGACAGGTATCACGAGTACACCAAAATCAGGCGCGGAGCACGGGGCGCTCATAAGCTGGAGGTTTCAAAGGGCAGGGGCGTTTTCAGGCTTCCCGAGCCAGTTACTGAGGGGGGCATGGGGCTCTGGGAGTGCATAGCCAGGCGGAGGTCCTTCAGGGAGTACTCTCCCATTCCGCTTAGCCTCAGTGAGCTCTCGCAGCTCCTCTGGGCAACCCAGGGCATAACCGAGCCCTACTTCAGGCTGAGGGCTGCGCCGAGCGCGGGGGCACTCTACCCCCTGGAGACCTACGTGGTTGTGAACCTGGCGGAGGGGCTGGAGAGGGGTGTTTACAGGTATCTTGTGGAGGAGCATGCGCTTGAGATGAGGCTGAAGGGAGACCTCAGGCAGAGCATAGCCAGCGCCGCCTTAGAGCAGGAGTTTCTTGCAGATGCCGGGGCGGTGTTCATCTGGACGGCGGTGCCCGAGCGCACCAAGAGCAGGTACGGTGAGAGGGGCTGGAGGTACATCTACAAAGATGCCGCCCACGCCTGCGCCAACCTCTACCTGGCGGCGGTTGCGCTTGGGCTGGGGTGCTGCGCCATAGGGGCTTGCTTTGACGACGAGGTGAACTGGCTTCTGGGCATAGACGGGGTAAGGGAGACGGTGGTTTACCTGGCTAGCGTTGGCAGGAGGCTGCGCTGAGCTCCACCTCACCACCCGGTGAAACCTCTGAGAATACGGTTGCGGTGAAGGTGTACACCTTTGTGCTCTCATCAAACCAGCAGTCCGGAAGCAGCCCCGCCTTTATGCAGCCGTGGCTCAGGAACTCCTCAGAATCCCAGCCCTCCTCCACAGCCACCTGGGGCAGGAGAAGCCCCCTTCTGAGCCCCCTCTCAATTATTATGCCGTGTTCGCCCACCTTTATCAGCTCCGGAAGCCTGGAGGGAGGCGCGTTAACCAGCTCCGGAGGCGTGAGCACGCTCACCTCTATGGTGCAGCGCCTGAGCTCCTCCAGCGTGAGGGGTGGAAACCTCGGGTCCTGGGTGGCGGCAGCTATAGCCGCCTTCACCACCGCCACGGCTAAGGGGTAGTGGGGCTCAGGATAGCCGATGCACCCCCTGAGTCTGTGCTCGGGGTGGGTGTGGATGGTTACAAAGGCACCCGCTCTTTTAATCAGGTGCTCCGGCACATCTCCGGGAGCTGCCTCGGCACCGCTTCTCAGGTGCTCCTCAATCGCCTGCCTGGCAAGCTTCACCAAGTACCTGCCATCCTCAAGAGAATACATGCATATACCTTGCACCACCGCTTTATCACCTTTGCGCGAGTTACACCTGGTGCTACAGGGTAACTTACGGTGTAAGTTTCTATCTCCGAAACATTTAAATAGTGTTGGTGGCGAAGATGGTAACTGTGAGGTGCTTAGTATGAACAGGCAGATTGTGACTGTCCTGCTGGTTCTTGCAATGGTTCTGGGAGCGATAAGCACGGTAAGTGCTATGAGGGGTACAACTGATGACAATAACAACGCTGCAAACAACAACGCAGGCAACAACAACATAGCCAACAACAACGCTGGAAACAACAACATAGGCAATAACAACGCTGGAAACAACAACGTGGGTAACAACAATGCCGCAAACAACAACGCAGGAAACAACAATGCTGGAAACAACAACATAGGCAATAACAATGCAGGCAACAACAACGTGGGCAACAACAACGGCGACAACAACACCACCACCGGTGGCGGTAACAGGCAGGTCAACAGGCAGAGAGGGCGCAGGTGATTTTTTCCGGGGTTTCCCGGAATTTTTATTTTGATTTTTGTTGCAGAACTCAGCTTTTAGTTTTGATTTTTCTGCTCAGCTTTTCCACCAGCTCTTTCACGCCCTCACCCGTGTAGATGTCAAAGCCCTCCCCGTTTCTCAGGATTGCGTAAACGTCGCTCCAGGCGCCGCGCTTCTGCACCCTGAGGGGCTCCTCCACCTCCACCTCACCCCTTACAGGGAAGTGCACCGTGAGGTGCTCAATTCTGCCAGAGGTGTCCTTGTTCAGGTACAGCCGCACGTTTCTTGAGTTCACCCTGCCGAAGAAGTAGTCAATGCCCTTCTCAAACCCCGCCTCACTCATAGCCATGACCACCTGCTCAGGTAGTTCGCTGGTTCTGCAGCCGCAAAGTGCTCCGCAGGTTTTCTGCAGCGCCCTAACCTTCTCTGCAATCTCCGCGAACACCTCCGGCGGGGCTGCTATTATCACCTCCGAGTCGCGATAGCCGCCGAGCATTCTCGCGCCGCCGCACAGGAAGCTCACGTTTGCCCTCCCTGTTTTAATCGGCTTTGCCACAGCCTCCCCGCACACCGCTATCTCCCCTGCAAACTCTGCCTTAATGCCCCCGAGCATCGCCGATATCTCCATCACCTGCCTGGGTGTGGCTATCATCATGAGCACATCCGCATCCTCCATCTTCTCTGCGGGCGCAATCAGCACCGCTCTGGTTTCGGCGGGCTGGATTCTTGGCTGCAGGTCCAGGTAGCGGGGCTCCTGGAAGCCCAGGGCTATCAGGGAGAGATGGCACTCCTCATCCTCGGCACGCATCAGCAGCGTCTCGCCCCTTGCAGCCCTCATCACAAACTCGCAGAACTTGCCCTTTTTCTCCGGCACCGGGTAGCCCCCGGGCACCTCTCTGAAGAGCTTCACAGCTACTATGTGGTACCTGCTTCCGAAGTATGCCCTTATCTCTTCAGCAGACCTACTCCTCAAACTTCGGCACCTCAATGTATATCTCGTAGGTTCGCTCGTCCAGCTTTTTAATCTCCCTCACCCTGTACCCCTTCCCTTCCTCCTCCAGGCTCCTGGGGATGCTCTCAACCGCCGGCGGGTAGTCCACTATGACCTTAAGCTCTCCGCCACCTGCGTAGCCCATCTCCTCAGCCTTTATCTTCGTGTAAACAAAGGTGTCCGGGCACTTCTCACCCCTCAGGTCAAGCGTCTCCATCTCACCCATCCTCCTGCACGCTCTCCACGGTGCACACCTCTTCCACAGGTTTCGGCACGAATCTCTCGCCGCAGGCTGTGCAGTCAGCTCTCCTCTGCACCTTCACCTTGTCAAAGCTCATGGTCTCGGCATTTATTATCAGCAGCGAATTCTTAAGTCCTATCTCCAGCCCAGCTAAGTACCTTATAGCCTCGGTTGCCTGTATCGCCCCCACCATTCCCACCACCGAGCCCAGGATTCCAGCCTCCCTGCACGTCGGAACCATTCCCGCAGGTGGCGGCTCCGGAAACACGCACCTGAAGCATGCGGTTTCTCCGGGAATAATGCTCATCGCCCTGCCCTCGTACATGAGCGCTGCACCGTGGAACAGCGGCACTTTCAGCACCGCAGCAGCATCATTCACCGCATACCTCACCGCAAAGTTGTCTGTGCCGTCAACAATTGCCGAGTAGCCCTTCAGCAGCTCAAAGGCATTGTCATAGGTTATCTTCTCGCACACCGCCTCAACCCTGATCTCCGGGTTGATTTCCATCAGCCTCTCCGCCGCTGCCTCTGCCTTCAGCCTGCCCTCAAGCCCTGGGGTGTACAGGAACTGCCGGTTGAGGTTGCTCAGCTCCACCCTGTCAAAGTCAAAGAGGTGGATTTCTCCCACCCCTGCAAGAGCCAGGTAGGTTGAGGCGGGGCATCCAAGACCTCCTGCCCCGGTGACTGCCACCTTTGCCTGCTTCAGCCTGAGCTGCTGCTTTGTGCCGAAGTCCGGCAGTATGAGCTGCCTTGAGTATCTCTTTATCTCATTCAGGTTCATCCCGAGCCTCCTTCAGGTACTCCTTTATCTCCCTGACGAACTGGCTGCCCAGCGCCTCCATGCGCAGCTCAAACTCCTCACCCAAGGGCTCGCCCCTGCCGATGCCCGGGCAGTCCTCTGCGCAGCGCATCCTGAGCACCAGCTCATCCGCGTAAATCAGACCATCAAACAGGAAGGGGTACATTCTGCACGAGATCGGCTTCACCCCCAGGCTGTGGAGCTCGCACTCAAGCTGGCTGTTCAGGAAGATGCATCTGCCGTTTTTCTCCCTGAGCCTGAACAGACCTCTCTCAGGTTTGAGCACCGCAAACTCCTCAGGTTTCCTGCCTGTGGCTTTGGCTATCCTCTCAATGCCCTTGGCTGTCACAACCCTGCCCCCGGTGCAGCACTTAGCGCCGCACTCCCTGTAAACGCAGGTGAACCTCTCAACCTTGCTAGGGGAGTATATAAGCACAGCTCAGCCTCCGGACACTGCAGGCAGGATGCTTATAACGTCGTCCTCCTGCACCTCTGTATCCAGCCCCTTCTTGAACCTCACGTCCTCATTGTTGTGGAAGATGTTTATGAACTGCCTGATTTCTCCGTTCTCAATCACCTTCTCCAGGAACCCCGGCTTCTCCTTCTCTATGTTCTCCAGCACCTCTCTTACGGTTCTTCCGCTTGCAGTTATCTCGGGCTTGCCGTCGCTGAACTTTCTCAGCGGAGTTGCCAGCCTGACGGTTACCAAACTACCACCTCCTTCTTCTGCTCTATCAGCTTTCTGAACTCCTCCAGGTCAGCCTTTATAACCGGCGGCTCCTGCAGGTAGCTGTGGAGCACGTCCTGGGTCTTGAGACCATTGCCGGTTATGTACGCCACCACTCTTTCGTCTCTGTCAATTTCACCGCTCTCAACCAGCTTCTTGAGCGTTGCCACCACCACACCGCCGGCGGTTTCTGTGAATATGCCCTCCGTCTTTGCCAGCAGCTTTATACCCTCAATTATCTCCTCATCGCTTGCAGCGCCTGCGGTGCCGTCGGTTTCTCTGATTATCTTCAGGGCGTAGCTTCCGTCAGCGGGATTGCCTATGGCGAGGCTCTTCTCTATGGTTTTCGGCTTCACCGGCTTTATTGCGCTGCCCGTGCGGAAGGCTGTGGTCACCGGCGAGCACCCCTCGCTCTGGGCGGCGGTCATCCTGGTGTCTGCCTGCTCAATCATTCCCAGCATTTCCAGCTCTTTCAGCCCCTTGTACACCTTGGTGAGCAGTGAGCCGCTTGCCACGGGCACGACGGCTCTGTCCGGAGCCTCCCAGCCGAGCTGCTCCACCACCTCATAGCCCAGGGTCTTTGAGCCCTCAGCATAGTAGGGGCGCAGGTTTATGTTCACAAAGCCCCAGTTGTAGTAGCCGGCTATCTCGGTGCATAGCCTGTTCACGTCATCGTAGTTGCCCTCAACACTGACCAGCCTGGGTGAGTAGGCTAAGGTCTGAACCACCTTGCCCAGGTTCAGGTTGGCTGGGATGAATATGTAGCACTTCAGCCTCGCCTTGGCGGCATGCGCAGCCACGCTGCTCGCCAGATTGCCCGTGGATGCGCAGCCAACGGTGTCAAATCCGAACTCTATCGCCTTGCTTACGGCAACGCTCACCACCCTGTCCTTGAAGGAGAAGGTGGGGTTGACGGAGTCGTTCTTTATGTAGAGCTCCCTCACCCCCAGCTCCTCAGCTAAGTTGTCTGCCCTGTGCAGGGGGGTGAAGCCTGCATGAAGGTCAACTATACATGAGCCGGAAGCTACCGGGAGGAGCTCGCGGTAGCGCCACAGCGTGGGTGGGCGCTCCTCTATCTTTTCCCTGCTGATGCTGTCTTTTATAACTTCATAATCATACTCAGCCTCCAGAGGTCCAAAG
>JALSIP010000091.1 GCA_026989875.1 archaeon
AAGAGATGTGGAGCGCAGGGTGATGTACCTGCTGGAGAAGGCAACAGGCGCAGAGAGCGTGAGGAACGTGAAGGAGGTTGCGCCGAAGGTGCTGGGGTACGCGGGCTACGTGGAGGAGAGCAAGATTGGAATGGAGGAGATAATGTACGTGAGAAAGTGCAGGAATGGTGGAGTTGGCTCAATACTGCTCAGAGGTGGAAATGAGAAACTGGTGCTTGAGCTCAAGAGAAGGGTGGAGGATGTGGTTGAGATATTCAGCGCCCTGCGAAAGCACCGCCGGGTTGTGCCGGGCGGCGGCGCCGTGGAGGGGGAGGCTGCAAAGGTGCTGAGAAGGTTTGCCAGGAGCATTGAGACCAAGGAGCAGCTTGCTGTTGAGCAGTTTGCAGAGGCGCTGGAGGAGCTGCCCTACACCATCGCCAGAAATGCGGGCATGGACGCGGTGTACGCTAAGATGAAGCTGAGGGAGTGGCACCACAGGGGAAAGAAGGGATACTGCGTGGATGCCATGCGCAGGGGGATGGCTGATGCCTATGTGAAGGCGATTCTTGATTCTCATCTGGTGAGAAAGCAGGTGCTGAGCTCTGCAACAGAGGTGGCATGCGCAATACTCAGGGTGGATGATGTGCTGATCAGACGAAAGAGGGATGGCAGAGCGCATGAGAAGAAAAAGCAGACGCAGAAGATGCCCGACTACGTGAGAAGGGACGGGAAGATTGATCTGAGGTACGCTTTCAGGGGGCTGAGGTGAGCAACTCAGCGCCGTAGTCAGCGTCTTCCAGCGCCTTTATGAAGGTGCTTTCGTCCATGATGGCAGGAATCAGCATCTCAGCTCTGCCATCTTCAAAGGATACCCTCACATTCTCTGCTCCTGCTGCCTCAAGGATACCTTTCACCACATCAGCACAACCACGGCAGCTCATACCGGTTATCCTGAGTACAAGCTTTTTCTTTTCTGGTTCTGGAGATGAGACCTGAGCCCCACGAGCCTGTTCCCGCACCCCCGCACGGATCAGGTAACCCTGGATGATGTCCTTCAGATACCATTCGCAGCACCTGCCAGAGGGGTTGGTGGTGAGACACCACCTGCCTTTTCCTGCACCTGTGAGCTCCTGAACCTCTTCCAGAGTGGTGCAGCATCTCTGCTCAATAATCAGATGCACGAGCATCTCACGGGTTACACGGCTGCAGTAGCAGAGAGGGGAGGGAGGAGAGGTCTCCTTTATGCCAACTCTGGTCCTGAGGTCAGAGGTGCGAAAATAAATGCCTGTCCTGGTGCTGAAATACACCACATCGCAGGTCGGAGATGGGCAGAAGTAGAAGCTGTCGTCAATTTTGTCCCAGTTCTCCTCCCTCAGGTGAACCCCTATGGTGAGAGGCAGAACCTTCATGCCGCGGATGCCGCAGGAAATGCAGATGCCTTCGGTCAATGTTATCCCCCACTGATACGGTGTTGGTGGAAATGGGCCCGCTGGGCTTCGAACCCAGGACCTTTCGCTTATCAGGCGAACGCGCCACCAGGCTACGCCACGGGCCCTGCCTATCTACCCAAGGTTTATATCCTCATCCACCAATATTATAGACAGGGTGATAAAAAGGTGGACATAAGGGACTTCAGAACCACCGAAGAGATAGAGGTACCTGGCAGTCTCATAGATCAGGTTATAGGGCAGGAGAAGGCTGTGGAGATAATCAGGAAAGCTGCCCTGCAGAAGAGGCACGTGCTGCTCATAGGCGAGCCCGGCACAGGGAAGAGCATGCTGGGCCAGGCCATGGCAGAGCTCCTGCCGGTGGAGGAGCTTGAGGACATTCTGGTTTACCCCAACCCCGACGACAAGAACAACCCGAGGGTTGAGGCGGTGAAGGCGGGGGAGGGTGAAGCTATAGTGCAGCGCTACAAGGAGCAGAAGCGCCGTGTTGAGGCTCCCATAAACACCATGTTCAAGGTGCTCTTCATAACCGTCATGCTCATGGTGCTCTACTACATGCTCGTGCTTCAGCAGCCCTACGTGCTCTTTCTCGGCATAATAGCCTTCGTTTTCCTGCTGATGGGCAGACAGTACATAAAGGTCAAGGACGAGGTGCTGGTGCCCAAGCTCCTGGTGAACAACAAGGGGATGAAAAAGGCACCCTTTGTTGACGCCACAGGTGCGCATGCCGGCGCGCTGCTGGGAGACGTCAGGCACGACCCCTTCCAGAGCGGCGGGCTTGAAACGCCTCCCCACGAGCTGGTTGAGCCGGGAGCAATCCACAAAGCCCACAAAGGCGTGCTCTTCATAGATGAAATCTCAACCCTGAGCATGGAAAGCCAGCAGTCCCTGCTCACCGCCATGCAGGAGAAGAAGTTCCCGATAACCGGGCAGAGCGAGCGCTCCAGCGGGGCGATGGTGCGCACCCAGCCCGTGCCCTGCGACTTCATACTCATCGCCGCCGGCAACCTGGACGTGGTGCGCAAGATGCACCCGGCGCTGCGCTCCAGGATTAGGGGTTACGGGTATGAGGTTTACATGAAGGACGTCATGGACGACACCCCCGAGAACCGGGACAAGCTGGTTCAGTTCGTCGCCCAGGAGGTTGTAAAGGACGGCAAAATCCCGCACTTCACCCGTGAGGCGGTGATGGAGATAATTGAGGAGGCGAGGCGCCGCGCTGGTAGGAGGGGCAAGCTCACCCTCAAGCTCCGTGCCCTCGGCGGGCTTGTGAGAGCCGCAGGAGACGTGGCAATCAGCGAGGGTTCGCCCTACGTGGAGGCGAGACACGTGCGCAAAGCCAGGAAGATAGCCCGCACCCTTGAGCAGCAGATAGCAGACAGATACATAAGCCAGAAAAAGGACTACGAGGTTTACAGGGTTGAGGGAGCGGAGGTGGGGAAGGTCAACGGGCTTGCGGTCATAGGCTCGGACAGCGGGGTTATCCTGCCCATAGTTGCGGAGGTTGCCCCGGCTCAGAGCAGGGATGAGGGCAGAATCATTGCCACGGGAAAGCTGCGCACCATAGCCAGGGAGGCAATTCAGAACGTGAGCGCAATAATAAAGAAGCACACGGGCAGGGACATCTCCAACTACGACGTGCACATCCAGTTCCTGCAGACCTACGAGGGGGTTGAGGGAGACAGCGCCAGCATCAGCGTGGCTACCGCCGTGTTCTCGGCACTTGAAAACGTGCCCGTTGACCAGAGCGTTGCCATGACGGGCTCGCTGAGCGTGCGGGGTGATGTGCTGCCCGTGGGGGGCATAAACCCGAAGATAGAGGCTGCAATCAACGCCGGCATAAAGAAGGTCATAATACCCCAGGGCAACCTGAAGGATGTTATGCTTGACCCTGAGAAGCGGAGCAGAATAGAGATTATACCCGTGAAGAGCCTGCCCGAAGTTCTGGAGCATGCGCTCTGCTGGAGCGAGGACAGGAAGAGCCTGCTTGACAGGGTCAAGAGCGTTATCTCCCTGCCATCCGTTGACAAGGCGCTGCCGAAGGTGGACAAGCAGAGCGGGTGATGCTGGCTGTGCGTGAGTTTCATGAGCTTCTCTCCCAGCTGAATGTGCGCTTTGCAGACCTCAGAGTGCACCGCACGCAGAGCACCGCGCTGGTGCTGAAGGATGGCAGGGCAGAGGCTGTGAGCACCGGCATCACCCGGGGCTTCGCCGCACGCGTGCTTGACAGGTGCTGGGGGTTTGCCTGCTCAAGCACCGAAGAGAGGCTGGAGGAGATGCTGGAGCAGGCACGCAGAGCAGCCAGGCTGGGGGAGGGGAAGGTGAGGCTTGCACCGGTTCGCCCCGCAAGCTACAGCGGAGAGGTGAGGGTGAAAAAGCCTCCCGCCAGCTTCAGCAGCGAGGAAAAGCTTGAGCTGCTTGAGCGAGCCCACAGCGTGGCTGGGGAGCACGCGGAGATAGCGAGCGTCACGGTGAGCTATCACGACGCCCTGGTGGAGTTCAGGTACTGCAGCACCGAGGGCGGGGATGTGCTGCTCACCTACCCCTGGGTTTCTCTGCAGGTGCAGGTGGTTGCGAAAAGGGGCAGCACGCTGCAGATGGCACAGGAGCGTGCCGGTGGAGTTGCGGGTCTTGAGGCTCTGAGCAGGGTGGAAGAGCTCGCCGCAAGTGCCTGCGAGCGGGCGATAAGGCTGCTGGATGGAAGGCAGGCTCCTTCAGGCAGAATGAAGGTGGTCATGGATGCGAAGCTCACGGGGGTGTTCATCCACGAGGCGCTGGGGCATGCGGTGGAGGCAGACCACGTGCTCAGGGGTGAGTCGGTGCTGGCTAACATGCTGGGCAGGAGCATAGCCTCAGAGGAGGTGAGCATATACGATGACCCCTGCATCCCGGGTTCGGCAGGCTACTACCTGTACGACGCCGAGGGCGTGCCGGCTAAGCGAAAGGCGCTGGTGGAGAAGGGGGTGCTCAAAAGCTACCTGCACACACGCGAGACTGCAGGGGCAATGGGGCAGGAAGCCAGCGGAAATGCGAGAGCCCAGGGATACAGCTTTCCGCCGCTGCCCAGGATGAGCAACACCTGCATGCAGGCCGGGGATGCGGAGCTGGAGGAGCTGCTGGAGTGCGCGGGCACTGGCGTTTACCTGTGCGGCTCACGCGGCGGCGAGGTTGACACCGCCAGAGGGGTGTTCCAGTTCAGCGCCGAGGAGGGGTTCATGATAAGGAATGGCGAGCTTGCAGAGCCGCTGAGGGATGTCTCGCTCTCCGGTGAGACCCTTGAGATTCTGCGGAAGATTGAGCTCGTGGGCAGAGAGGTGGAGATGCACCCGGGATACTGCGGCAAGGACGGGCAGCTCGTGCCCGTGGGCGACCTTGCGCCTGCGGTGCTCACCACAGCCAGCGTGGGAGGCAGAATATGACGCCAGCAGTAGCGGTCAAGCGCATATCAGAGCATGGATGCGAAGGTGAGGTTTACATGGTTGAGGGCAGGAGGTTCAGGCTGGAGTACAGCCCCATGGAGCTCAGAGCAGATGCAGCCTACGAGCGCGGCTTCGGTGTGAGGGTGCTGAAGAAGGGCAGGCTGGGTTTCGGGTATTCCACAGACCTGGAGACGGCGGTGGAGAAGGCACTGGAAATCGCATCATGCTCGGAGAGGCTCAGGCTGGAGTTTGCTTCGCCAGGGAGGTACCCGGGGGCAGAGGTTTATGACAGCCGGGTGGAGGAGCTGGAGATTGAAGGCGCCCGGGAGCTGCTGATGCAGGCAGTGGAGGGGTGCAGGGAGGAGGGCGCTGCACCGGCGCAGGTGAGCATGAGCTGGAGGGTCACCAGAAGGGAGGTGCACAACACCTCAGGCGTGGAGGCGGTGGAGCGCAGCACTGAAGCGGGCGTGTACGCCACGGGCGTGGCTGAGACCTCAAGCGGCATGCACTTTGCCTCTGCACGCTCCCTGAGCAGAATGGATTTTGAGGAGGTTGGCAGAAGAGCAGGCTGGCTTGCGAGCAGCTCAAGGGGGGCGGTTAGAGCTCCGGAAAAGGTGGAGGGCGTGGTGTTCAAGCCTGTAGCCGTGGCAGAGCTGCTTGAGAGCGTCCTTGTGCCAGCCTTCAGCGCCGAGAACGTGCTCAGAGGAAGGAGCAGGCTGGCTGGCATGCTGGGCGAGCAGGTCTTCGGCGAGAACATGAGCATCCACGACGACCCGACGCTGCCCTTCAGCGCCGGAAGCTGCAGCTTTGACGACGAGGGCGTGCCGGCTAAGCGAAAGGCGCTGGTGGAGAAAGGAGTGCTCAAAAGCTACCTGCACAGCCTGCTCACCGCATGCAGAGCCGGCGAGAGGAGCACGGGCAACGCCTTCAGAAGCAGCTACTCTGCACAGCCGGAGATAGATGCAACCAACCTGGTGGTGAGCGGCGACGGCGGCGCTGAGGAAGATGGTGCGCTGGTGGTGCACGGGCTCATAGGCGCACACACCGCCAACACGGTGAGCGGAGACTTCTCCGTAGAGACGAGAAACGCCTTTTACGACGGTACTCCTGTGAGAAAGGCAATCATAGCAGGAAACATCTACGAGCTTCTGAAGGAGGCAAGCTTCGGCTCAGACGCTGAGGAGGTTGCGGGAGTGATTACGCCGAGCATGCGGGCTGAGAACCTGAGGGTCACGGGATAGGTGGTGCGGGTGAAGCTGTTCGTCAGAGCCCAGCCGCTGCAGAAGAAGCTGCACGCCAGAGAGGAGGAGAAGATAAGCAAGAGGTACGACGAGATACTGAGCTACTTGGACCTGAGCGACGATGAGATATCCACCACCTGCTTCAGGGTGGAGGAGGTGATAGAGGGTGTGCCGGACTTCCTGAGGGGCTACCTGCTGTGCATAAAGCGGGGAAGGGCGAAGTTCAGGTACTTCATAACCCTGTACCTGAAGCGGGATGAGGAGATTCACGACCGCCTCACGCTGTTTTTTGACGACAGCGGCGAGCACGTTGAAACTGAGTACATCCACTCCCTCGGGAGGGTGCACAGAATGGAGGACAACACCAGAATCAGGGAGTACGAGTGCGCCATAGAGGGACTGTTCTCCCACGTGCTCGGCGAGAGGGTTGAGCTGATAATTGAGCTTCCGTGAAATGAAGTGCGCCTGCTCTGCTGAACGCGGCTGCGAGCTCGGCAGAGAGCTCAGGGAGAGGCTTGAGCTGCACAGGTGCAGGAGCATGGAGGAGATGCTTGAGGTGCTGCGCAGGAGGGCTGGCGAGTACATCGCCTTCACCTGGACTCGTGGGGATGAGGGAGTGCTGCTCAGTGTGCATGGGGGAATGTTTTTCCACGCTATTAAACACACGCATATTGAGAGGCTGAGGCAGGTGCTGTGCGAGTCCCTCAGAGGCTTCGTGTCCTCATCCACAGGATTCAGGGCGAGATGCGTGAGGTGCGGCGAGAGGTGCGAGATGCTCCTTGAGAATGAGGTGGTGCAGGATGAAGGAGGCTGTGAGCAGGCTGCTGGCTGAAGGTGGCAGAAGCTTCTGGAGCATAGTGGGCAGGTGGGAGTACAGGCTCAAGGACCTGGTGGATGCCCTCAACGAGATGCACGAGCAGGGGGAGCTTGCAGTTAGAAACGGCACCCTTGAGCTGAAAGGGGGCGAGAGGCTGCGCAGACTGGGAAAGCGCACCTGCAGGTGCTGCAGGGGCAGGGGCGTGGACGTGAAGAACACCTCGCTGCTCAGGCGCTTCAGAAGGCTGCTGAAGGAGCGTCCGCCAACCACTGCAGACTACTTCCAGGGAAACATGGACGCCGAGAGCGTGGTGGCAAGGGTTCACCTGATGGACGCCAGGGACGGGCTGGCCGGCAGGAGGATCTGCTTAGTGGGTGATGACGACTACCTCAGCCTGGCGCTTGCACTCACGCACCTGCCCGAGCGCGTGTACGTGCTTGAGATTGATGAGAGAATAGGGGAGTTTATTGAGCGCTGCGCCAGAAGAGAGGGGCTGGAGGTTGAGTTTATGCAATACAGCGTTGAGGAGCCCCTGCCGGAGGAGCTCAGGGGAAGGTGCCACATCTTCTCCACCGAGCCCTTGGAGACGCTCTCGGGCTTCCTGAGCTTCTTTGCCAGAGGTGCGGGGACGCTCGCCGGCAGGAACTGCGCCGGCTACGTGGGGCTCACCAACTTGGAGTGCTCCATAGAGAAGTGGAAGAGAATTCAGGAGGAGATGCTCCGCATGGGGTTCGTGATAACCGAGCTGCGCAGAAGGTTCTCCTCATACCCCATGGAGTACCCGGAGGATGAGATGTACGTGGAGCAGGTGGTGAAGTCGCTGAAGTTCAGGGTGAAGCCGAACAGGAAGGGCACGTGGTACTTCTCCCACCTGTTCAGGGTGGAGGCGGTGGAGACTCCAAAGCCTGTGCCTGCGCCGGAGGAGAGGACGGAAATTGAGCTATTTGACCCCGGGGACGACATGACTTACCCCAATTCCATGCGTCGTTAGTGTTGCGGGTTGAGCTATGCACTGGCTGATTCGCCCGGACGCGGTGACAGCCTTCAGCGACAGGGGCGTGAGAAGGGCGCTCTCCGGCTACATTGAGGTGGCTGAGGACAGGAGGGAGGCTAACTTCAGGGTTGCACGCATGGTGGCGGTGGAGGATGAGCTCGGGGAGATGCAAGTGGAGGAGCTCTGGAGGCTGCATTCAGAGCTGATGCAGAGGTACAGGAGGCTGAGGAAGAGCCCGGAGGGTGGCGAAGCCCCGGAGCGCAGCCTTCTGCACCTGAAGCATGCGATTGCGCTGAAAATGCTGGAGAGGTGCGAGTTCTGCGAGCGCAGGTGCAGGTGCAACCGCAGAAGGGGAGAGCTGGGATTCTGTGGCACGGGCGCCGAGGCGAGGCTGAGCTCGGAGTTCATACACATGGGCGAGGAAGCCTGCATGGTGCCCAGCCACACCATCT
Source organism: archaeon (assembly GCA_026989875.1). Taxonomy (GTDB): domain Archaea; phylum Hydrothermarchaeota; class Hydrothermarchaeia; order Hydrothermarchaeales; family BMS3B; genus JAADFH01. The sequence continues at coordinate 8,351 of JALSIP010000091.1, forward strand.
TCTTCACCGGATGCAACTTCTACTGCGTTTACTGCCAGAACTGGACGATTTCCCGGCAGGTGGAGAAGGGGACGCCTGTTACTGGAGGCATGCTGGCGGAGATGGTGGAGCGGCGCAGGCTCGGGGATAAGAGCAGAAACGTTAACCTGGTGGGCGGCGACCCCACGCCGAGCATGCACGTAGCCCTGGAGATGCTGTGCCACCTCAGGGTGAACATCCCGGTGGTCTGGAACTCAAACATGTACATGAGCGAGAAGGGCATGAGCCTGCTGGAGGGGGCGGTGGACGTTTACCTGGCTGACTTCAAGTACGGCAGCGATGAGTGCGCGCTTGAGCTCTCAAGGGCTGAGAGGTACTTTGAGGTGGTTACCAGAAACCTGCTCGCCGCAAGGGTGCAGGGGGCAGAGCTGCTCATACGCCACTTGGTGCTCCCGGGGCATGTGGACTGCTGCACCAAGCGGGTGCTGGAGTGGGTGGCTGAGAATCTGGGCAACTCCGCAAGGCTGAACATCATGCCCCAGTACCGCCCGGAGTTTGAAGCCTACAGGCACAGAGGGCTCACGAGAAGGGTCTCCAAGGCTGAGATGCGGGAGGCGATGGATTATGCCAGGGAGCTTGGGCTGTGGAACCTGGAGGGCTGGTAGATGAGAGTTGTGCCGCTTATCTCAGCGGGCTACGACTCCAACGCCTATGTGCTGCTGGCTGAGAGGGTGGCTGTGATTGACACCGGGCTGAGTGCTGAAAGCATGCGCAGCAGGCTCGCGGGGGTGGTGCAGCCGGAGGATGTGGAGGTGGTGGTGAACACCCACGCCCACATAGACCACTGCGGCGGAAACGGAGCCTTTGCAAATGCCAGAGTGATGCTGCACGAGCTGGATGCAGAGGCGGCTGAGAGCGGCAGCTTCTACGGCACCGCCTCGCTTTTCGGAACAGGGAGCGCCTGGAAACCTGAGAGGCTGCTCAGGGAGGGCATGAAGATTGAGCTGGGCGATGCGGAGCTGGAGGTTATCCACACTCCAGGACACACACCCGGGAGCATCTGCCTGTACCTGAGGGAGGAGAGGGCGCTTTTTTCTGGAGATACGCTGTTTGCCGGCGGCAGCTTCGGAAGGACGGACCTTGAAGGCGGGAACATGAGGCAGCTCGTGGAGTCGCTGCGCAGAATTGCCGAGCTTGAGATTGAGGTGCTGTACCCGGGGCACTTGGAGGTGGTGGAGGGAGAGGAAGCAAGAGAGTGCGTGGAAGTTGCCTGCGAGGCTGCGGAGAGGTTTATTTAGCTTCTCCCTCAGCCACCCTGAGGTAGACCATCACGAACACCAGAAACCAGGCAGGAAAGATGAAGTAGCCGGCGTAGTCGTGCACCAGCCTCAGCGTATCCCAGCCGTAGTGGTAGCCCGCCAGGACTATAAGCACCAGACGGAGAATGTTCTGGGCAGAGGTGCCCAGTATGCCGAAGAGGAAGAGCCCCAGCCTCTTCTTCCAGCTCATGGGATAGTCCAGGCTCATCAGCGCAAAGAGCGAGAGGAATATGGTGACGGAGGCTATGCCGGAGCTGGGCATGCCTATCCATACTGCTATGGGGTTGCCGGAGAAGTCTGTGAAGCTTATTGTCTGACCCTCCCTGACAAACTCGTAGCCGAGCAGGCTGAGCACACCCGCAAGAATGCGGGTGGTGGTGAGGGAGTACCGCTCCTCCAGGTACATGCCGAAGATGTGGGGGAAGGCAACCGCAAAGGCAAACACACCCGTTACAACCGCGGGAATGGTCCCTGCTCTGCCGTACACCGCAAGCGTGAGCCCCGTGAGAATGCTCACGGCACCGAGGGCTACAAACCTGGGCTCGGTCACCGCAAGCAGAAGCCACAGCCCTGCAAGCAGGAGCACACCGCCCGCCGCCCTGTGGTGGAGCTCGGGTGTGCCGAGCTCTGAGAGCAGCCTCTCACGGTTGATGTAGAGCCAGAAGATACAAAGCCCGAGAACCGCCCAGGCGTAAATTCCTGTCTCACGAAAGTAGTTTTCTGATACCGAGCTCATGGCACGGTAAAAGGAAAGCACGAAAATGAGCAGTGTTAAAACAGCCCCCGCCAGAAAGATTCTGCGTCTTCCCGAATACTCAGCCATGCTCCATCCTCCGTATATCATGCACGGGTAACGCTGGAAATAAATTCTCCACCTGAGAAACACAAATTATATATAGCCATCCGGAAAAGAAATCAAGGGTGGTTGGTTGCTCTGCCACCGTGTGATAGCCGGTTGCCGCAGTGTCGGGGGATGCAGGCTACTTGTGTTTCTGGCTTTCTTAGGCTTATCTTTCGGTGCTGCTGAGGCAGAGGTTCTGACCGTTGGCAGCAGCGGCGCAAACTTCACCAGCATCCAGGAGGCTGTGAGCTACGCCTCCCCCTACGACACCATAATCGTTCTTCCGGGTGTTTACTACGAAAACCTCCTCATTGAAAAGCCCCTGACCATAACCGCACCCGACGGCGCGGTGCTCTTGCCAGCAGACCAGTACCTGCCGGTGATTCACCTGCTGGCTGTCAGCGGCGCCAACCTGAGCGGCTTCACCCTGAGGTATGCGGAGAGCGGCGGCACAGGTGCTCCGGGCGTGCCGGGAATGCTCGGCATATACCTGGAGTCTGCCAGCGGCAGCGTGCTCAGCAGGCTGACCGTGGCTGGCTTTCCCACCGGGATAATCCTGAACTCCTCCAGCGGCAACGTGCTCAGGGACATAAAGGTGCTCTCCTCCACCTGGAATTCGCTGTACCTTGGAGCCTCAAGCGACAACCTGATTGAGGGGGTGCACCTCAACGGCAGCGCAAGGGCGCACGGGGCGGTGCTGCGCTTCTCCCACAGAAACACCTTCAGAAACCTTACCGCCGGCGACAACCACGGCTACGGAGTTCTGCTTGACCGCTCAAGCTCAAACACCTTCACTGGCGGGCTGATCACAAACAACACCTTCGGCTTCTTCATTCAGAGCTCCATCAGCAACACCATCGCCGGCATGAGGATAAGCAGGAATTACGCAGAGAATATAAGGTTTGAGGATTCTTCATACAACACGGTGCGTGACAGCATCGTCGTGGAGTCGGTCACAGAGAATGGCATCTATCTAAATGAATCGCATCATAACAGCCTCATAAACCTCACACTCGCCTACAACAGGTGGAACGGTGTGTATGTGAACAACTCCATCGGCAACAGGGTGGTTGCCAGCGAGATATACGGCAACAATCCCGCTGGAGTTTACGTGCTCCGCTCCCCCTCCACCCTCGTTCAGGCTTCCAGAGTGCACGGCAACCTGTGGAGGGGCATATACGTGGTGGCTTCTGATGGGGTGAGGGTTGAGAACAGCACCATCTACGAAAATCAGGAGGGGATTTACTTTGAGCACTCTCAGAACGTAAGCATAGTGAACTGCACCCTCAGCTCCAACCTGCTTTACGGCATACGTGCGTTCAGCTCCTCAGGCGCCACCATCACCCTCAACACCGTGCGGAACACCACCGGCAACGCCTGGGCGACGGGTGTGGCGCTTGAGGGCGTGAGCGCCTCCGCGGTGTACCACAACGCCTTCATAGGCAACGCCGTGCAGGCTTCCGACGACTACGGGAATGCCTGGGACTACCGTGGTGGAGGCAACTACTGGAGCGACTACGATTCTCCAGCAGAGGGATGCTACGACTCTGACCTGAACAGGATGTGCGACTCCCCCTACACCATCTCTGCAAACGCCAGCGACAGGTACCCCTACACCCGCCCATACCTCTGGCTTGGAGTGCCGAGAATCAGCGCAGCATGGGCAGATGCCACGGAGGTTGCGGTTGGCGGGGTGGTGAACCTGAGCTTTACCCTTGAGAATCCCGGCACCAGCGCCTTCCAGGGCAGGGTTGAGGGCTCGGTATGGCTTCCAGATGGCAGCGGCGAGTACTTGGGGATAAAGAGCGTTTACCTGCTGCCCGGGAGCAGCCTGAACGTCACCTTCCCCTACACCCTCTCCCAGGGGGGCATGCACGACTATGACCTCTACTTAGAGCCAGCAGATGGAAGCTGGCGCAGCGCCATTGACCACGTTTACGTGAGGGACGGCTTCAGAGGAAGGGGTGTGAGGGCGCTTGAGGAGAGCTTCAGCTCGCCTCCTGACTGGAGCACCCTGCGCTGGCGGTTTGCGGGAGGTGAGTACATCGGTAACTCCAGCGGACAGGCTATAGCCTACCTTCCCGCATACCATGCAGCCGACTTCAACTACAGCGCTGAAATGAGGGTGTATGAAGCCAACGCAAGCCTGAGCGGCACCGCTGGT
>JALSIP010000092.1 GCA_026989875.1 archaeon
CGGGCGTGGAGGTTGAGGGATTTGCCTCCCTGATTGCAGGCGACCAGCGTATAGCTGTTGATGCTGGAGAGTGCAGCTTTGGGGTGGTGGTTAAAGGCGGAAGGGTTGAAGAGGTTATGACGGGCAGGCTGGTGAACCCGAGCATTGAGGTTACCACCAGCTACGAAACCCTGGAGAGGCTGCTGAGCACGGGAAGCACCGAGGAGCTCAAAAATGCCATAGACGCCGGGGAGGTTAAGGTTGAGGCGAGAGGTACTCTCAACCGTCTCAGACTGGGTGTGGCGAAGCTTGCGCTGAAGGCAATGCAGGCGCTATAACATATAGCTGGAGAGTTAACTGGTTTATTTTGGACCGGTAGAGCTTACAGAAAGTTTTCTCCTGATAATCATGGCACTGGCATTCATATCTGCAAGTAACATGAAATAGCATCCGGCTTGGAATCAAACCTCCCTAATTCCCCTCTCCTCAATCACGAACCTCACGCTCAGCCCCTCTGGCAGTGAGCGGTGGCGTTTCAGCACAGCCTCTCTCACCCTGTTCAGCTTTCTCAGCTCAACTATAGCCTTGCTCCAGTATCTCAGCACGTCCCCCGCCACCGGCTCAACCCTAAGCTCAGCAGAGTACACCTGGTTGGTTATTATAACAGGCAGGCAGTACCTTCTTGCAAGCTCCATAAGCTTTGCCATCTGCCTGCTCAGCCTTCTGTTCAGCTCTCCGACTGTTTCATCGCTTCTGTCCAGTCTGTAGAGATTAACTGCAGAATCAAGCACTATCAGCCCGAAACTCTCATCAATCACCTGCTCAACATTCTGCACAATAAACTCCTGCTCCTCAAAAGTTCTCGCCTCATAGAACTGCACCATCTCCACCACTCTCCCGTACTCCTCCTCACCTGCGATCTGCCTCACCCTCTCAAGCGAGTGCCCGCCCTCTGTATCTATGAACACCGCCTTTCTTCCTGCTTTAACCGCGCCCACCGCATACATCAGGCACAGGTTGGTCTTTCCCACCCCTGCAGGACCATAGAACTGGGTTATGGTTCCGCTTTCCACTCCCCCTCCCAGCAGGCTGTCAACCACGCATCCGCTACCCAGCCTCCAGGCGCTGCCCTTAGTTCTGTATCCCTCAAGCGCATCCTCAGGCATCACATAACTTTGAGAGCATGGGGGGTATTAAGTTAACCTCAGCTACTTCCTTCCCGCAAGCACCGCTTCTGTTGTGTACCTTCTTCCGCCACGTATGTATGTTATCTCCACCCTCTCTCCCACCTTCTTCTCCGAGATGATATCCACCAGCTCATCCATGCTCTCCACCTCTCTGCCATCAATCTCCACTATTATGTCACCGCCTATGGTTATCGGGTATCCCCTGTAGTACACCTGCAGGCTTCCTCCCCTGAGCCCTGCCTTTTCCGCTGGCGAACCCGGGGCAACACTCACTATCATAGCCCCCCTGTTAACAGGCAGGTTGAGCGCCTCTGCAAGGGCATCATCCACGGTTATGCCCGTTATCCCCAGCCATGGATGACGCACCTGCTTCCTGTCCCTCTCTATTATCTGCTGCATGATTCTCTTAGCCTTGTTGATGGGTATCGCAAACCCTATCCCTATGCTTCCGCCGCTCGTGGTGAGTATCGCCGTGTTTATACCTATAACCTCACCCTTGGAGTTCACCAGCGGACCTCCTGAGTTGCCGGGATTGATGGAGGCATCCGTCTGTATGAGTCCCTCAAGAATGTACCCCTCCTCATTTCTCACACTTCTGTTGAGTGAGCTCACAATACCCACGGTGGCGGTTCTGTCAAGTCCGAAGGGGTTGCCTATGGCTATCACCAAGTCCCCAACCCTCAGGCTGGAAGAATCACCGAGAGGAGCTGGAGTCAGGTTTTCAGGCGGATTCAGAATACGGATAACCGCTATATCGCTGGCAGGCTCGCTGCCCACGAGCTCAGCCTCATACACCCTGCCATCGCTGAGCTTGACCTGAATCCTGTCGGCATCCTCAATAACATGATTGTTTGTCAGCACGTATCCGTCTCTGCTCACAAGAATCCCAGAGCCCGTGCCCTGCTGCGGGATTATCTCAAAAAAGAAGCCCCGCCTGAGCACCGTTGAAGTTATGTGCACCACGCTCGGCGAGACCCTCGCGTAGGCACTTCTCGTAATGTCCTCCAGGCTCACGTTGGTCACAGTCACCTGCTTCTCCACGATTACCTCCTTCCCCTGGCTGGCGCTCATGTAGCCTCCCAGCAGCCCAGCTCCAAAGGCTAACGCAAGATACAGGCTGAGCAGCGCGAGCTTCTTCATTCCCACTTCCACCACCCCATGCATCCACTAACCTAACCTTTTCAAATTTTTTTTACAGTGTGAAGCTCTGGAGATATAAGCGGGGTTTATTAACCTCAAGTAACTAAAAGGGAGGTGAGCGGTATGTGGAGGAGAAGGAGAATATTTGACGATTTCTTCCGTGAGCTTGAGGAAATAGACAGAATTTTTGACAGAATGTTTGAATCCATGCGCTCCTGGCGCAGTGCTGAGGAGCTTGACAAGCCGCTTTACTGGGGCTTCTCAGTGAGGATAGGTCCAGAAGGCGTTCCCGAGGTTCAGACCTTCGGTAACGTTGAGGCAGTTTCTCCGACTCTCAGGGCAGGTGTCAGGGAGCCCTACGTGGAGACCATGATAGACGAGAAGAACAGCGAGCTCGTGGTCACCGCCGAGCTTCCCGGCGTGAGCAAGGACGACATTCAGATAAACGCCACCGAGAACGAGGTGGAGATAAAGGCGGAGAAGGGTGACAGGAAGTATCACAGGGTTATCCCCTTAGACGCAGAGGTTGACCCCGAAAGCGCCAGGGCAAAGTACAACAACGGCGTGCTTGAGGTGAAGCTGAAGCTCAAGTCCAAGCCCTCCAGGGGTGTGAATGTCAAGGTGGAGTGAGGTGGTGGCGATGATGCCGGCGCTGTGGGACGAGTTCAGGAGGCTTGAGGAGCGGATGAATCAGCTATTCCGCGAGCTCACTGCTGAGGGCGGCAGAAGGCTTGCACCCCTTGAGGGGGTGCGCACTCCCTTCTGCGACCTTCAGGAGACTGACAGCGAGGTCATAATCACCGCCGAGCTTCCCGGCGTGAGCAAGGACAACATTCAGATAAACGCCACCGAGAACGAGGTGGAGATAAAGGCGGAGCGCAGAGCCGAGCAGGAAGAAAAGAGCGGCAGCTACCTGCGCAGGGAGCGTGTGCACTCAAGCTTCTACAGGCGCATCTCTCTGCCGGCTGAGGTTGTACCCGAGAAGGCAAAAGCCAGGTACAGGGACGGGGTGCTGGAGCTCCGCCTGCCCAAGCAGAAAGCCAGGCAGAAGAGCAGGATAAAGGTGGAGTAGCTCCCCCTTCTTTTTTTTTACACCTGCTTGAACCTGCTCAACCTCTGACGTATGACCTCCAGCTCCTCATGAGACATCCTGGTACCGTACTTCAGCTCTCTGAGCTCCTCTGTCAGCTCTGAGGATATGTAGAACAGCAGCAGGTTGAAGAACACACTGAGGAAGAGCAGCACCCCCAGGGTTACCATGTATGTACCCCCTTCTATCATAACTATATATCTTTTTACTGCCATTATAAAAATCTTATCTTTCGGACTCCTGGGATGCGCTGAAGCGGTGGCAGCACATCCTCATCCCTCATGTCCCCCCGCTCATTCTCTCGCTTCTGTACTCCCGCAGAATGCTCTCAAGCCATTTCTCGCCCCTGCGCCAAGCCTCCTCACGCATCTCCCGCCTTCTGCGCTCAATCACCTCTTCAAGCTCCTCCCTGTCAGCCACCGCAAAGCTGCTGTATCGCATCAGCCTCACCTCCTCAGGATGCAGCAGCACCAGCTCCTCCAGCACCCTTCTTGCCATGTGGGGCATCTGCCCGGCATCCGCAATCACCGCCCTCGGCTCAAGCCTTTTCAGCTCCTCTGCAGCCACCCTGCCGGCACCGCTTGCATCCTCTATAAGCACCACATCACCCCTTCTTATCTCCCCACCTGCTCTCGCCATCTCCTCCCTTGTGAGCTTCTTCAGCACCCTCACCACAATCCTGTCAGGCGAGCTCTCAGCACGCCTTTCAGCCTCAAGCTCCTCAACCCTGCGCTTGAGCCTGTATATCTCCCTCTTCGCCTCCTCCAGCTTCCTGCTGAGCTGTGCAATCGCAGCCTCCCTCCTTCGCACCTCCTCGTGCACCCTGGCACGCCTGCGCTCCTCCTCCCTGAGCTCCCTCAGCCTGCTTTTCAGCGCCTTTATAGTCTCATCTTTCCGCCTGAGCGCCCTCTCCCTCTCTTCCACCATTTCTCTTAGCATCTCCACGTCCCGTCTGAGCGCCCTTATAACCTCTATGTGCTCATCCCTCTCCTCCTCCCGCACCTCGGGCTCAGCCTCCTCCTGCACCACCTCATCTATGCATCTGTCCAGCGCCCTGTGCAGGCTTTCCCCCCTGAGCACAGCCTTTCTGAGCTCCTCCCTCAGGTGCATGGCATTCATCCTGCCTATTCTGCGGTCAACATTGTCAAGCTTTGGCTTAACCATGTTGTATGCCTTAAGCGCCGCTGCAATAGCATCCCTCTCATGGGCATTTCTGTACACCCGCCTGCCCAGCCTGCTCTCCACCAGCCTGTTCTTCTCCTCCACGCTCATGGTGGCTGGAGGTATGAAAAGCACTGCATTCAGCTTGGAAGCCATCCTCTCCACGAACCTCGGGGCAGGGGCTACATCTGAAGCGACCATCACCACATCCCTGTAGCGTGCAGCCACCAGCAGGCACTCCTGCAGCGACATGTCCCTGGAGCTGGTAACCTCCAGCAGCTCGCCATCCAGGCTGAGCACCGCCACTGCGGTTGTGGTTCCTGGATCAATGCCCAGGATAACGCTTGCCTTCTCGGTTCCGAGGGGTACAAATCTGAGCCTCTCCCTCTCCACCGGCATGACCTTCACCTGCACATCGCTGCCCCGCCAGCTTCTGATGCCCCTGAGCTCCGGGCGAGAGGCATGCACAACAAACTCTCCCCTTGAGTACCCGCTGTCTGCACGCACGGTTCGCAGCACAAACCTGTGGTTCTGCTCCCTGAGCTTCTCCTTTATATCCCTTATGCAGAGCGCCACCATGGCGTGCACCTTTCTCCTGTACCTGTCCTTGCTCTGCCCGCCCCGCGTCATGCTCCTCGCCCTGCTCACCACTATTCTGGTTCTGTTCTCAAACAGCTCCACCGCGCAGCCCACGTTCATAGCTGCAAGCATCGCGCAGGCTTCAGCCTCCTCCATGGAGCTCCGTCCCACCCTCACCCCGTAGCTTCTGGCAACCACGTGCAGCGGCTTTGCAGCCTCAGGCGCCCCTGTAACCTGCACCAGCTGCGTGCCTGCTGGCAGGAAGTAGAAGAAGGAGCGCATCTTCTTCTTGGAGAAGAGCTCAAGAACGTTGTCCACCGCTATTCTATCAGGCTTAAGCTCCCTTATGAGCCTGAGCAGCCTGCTCCTGGTGACCTCCTCCCTGAGCACAAACCTGCCGTTCTCCAGCACTGCAACAGAATATCTGGGCTGGGTTCTCGCGTTTGGCGAGCCTGCCAGCAGGTCCACGCCCAGAACCAGCATTTATACTCTGTCAGCAGGTTAACGTCATCTACCGCTTCTTCCAGAGCTCCTCATAGTCTATGGTTTCTATGCCGCAGTCATGGTCCTCCGCGAGCTTTCTGATTACGGCGATTGCCCGCTCTCGCTCCTCTTTCGGACCTATGAGGTAGCACCTCATGGTGGAGGGCTTCCGTCTCTCTATGCCCTCCTTGAGCGTGGTGAAGGAAATCTCACAGTGTCTCACATCCACCCTCAGGTCCTTTATACGCTCGTACATCTCAAATATTATGTTCTTCTCAAGTATATGCCCCACCATTATTATCTCGGTCTTGGGCTCCATCATGTGCACCACCCCCTAAAGTCTGGCTATCATCACCCTCATCATATCCCCGCAGTTCTCGGCATGGTCGGCGACCCTTGCAAGGAGCTTGACCACCCGCATCAGATGGAAAAGCTCGCCGTGGGTGAGCTCCTCCTCAAGCTCAAAGATGTGCCTGCGCAGCTTCAGGTCAAGCTCATCGGTTAGCTGCTCCTTCTCGTCCATCAGGCTGATGTACAGGTTTACCCTTGCGGGCTTTCTGCGGAAGGTGCTCTCCAGCAGCTCCACCAGGCTTTTGACAGCAAGCGGCACCAGGTCCACAACATCGCACACCTTCCTGGTCATGGTGTGCAGGTCTTTCCTGAGCTCTAAGGGCACGGAGGCGCGCCTCAGGGTCAGGGTCAGCGCCACTTCTTCAATTCGGTCTGCAACTCTGTCCTGCTCGCGCAGGTAGTTCAGGAAATCCCCGCGGTCAACCGGCATGAAGATGCTGCGCGGGAGGTGCTCCCTTATGGTGTTCTTAACCCTGTCAGCCTCATGCTCAAGCTCCGATATCTGCAGCGCAAGCCTCTCTGCCACCTCAAAATCCTCGTTTAGGTAGGCTGCAACCATCTCCCTCAGCATGTCCGAGCATCTGCCCACAAGCTTTGCGTGCTCTTCCAGCGGCTCAAAGGGCGGTGATGTGAACATCTCTCCAGCCTCTCAGCCGGCTTTTCACGTGCGGCGCACCCTCAGGCTCCCTGCCCCAGCCTGCCCTCCATGTAGTCCCTGTATCCCTGCAGGTCAAGCAGTCCGTGACCCGAGAAGTTGAAAACTATGGTGAGCTCCTCGTCCTTCCTCTTGCACTTCAGCGCTATATCTATGGCTGCACGCACTGCATGGCAGGTTTCCGGGGCTGGAATCACACCTTCAGTTTTTGCAAATATCCTGCCAGCCTCAAAGGTGCTGGTCTGCTCGTAGGCAACAGCCTCTATGTAGCCCCTGTGGTAAAGCAGGCACAGCGAGGGCGCATCGCCGTGGTAGCGCAGCCCTCCTGCATGAATCGGCGAGGGCACGAACTCGTGCCCCAGGGTGTACATCTTGAGCAGGGGTGTCATCCCTGCGGTGTCTCCGTAGTCGTACCTGTACTCACCCTTAGTCAGCGTTGGACATGCGGCGGGCTCAACTCCTATGAACCTGACGTCATCCTGCTCTCCCCTGAGCTTTCTGCCCAGCATCGGGTATGCGAAGCCCGCGAAGTTGCTTCCCCCGCCCACGCAGCCTATCATCACGTCCGGGGTGACGTCCAGCTTCTCAAGCTGCAGAAGCACCTCCTGCCCCACTATTGTCTGGTGGAGCAGCACGTGGTTGAGCACAGAACCCAGGGAGTACTTGGTGTTCTCATGCCTGACCGCCATCTCTATGGCTTCGCTTATGGCTATGCCCAGGCTGCCTGGATGCCCTGGATTCTCTGCCCTGAGCTTCCTGCCGTACTCGGTAAGCTCGCTGGGCGACGGAACCACCTGCGCACCGTACAGCTCCATCATAACCCTGCGGTAGGGTTTCTGATGGTAGCTCACCGCCACCATGAATACCGTAACATCTATTCCGAACAGTGCACCTGCCAGGCTCAGCGCCGTGCCCCACTGCCCCGCACCTGTTTCCGTGGCGAGCCTCTCCACACCCTCCCGGAGATTGTAGTACGCCTGAGCCACGGCGGTGTTGGGCTTGTGCGAGCCCGCAAAGCTCACGTCCTCCCTCTTGTAGTATATTCTGGCTGGCGTACCCAGGTAGCGCTCCAGCCTCCTCGCCCTGTACAGCGGAGTGGGTCTGCCTATCTGAAAGTAGGCATCCCTCACCTCCTCGGGAATGCGAATGTACCTCTCCCGTGCCATCTCCTGCCTTATAAGCTCCCTGGGAAAGATGAGCTCAAGCTTCTCCGGCTTCACGGGCTCCTTAGTCTCGGGGTCAAGGGGCGGTGGCAGGGGTTCTGGAAGGTCTGCCAGGATATTGTACCACTTCTTTGGCATCTCCTCGGGTTCAAGGGTAACCTTCTGCTCAAGCATACCGCTGCCTCCAGTTGTGAAAGATTTTTGAACCCAATTAATATAAACCTTACCGAATCCTATATATATGGGGTGGATAAAGTTTACAATTAAAAAAGCGAGGGGGTGTGTTGCATGGAACTCCTGGCTGATGTAAGAGTGCATGCTTTCGTGAGGGGGTGGATGTATGGCGCAGTATAAGAGGCTTTTCCCCACCGCTCAGGAGTTCGGACGCTGGATTCCGGGACTTCTCGCCTGCATAGCCTTCGCTGTGGTTGCGATGAACATTGAGTCCCTGGTTTCAAGCCTGGCGAAGGAGAGCGGTGGCTTCTGGAAGGTTCTGAAGCAGAGCGGTTTTGCGAGCTACGTGATAATCCTGCTGCTGGGTGGTATGTTGATACGCAACACTCTCGGCATTCCTGAAGTGCTCAGGGACGGCGTTAACATTGCCAGACCGATAATAAAGCCTGGCATAATCCTGCTCGGCGCCCACTACATGTGGGGAGATGTGGTCAAGGCAACAGGTCCAGCGTTTCTCATGGTTGTGGCATTTGTTTTCGGCACGGCGCTTCTGGTGATGGTGCTGGGCAGGCGCTTCGGCGTGCCTGACTCGCTGGCTGGCATAATGGGTGCAGGTGTTGGCATCTGCGGGGTCTCGGCGATAATAGCCATGTCCCCCGTGGTCAGGGCGAGACCCAGGGACCTGTTCTATGCCATAGCCACCATACTGCTCTTCGGCACGGTCATGCTCTTCACCCTGCCCTTCATCGGCAGGGCTCTGGGAATGACCCAGCCCATGTTCGGCGCCTGGGTGGCTACGGCGATACTCAACACCGCCCAGCTCACCGCCGCCGCTGCGCTCTACGACTCCTGGTTCACCGGCAACGCTGCTCTGCTCAGCGCAACCATAGTGAACATCGTCAGGGTGGTCTTCATACCCATAATCGTGCTCTTCGGCATCTGGTACTACATAATACGCCCCGCCGGAGGGAAGGCTGAGAAGGTGGATGTCTGGAAGGTTATCAGCGAGAAGTTCCCTGTCTTCGTGCTGGGCTTCTTTGCGATAGTGCTTCTCAACACCTTCGGCGTTTTCGGCACAGCAGAGCAGCTCGGGAAGCGCTCACCCATGGCAACGCTGCTGGGTAAGGATATCATGAAGTGGTACTTTGCCATAGGGTTTGCGGGCATAGGGCTGAACATAGACATAGAGCAGATGAAGAAGGCAGGCGGCACAGCCTTTGCCATAGGTGTGGTGGCGGCACTCTTCAAGGCTGGCATATCCCTGCTGGTGATTCTCGCCTTAGGTCCTGACTTCTGGGCGAGGATGGTGGCTTCTGGATAGGAGGTGAGCGGCATGAGCGAGAACAACGAGCTTGAGGCGAAGGACAGAGAAATTTTCATGTCGGAGCGCAGGGAGGACATAGGGGCGCTCATCGTGGCGGCGATCACGATACTGGTGGTGCTGCTGCTGGTTGCCGCTGGCTATCCGCCGGAGAAGCTCTCAGAGATTGTCAGGGCGCCGGCACATATACTGGGCTGAGCGCCCATTTTCCCATTTTTATGCGCATACTGCTCTGCACCAGTGGCGATAGCAGGGACGCGGAGGAGCTGGCACTGCAGCTTGCGAAGAGCACAGGCGCGGAGCTGGTGGTGCTGCACGTGATTGACACCAGAATCCTCAGCAGGACGGTGAGCCACGAGGTGTTCGCCTACGGCAGGCAGGAGTACCTCGCCTACGTAGGCGGGGAGCTTGAAAAGGAGGGCAGGGAAGTGGTGGAGCGTGTCCTGAGAAGGGCTGAGAGGGCAGGGGTGAGGGCAACAGGCGTGCTCAGGCGAGGCTCGCCTGCGGAGGAGGTGCTCAGGGAGGCGGAGAGGGGTTACTGGCTGCTGGTGCTGGGGCGGGGAAGACGTGGCGTGCTGCACCGCCTGAGGTCTGAGAGAATTGCGGAAAAAGCTGTGGCAGAGGCTGGCTGCCCGGTTATGCTCGTGTGAGCTGCCGCAGGTAAACCACGGCGATGGCGAGCAGGCTTATGGCGAGGAGTCCGAGCTGGAGGAGCAGCACCAGCATCACCAGCCTGCGCTGCATCGGATTTAGCCTGAGCAGCAGGCGGTCAATGAGCAGCTTGGTAAGCCTCGCTGGTGGTGTGCTCCTGAGCTCTGCGTAGTGCTTCAGCGCCCTCAGCCAGAGCTCCAGCTCCTCCACATCCCCGGCACTCAGCCCGCCCCTCTGCAGCAGCTCTGTAGTGCCGTCCAGCTCGCGCACCTGAATCTCTATCCTCCCTCCATCAGATAGCCTGTAGGCGACTCTATTCAGGGAAGCCTCCTCAACCTCAAACACCAGCTCCCTCACCGCCTTCTCGCCCTCCAGCCTCAGCCTCACCCTGCCACGGCTGCCCTTCTCCCAGCCGCTGAGCGGCTCCAGAATCTCAAGCTCATCCCACACAGGATTGAAGCGCAGCCACTTCTCAAAGTCCTGCAGAAGCTTCAGCACCCTCTCCAGAGGCGCCCGCACCACCACAGCCGCCTGCGCATTCTGCGAGCCCAGCACACTCCCTCCACCGGAGAACTTCTGGTAGGGGCTTCAAGAAAAAGGTTGCGGATGCCTGTATGGCGGGTATTGACGCATGCATGCACTAACGCGGTGTGTTGTCCGGCGACTAACCAGACTCTCAATCGTCACAGTCCCCCGCTCCAATCATGCCGACCACCGGAATCGCTGTTACGTACACTAAGCCCGTTCAGACTGCTGCACAAGCGAAGTTTTTGGCAGAACACACACCCTCCCGAGCCACGGTATCTGAAAAATTCTTATCATCGGCACGCTTCTGTGAGCTGGGCATGTGCGAGTCAAAGCTTTACGTGGTTGACAGGGGAGAGAGGAAGCAGGTGCTTGAGAATGCTGTGGTGGTCAAAGAGCAGGACGGCAGGGTGATTGCGAGAGGTCTGCTTGGCGAGACGGTTGAGGTGGAAGGCGGCAGAATCATAGAAGTTGATGCAGAAGCTCATGCTATAGTCGTTAAAGTTGACTGATGCACAGGCTCCTGTGAGGAGAGAACCCAAGGCTGATGCGTGATGAGCGTCTGGAGCGCTGAGGAGCCGCGATAACATGAGCGTCTTAAAGCTTGGCAGGATAAGAGGAAGGGTGTGGAGGTTCGGTGACAACGTTGACACTGACCAGATAATACCCGCCGAGTATCTGGTCACTGCAGACGAAAAAGAGCTGGCAGAGCATGCCTTTGAAAAGGTCCGTCCCGAATTTGCGGTGGAGGTGAAGCCGGGGGACATAATAGTTGCGGGCAGGAACTTCGGCTGCGGCTCAAGCAGGGAGCATGCGCCGCTGGCTCTCAAAGGTGCCGGCATAGGGGCGGTTGTTGCGGAGAGCTTTGCCAGGATATTCTTCAGGAACAGCATAAACGTCGGGCTGCCGCTCGTGGAGGCAAAGCTTGATGTGGAAGACGGCGAAGAGGTGGAGATAGACTTTGAGAGGGGCATCATAGCCACGCAGAGGGGCAGCGTGAGCTTCAAGCCCCTGCCTCCCTTTCTGAGGAAGCTGCTGGAAAGCGGGGGGCTGGTTGCCTACACCAGGCGCCGCCTTGAGGAGCTGGGCTGAATGCTTCCGGAGAGTCTCAGGAAAGACTTTCCGGCGCTGCAGAGGCAGAGAAACGGAAAACCGCCCGTGTACTTGGACAGTGCCTGCATGAGCCTCAAGCCCGAGCAGGTAATCTCGGCGATGCTTGAGTACCACCGCTCCCACCCGGCATGCTCCGGCTACGGCAGGTCTGCCCACTGGTTCGCCCGGGAGGTCAGCGAAGCCACCGCTCAGGCAAGGGAGAAGGTGGCATCCTTCATAGGCGCCTCACCAGAGGAGGTGGTGTGGACAAAGAACA
>JALSIP010000093.1 GCA_026989875.1 archaeon
TATGGCATATCCGCCCACCTTCACCTGCGCCAGTGGCTCTGGCTCCCAGGGGCGGGTGATGTTCAGAATCTCAACCCCTGCATCAGACTTCGCAAGAACCGCTATGCTATCCTCAACATCCACAGAGTAGGTCACACCTTCTGCAGGATACACCGCAGCTAAGCTGAGGTTCCGTCTGTCCACCACCACTAAGCCCCCAGTGAAGTCGGCTAAGTAGATGTAGTTCCCCTCAACCGCCAGGTCCCTTACATGTTCGTATCCCGGCGGGTCAAAGGCGCCGGAGATGCTGAGGCTGGGCAGCCTGGAGAGGTTGAGCACAACCAGCCCGTTTATGTCATCAAAGTTTGCCACGTATGCAGTCTCGCCTGCCACCCTCACCTGCTTGAAGTTTCCCGCATAGCTCAGCCTGTACACCGCCCTCGGCTCGTGGGGGTAGGTTACGTCCAGCACCAGCATGCCCGATAGCCCGTCACACACCAGCAGCGTGCTGTTCAGCGGTGCCACACCCTCAGCCTGCCCCTCAGTCTCAAACACCCCCAGCAGCTCAAGGGTGGTGAGGTTATAGATGAACACGCCACGCTCGGAGGTGGCATAGAGGTAGGGCGGAGCCACGGCAACATCCAGGAAACCAGAGGGCGGACTGATGTCCGGGGCTTCTGCTCCCTGAGAGGTGCATCCTGCACCCAGGAGCAGCAGAGTAAGCATGAGGAGATGCCTCATCCTGTGTAGTCTTCCACCTGCCAGGATTAAAGTTTTTTCATGCCCTATTGATAAGGGTCCCTGCACACCATCAGCCCAGCGCCATCGTAGCTCAGAGCCTCCTGGAGCTCCTCCCGGTAGCCCCTTTCAAGCTTCCTCCACCACATTCAGGGAAACCTCAGCACCACGCCTGAGCAGCTTCAGCACAAGCCCGGGGGGTAGTCGGGATGAAATACGGGTGATGCTGCCATGAGCCTGTTACACCGGATGTGAACCTCATGGGGCATAGAGATGGTCGTGGGGACGCCCTATAAGTGTCCGCTGTCCTGCTGCGACTCCTGCAACTCTCCGGGAAAGATGGCTGATTTTTTCACGTGCCTGGAAGTGAGGAGCTGCGGCTTTCCTGTGTCTCTGTCAAAAACCCCCTGTAAACTGCCCACTAAAGTTTGCAGGGGGGTTAATCCTTACTGTATTCCCTCTGCATAGCCTCGCGGTAGTGCTCCGGCAGCACGTTGAAGGCGCAGAAGGGCACAGCACGGAGGTCCGGGGTTACGTAGTGTATGGCGCACCTCTTCACCCTTGCAATATCATAGTTGTAGAGGTCCATGAAGTGCATCATCCCCACGAACAGGCTGGAGTGATGGAACCTTGCAAGCGCCCTGTAGTCGTGCCTCACTATAGCGCTGAAGAGCAGCGCGTGCACCTTCAGCCCCTGCGGTGCAGCCTTAGCATCCACAAACCTCCTTATTCCAGCGAGCACCCTGAGCCTCTCAACCACGCCCGCGCCCTTCAGCCTCGGCGCGCTATCGTTGAGGTACTCCAGCAGCCCCTCCACGTCAACGAACTTAGTAATGGGCACGAGCCTGCCCCTGTCCAGAAATGCGTAGGTAGCCATGCCACAGGCGAAGTGGGTGCTGAGCTCGTACTGGGGCTTGCCCGTGAGCGCCTCAACTATGTGCGTCAGTGCCGTTATGCTCGGC
>JALSIP010000094.1 GCA_026989875.1 archaeon
AGGCTCGTGCAAACTACTGCACAAGCGAAATGTTTGGCAGATAGCACACCACCCCCCGGGGGAGGACAAAATATTTAAACCTCCCCGGGGTTATTTTACTAAGAGATGGAGTGGTAGCTCAGCCCGGGAGAGCGCTCGACTGAAGATCGAGTGGTCGGGAGTTCAAATCTCCCCCACTCCATCACCTCAGGGCGAGGGCTATGCACGTAACCGAGAAGAGATTTTATGAGGGCAGGATAAATGAGCTGAAGAAGCAGGTGGACTCTCTCCTTCTGGAGCTGAATGAGAGGGAGGCAAAGCTCAGGGAGCTTGAGGGGGAGAGGAGGATGCTGGAGGTTTACAGGAGGGAGAGGGACGAGCTCGCCGCACGCTGTGGCGAGTATGAGGGGGAGATGCGCAGGCTGAAGGAGCTGCTCAACGAGAGGGACAGAGAGATTGAGAGGCTGAAGGAGAAGATTGAAAGCCTGAAGGGGGAGGTTGAGGATAAGGAAAGGGTGATTCACGAGCTTATAAAGGAGATGTCTGTACTTAAAGCCAGGATTGACGGCTATCTTGAGGACAGAGAGGAGAAGAAGCAGCTTCTGCGTGAGAAGGAGAGGGAGCTGCAGGAGGCGATTCGGAGGAGCGGCGAGCTGGAGGTTGAGGTGAAGACCCTCAGGAAGTACTTAGAGGAGCGGCAGGAGGACATCAAAAGGAAGGAGGAGAAGCTTGAGAGGCTGGAGGCTGAGCTCAGAGAGATGCTTGCCGAGGCTCACAGAGTGGAGCGGGAGAGGGACGAGCTGAAGCGCAAGGTGGAGCAGTACGAGAAGCTGCTGTGAGAGCATGAAAGCGGTGCTGCTGATGTACATGGGCTCACCCGCCTCGCTGGAGGAGGTGGGTGCTTTTCTGCGCAGAATGTTCTCTGATCCCGAGATTCTGCCGCTGCCAGCTCCCGCAAGGAGGCTGCTCGCCTCTGTGATTGCCGCCGTCCGTGCACCCTCAGCAAGGCGGAAGTACGCGCTCATCGGCGGATGCTCGCCACTGCCCGGGATTCTCCAGGGGCTCAGGAGAGGATTAGCCAGGACACTGGGGCAGGAGTTCAGCGTGCACCTGGGCATGTGCTACTCGGAGCCCTTCATCAGCCAGGCGGTGGAAGAGGCTGCGGAGCAGGCTGAAGAGGTGCTGGGTCTGCCCCTCTACCCCCACTATGCAGAAGCCACCTCAGGGGCGTGCATCAGACGCTTCCTGAAGGCTGCGGAGAGGCAGGGGGTTGAAGCCAGAGCGGTGAGGCAGTGGGGGAGCTTCATGCCCTTTATCGGAGCGCTTGCCGAGAGGGTGGAGGAGGCGCTTGAGCTCCATCCAGGTGCGATGGTGGTATTTTCAGCCCACTCCCTGCCGGAGAAGAGCGCCAGGCGTGACGGCTACCCGGGGCAGGTTGCCGAGACCTGCAGGCTCGTGGCTGAGCGCCTCGGCATTGAGGAATGGCGGCTTGCCTATCAGAGCAGCCTCCGCTTCGGCAGGTGGCTGAAGCCGGAGCTGAAGGATGTGCTGAGGGAAGCCGCAGGGAGCGGAGCAGGGGAGGTGCTGGTGGTGCCGGTGAGCTTTGTGGCTGACAACCTGGAGACCCTCTATGACATTGATGTTGAGTACTCGGCGCTCGCGGCGAGGCTG
>JALSIP010000095.1 GCA_026989875.1 archaeon
AGCCATGAACAACTTAGCTATTCTGATTGTGAAGCACTGGGACAAGCTGGAGTTTTACAGGGCTCTGGCTGCTCACGAGGACGAAAAGACTGCCGAAAGGAAGGCGATGAACAGAGCCTACGAGCTCTACACCAGAGCGCTGGAGCTTAACCCTGAGGATGCAGCAGCCATGAACAACTTAGCTAATCTGATTAAAAACCACTGGGGCAAGCTGGAGTTTTACAGGGCTCTGGCTGCTCACGAGGACGAAAAGACTGCCGAAAGGAAGGCGATGAACAGAGCCTACGAGCTCTACACCAGAGCACTGGAGCATAACCCTGAGTATGCAGCAGCCATGTACAACTTAGCTAATCTGATTGTGAAGCACTGGGACAAGCTGGAGTTTTACAGGGCTCTGGCTGCTCACGAGGATGAAAAGACTGCCGAAAGGAAGGCGATGAACGAAGCCTTCTGCCTCTACACCAGAGCACTGGAGCATAACCCTGAGTATGCAGCAGCCATGTACAACTTAGCTACTCTGATCGTGAAGCACTGGGACAAGCTGGACGAGTTCAGGGGAGACGAGAGGAGGGCGATGCGGGAGGTGGAGAGGCTGCTTGCCGGAGCCTGGCGGCGCAGGCGGAGCCTTCCGGATAAGGGTGCGCTGGTGCTCCGGTTTGCGGACTGGTTTTTCCGGGAGAGGGCGAAAGAGGGCGTGGTGGAGCTCTGCATTTACACCCTGCTCCTCTCCAAGCTGCACGAGGATGCGGGCGACGCTGAAGCTTCTCTGAAGCTGCTGAACTCGGGCTGGGAGATGTGCTCCAAGCTCAGCCCCGCTGACAGGGAGAGAGCGAGGCAGCTCCTTGCCGGGCTCTTCCGGAGCTTCGGCTGGGAAGAAGAGCCGGCGCTTTAGCAGGCAACCTTTATTAACCCTGCATGCGAGAGCACAGCATGGAGCTGAGCTTCTTAGCCTACTCCTTCATAGCCCTCTTCATAATCGTTGACCCCGTGGCAAACGTGCCCGTGTTCCTGGCGATGCTTCAGGGTCTGGACGAATCCGCCTACAGGCGGGCTATCAGGCGTGCAAGCATAACCGCCATGCTCGTGCTCCTCGCCTTCACCTACGCGGGTGCGCAGTTCTTCAGCTACCTCGGCATAGAGCTCTACTCCTTCCGCATAGCAGGAGGGGTGCTGCTCTTCATAATCGCCATGGAGATGCTCTTCGGCATGCGCACCCGCACCGAGCTCACCCCCGAGGAAGAGAAGCTGCGTGCAGACGAGCTCAGCGTCACCCCCCTTGCGGTTCCCCTGCTCACAGGGCCGGGTGCAATAACCACGGGCATAGTGCTCCAGAGCAGGGCGCGCAGCTTAGAGGAGATGTTCATGCTCACCCTCGCCGTAGTTCTCGTCTTCCTCACGACCTGGGCAATTCTGCTGAACGCCCGCCGGGTTTACAGCATTCTCGGCGACACCGGCACCAGGGTTGTGACCAGGCTCATGGGGCTGCTCCTTGCCTCAATAGCGGTTCAGTTCATGGTTGACGGGCTGCAGGAAGCCCTGAGAAGCGCTAAGCCGTAACTGTGCGCAGGTGCCTGCCCCTCACCACCAGCGTGTCCTCAACCCTCAGCCTGAGCCCCCTGCTCACCAGCACCGCATGCCCCACCGCCAGGGAGGCTGAGCGCGGCAGCCTCAGCTTGGCATGCCTGGGGTCAGCCTGAATCATCGGCGCCTCCTCCCTGAGCACCCCTATGCCGTGCACAAAGCTGCCCGTGCACTCCCACTCCCATCCCAGCCTGCGCTGCAGCTCTCCGAGGGCGCTGCCCTCAGCCCTGACCAACTCCTCACCCGGGGACAGCGCCTCCACCGCACGGCTGCGAGCCTGCAGGTAGGCTTCAGCCAGCTCCACCTCCTCAGTGACCCTGCACATCTCCGCCCAGTAGCCTCTGCACCTCACGCTCAGATGCACTGAGAAGGGCGGCTTCCCCTGCCTGCAGCTCTCCACCTCCACCTCCGCAAGCTCCGCACCCTCCCTGAGCAGGTGGCACGTGAGTGCTGCCCTTAGCCATTTAAGCTCCCTGCCCTTCGGCTTTGCCGGCACAAGCTCCCACGCCTCCGCTGCCAGCCTCCCCGCCTCCTCCACCCTCGCAAGCTCCCCCCTCTCCTTTCTCAGCATCAGCTCACTCGCAAGCTCCCTGCCCAGCTCCGTGCTCACCTCAGCTCCCTGCAGGTGCTCCAGCAGGTAGCCAGGGAAGCTGCCATCAGCGAAAACCGCCACCCTTCCCAGCTCCCTCAGCGCTGAAGCAAGCTGCGGCACATTCAGCGGCGGCAGGCTCAGGCTCTCCTGGCTCACCACCACCACCGGGCTCTCAAAGCCCGTCAGATATGCGCACAGCTCCCTGCCAGCCACAAAGGCATCTGCAGAGCACCTCCGCATCGCCCTGCGCAGCCTTTCCAGCCTTCTCCTGTGCAGCCCGCCAGCCTCAGAAGCCCGTCTCATGCTCCAGCACCTCCGTCTCAAGCCCGAGCTCCCGCCGCAGGTGCTCCGCCAGAGCATGCATCGCCGGCATCTCCGTGGCGTAGTGTCCGGCAAACACCAGATTGACCCCCAGCTCCTCCGCGAGCAGGCATGCCGCATGCGACGCCTCGCCCGTGAGCAGCGTGTCTATGCCAAGCCTCTCAGCCTCAGCCACGCTCATGGCGCCGCTCCCGGCAACCACCCCCAGCCGCTTCACCTTCCGCCTGTGCTCCACCCACCTGCACTCCGTGTTAAGCCTGCGCTCCACCAGCTCCACGAACTCCCCGAAGCTCAGCTCCCGCTCAAGCTCGCCCCACCAGCCCGTGGCTCTGCCCTGATGCATGCCCATGCCCCCCGCAGGCTCAACCCCCAGCAGCCTCATCACGCTCGCGCTCGTCCCCACCTCAGGATGCGCATCCAGGGGCAGGTGCGCGGCGTACAGCGAAAGCCCGCTCTGCAGCAGGAACCCCAGCCTTCTGGCAAGCACGCCCGAGACTTCCGAAACCTCGCCCCAGAGAATGCCGTGATGCACCACTATGAGCTCGGCTCCCCGTCCGGCAGCCTCCTCAAACACCCGCATGCAGGCATCAAGAGCCAGCGCCACCCTCTCCACCTCCTCCCCAGCCTCCACCTGCAGCCCGTTGTGGCTCCTGTCCCCTGGAAAACCCTCCACCTCCAAGTAGCTGTCCAGGTGTGCCACGAGCTCTCTGAGTTTCATCTCAACCCTTTCCGCAGCCTCTCCGCCGTCTCCTCAAGCTCCTGCTGTGCCGCCCGCTCAGCCCGCACCTCCACCTTCACCTCCTCCTCTGCATACCTGGGCACCACGTGCAGGTGCAGATGCGGCACAACCTGCCCCGCCACTCTGCCCTGATTTATCCAGAAGTTCACGCCCTTCGCTCCGAGCTGGCTTCTGCATGCCTCTGCAATCGCCCCTGCAGCCTCAAGCAGCTCCGCCGCCTCCTCACGGGACAGCTCGCCCAGCCTCTCCACGTGCCGCTTCGGCACCACCAGGCAGTGCCCTCTGGTGGCTGGATTTATGTCCAGGAACGCCAGCACCCGCTCACCCGAGTAAACCTCATGCTTCGGCACCTCTCCAGCCACAATCCCGCAGAACACGCACATCTACATCAGCTCCTTTGCCGCGAGTATCAGGTGAGGCTTGCGCATGAGAATCTTCGCCAGCTTGCCCAGCCTCTCACCGTTAGCGAAGGCAACCACATCCTCAGGCTCAAGCACCTCCGCTAAGTAATTCAGGTCATCATCGCTCAGCTTCTCCACCGCCCTCCTGAGCCTGTATATCCTGGCGAGCGCCTCACCCCTGAGAGAGCGCCACTCCTCAGCATACCTGCTCAGGAAGCGCTCGCTCGCATCTCCCTGCCGCACAGCCTCCGCCGCCACCCTGCCCGCGATTCTTCCAGCAAAGGTTGCCTCAAACACCCCACCACCATGAATCGCATTCACCTGGTGAGCCGCATCTCCGACCAGCATTATTCCATCACCCACCAGCTTCTCCAGCGGCGCACCCACGGGCACGGCGCCCGCGTTCACCTCAATCACACTCCCCCCGCGGTACCTGCTGTTCGCAATCCACCTGTCCAGGTAAGCCTTTGCGGTGCCCTGGCTGACGTTTCCGCCTATGCCTATGCCCACGTTGGCGACGTCCTCACCCTTGGGAAACACCCACACGTATCCCCGTGGAGCTATGGAGTTGCCGAAGTACAGCTCCAGCATGTCGCTATCCTCCAGCTCCACCACCATCTCGTACTGGTATGCGCTGTCCACATCCTCCAGCCTGTGCAGCGAGTTTATACCCGCCCACCTCGCCACCTTGCTCTCAACGCCGTCCGCGGCAACCACCACCTTAGCCTCAACCTCAAACCTCTCGCCACCGCTCTCAACCACCACTCCCGTGACCCTGCTCCCCTGCTTCAGCACGCCCACAACCTCACACCTAGCTCGCACCTCTGCACCCGCCCTGGCTGCCAGCAGGGCTAAGTGCTTGTCAAACATCTTGCGCTCTATAACCCAGCCCACCTGCTCTGGATAGCGCACCTCAAGGCTCTTACCGCCGGGGGCAACTATCTTAGCCCCCCAAATCCCGTTCACGCACCACCTGGGATGTGCCTCTATGCCGAGCTCTGCAAGCGCCCTGACGCTCAGTCCCTCGCCGCACCTCTTGGGCGCACCGATCTCCGAGCGCTTCTCCAGCAGCAGCACCTCGGCACCGTGCTCTGCGGCACTTCTGGCAGTGCTGCTGCCACCAGGTCCGGCACCCACAACCACCACATCATAGCTCTCCTGCATGCCGCTAAGCCTCCTGGATGGCACCTGCAGGGCAGAAGACTGTGCAGAGCCCGCAGTCCGTGCACCTGCCAGCATCAACCACTACCCTGTAGCCGTACTCCAGCCTTATCGCAAGAGACGGACACACACCAGCGCATCCTCCACAGGATAAGCATGCGTTTCTGTCAACCCTTCTGGGCATGCACTCACCCTTCTTAAACTACTGTGGTCTGCTTAAAAAACTTACCGCACCACGCACTCACCAGCTCCTCACCCTCTATGAACACCAGCCCCCTGCGCTCCGCATAGCGCTTAGCCTCACGCTTTGGAAGCGCATAGCCGGAGTCTGCCATCATCTCGCATATTGCAGCCACAGGCGTCAGCTCCGCAAGCTCCAGCAGCGCCACGCTGAGCTCTGTATGCCCCTGTCTGCCTTCAAGAAGCCTGTCGTGCGCCCTGAGCAGCGGAACATGCCCTGGAGAGCGGAAGTTCCTGCCGAACTCCTCCCTGATGTCTCCGTTGCACTCCGCAAGCCTCGCAAGCTCGCGCAGCGTCAGAGCTCTGTCACGGTCGGTTATGCCGGTGAAGGTTCTGCGGTGGTTCACGGTTATTGAGAAGGAGGAGCGCTCATCGTAGGGTATGTCCTTAGCCTCAAGCCTCCTGAGCACGGGGAAGCTGTCTGCAGCGGCGTTCAGCACCTCGGTGAGGAAGGGCAGCTCAAGCCTCTCCGCAATGCCCGGGTGAACTGCCGCACATATCAGCCCGCCAGCTTCGCTTCGCATCATCCTCACGTGCTCCGCTCTAACAGCCGACGCAGGCATTACTATGTCTGTCTCCTCCTCCCTTCCATCAGCGTCGTAAACCAGCACCGGCATACCTCTCCTGAGCGCCTCAATCGCCTTTTCCAGAGTCTCCATACTCAACACCTACACGTAAACCCTTACCTGCACCACGTCTCCATCCTTAAGACCCAGAGCCCTGCGCAGGTTTACAGGGGCTATCAGCTCAAGGGTGGTGAGGGTGTGGTGTGTTCTTGCCGGTATAACCACACCCGCCCTGTACCCCGAGACCTCTGCCCTGAAGCAGAGCACGTCGCCCAGTTTTCTGCCCTCGTGCTCAAACCCCTCAACCACAAACCCTCCGAGGTGTGCCAGCTCCTGCCTGAGCTGCACATCCTCCTGAGCGGTGAGCTGCAGATTCAGGGTTCCCGGGTATGGGGTGAAGCCGAGCTTCTGCTCAAACTGCCTCACGTAGCCCGGGAGGGACATGTAGTAGCTGCCCTCACCCAGACCCGAACACACCTTGCCGCTTATGGTGATAGCCTCAGCCCTGCCCACTATATCCCGGAGCTCGGCATACAGGTTGGAGATCACACGCCTGCCGCGGGAGGTCAGCCTGAGCCTCTGACCGCGAGGGTGGAGCTCCCTCACGATGTACCCCTGCCTTTCAAGCTGCCTAAGCCGCCGGGAAACTGCCTGCTGGGATATGCCCAGCATCTCACCCAGCTTTGAGGTTGATAGCCTCACGTATCCACGGTATGCACCGGCTCTTGCAAGCGCCACCAGCATGCTTGTGTGCTCCATCTGCTACCACACTTTTTGTTGCTACTCACATGTGAGAGGGTAACGAGTTAAAGGCAAGCTGCACGGTTTTATTTTAAGATGGCAGCCGGCGGGGTGGAGTAGAAAAGGTGGTAAAATGGTCAGGATAACTGAGAGAGCTGCTGAGGAAATAAAGAAGATTCTCCGTCAGGAGGGCAAGGAAGACCACGGGATAAAGGTGTACATTGCAGGGATGGGCTGCAGCGGTCCGAGCTACGGGCTCACCATCGCCAGAGAGCCGGAGGAGGGTGAGAGGGAGATAGAGAGCAACGGCATACGCATCTTCGTCAGCGAGGCTGTGGAGGCTTATCTGGCTGACTCGGAGATTGACTATGTGGAGACTCCCTACGGCGCGGGGTTTGCGGTGAGCAGCCCCGGCGGCGCTTCCTGTGGCGGCGGATGCTCATCCTGCAGGTAGGCTCCCGGGGGAGGAGGGGGCTTGAGGAGAGTTGAGGTGGTGAAGGGAGACATAACCGAGGTTGAGGTTGATGCGATAGTCAACCCCTCCAACAGCTACGGGCTCATGGGCGGGGGAGTTGCCCTGGCGATTAAGAGGAAGGGGGGTGAGGAGATTGAGAGGGAGGCGATGGCAAGAGCCCCAATACCGGTGGGGTGCGCAGCCGTTACCACCGCCGGCAGGCTCAGGGCAAAAGCGGTGATTCACGCCAGCACCATGAGGGAGCCGGCTCAGAGGTGCAGCACCGAGGACGTGCGAAGAGCCACCAGAGCGGCGCTTGAGTGCGCCTTGGAGCACGGGTTCAGAAGCCTCGCCTTCCCGGGAATGGGCACAGGGGTTGGAGGCGTGCCTCCGCAGGAAGCGGCGATGGCTATGGCTGAGGTCCTGCAGGCGCACCTGAGCCAGTGGAGCCTGCCGGAGCGTGTGGTGCTGGTGGCGTTTGACGATGAGCTGATGGAGGCTTTCAGAAGGGCTGTGAGCAGAGTGCAGGTTGATGAACGTTAGCTTTGCCCCATATACAGGGTGCCGAGCCGGAGGGCAGCCTACGCTCCTCTGCGTGAGGAGTGAGGAAACTCCGCCCATCTCCGCGGGACCCGGGGGGCGCAAGCCCCGCGCCGAGAGGCGCAGCTCTGGAGCAGAAACGACACGCCACGCAGGTGCGCCGTGATGCCGGAAGGCTGAGCATGCCCTGCGATGGCGGTGAAACGGCCAGCTCCGGGGATGCAAGCCCGAGAGGAGGCATAACGGCCCGCGGCGTGCCTCGGGTGGGGCGCTCAGACGAATGCTGCCAGGGGGCACAGCCCCTGAACAGAAGGCGGGTTACTCCCGGCACGGCACCTTTTTATTTTCGGCAATCAACCTGTAATACAATGGACATCAGAGAGCTGCGTGAGGTGCTCAGGAAGGAGAAGGCATCTCCATACCCGCAGAGCATAGGCACCTCCTTCTACTCGGACGCAAGAAAGATGCTCAGGGAGATGCAGGAAGAATGCAGAAAAACCGAGGACCTTGAGCTGCTTTCTCTGAAGCTAAAGGAGCTTGAAAACCTGAGAAATCTGATAAAGGCTATCTATGAGACCAGGGAGAACAAAATCGTCAATCTTGCCCTTTACACGGTAAGGGGTGGTGAGCTGGAGCTGGAGAATTTAACCGGGGAGGAGCAGGAGGTTCTGAACCGCCTTGTGGAGGTGCTCAGAGAGGGAAGGGAGAGGGTGCTGAGAAAGGAGGAGAGGGAGGAGAGAGACGGCGTAGAGTTCATGACGGTGAGAATCCTCAGGGACCTGCCGCAGATCGTGGGGGCTGACGGCAGAATATATGGCGAATTCAGGGCTGAGGATGTTGTAACCCTGCCCGAGCCCAATGCAAGAATCCTGGTGGAGCGCGGTGATGCGGAGAGAGTGAGTGTGAAGGAGCTGGAGGGGAGATGACAGAAAATGCCAGCCCTGATTTTCTATGCGGGGGAAGGGATTTGAACCCTCGAACCCACTCAGGGACCAGACCCTGAATCTGGCGCCTTTGGCCGCTTGGCTACCCCCGCAGGTAGCATTCCGCTTATGCGAGAGTTAACACCTGTAAATTTTTATCACATGATGTTAGGCAGGAGAATGTGGGCATGGTGGATGTGCTGGTGGTTAATGACGACGGGATTTTCTCCCCGGGTCTGAGGGCTGCGGTGAGGGCTGTAAAGGGGCTGGGCAGGGTAACGGCGGTTGCTCCAGCCACTCAGAAAAGCGGGGTTGGAAGGAGCATCTCGCTCCTCACACCGGTGAGCATTGCCGAGCTGGAGATTGAGGGAGTTAAAGCCTACGCAGTGGATGGCACGCCAGTGGATGCGGTGCTCGTGGGGATATACGGCGTGCTGAAAAGAAAGCCAGAAATCATAGTCTCGGGAATCAACCTGGGTGAAAACCTGAGCTGCGAAGCCACAACCAGCGGAACAGTGGGGGCTGCTATGGAGGGAGCAAGCCAGGGTGTTGCATCCATAGCGGTGTCCCTGCACTCCGAGAGCAGGTTCAACGAGGTGCAGCCGGAGGTGGAGCTGGAGCACTGCGCTGAGGTGCTCAGAAGGTGCGCGGAGTACGTGCTTGATAGGGGACTTCCCGAAGGGGTGGACGTGCTGAACATAAACGTGCCGGAGGAGCCGGTGAGGGGCGCCAGAATAACCCGCCTTGCAAGAAGGATGTACACCACACGCCTGCAGGAGCGCAGAGACCCCAGAGGAAGGAGGTACTTCTGGATTGATGGTGAGCCAGTCAGAGATGCAGAGCCGGGCACGGATGTGCATGCTGTGAGGGTGGAGAGGTGCATTTCCATATCCCCCCTGAGCCTGGACCTGACCTTCCACCCGGGGATTGAGCAGCTTGATGACCTCACCAGAGCTCTGGAAAAAGGTTGACAAGGTTACTTTGCAGGAATTTTTGAGCTCCTGTTGCCCCCGTAGTATAGTCTGGACAGAATGGGACCCTGCGGAGGTCTAGGCCCGGGTTCAAATCCCGGCGGGGGCACATCTGACTTTTCTGTAAATGCCTCTGGCAGTTAATAGCCGTGGAGGAAAGATATATACAGCCACCTGGGGTGTTTTTGAGCGGACCGCCAGGCAATAGTTCCCAAGTCTTGCCCCCGGTGGGGAGAGATGCAGGCAGCCCGGGTGGCTGCCACCTCCAGAGAGAAGTATCCTAACCGAGAGCAGCTCAGAAGAAAAGCTGCAATGCTTGAGGAGGAGCTGCGCCTCACTGAAATATCAATCTGCTCGCAAATATATTTAAGAGCTGCATTCTACCATCTGACCTGTGATATGTAATCAGTAGATTATTCTTCAATGACGCCATACTTTTTTTTAATGCGTTTGGTGTGGATTCTAACATCAGAGATGTCAAATTTCCGAAAGATTTTTATACTCTAAAAACATAAGATGCACATCTAAAATTCGTGGAGTGTCTTCCATACCCCCTGTGGGTTTTTTCCAGCAGGAGGTTCTGGAATGAAGTGGACTCTGGTGTTGTTTGCGGCTGTGGTTTTGGGTTTTGGCTCTGTGTACGGGCAGCTTGGTGGAGGTCTCACCCCCCTGGGGGAAGAGCCGCCCGCAACTCTGCCCCCTGAAATGACGAACATCACTGCCGGAGAGAGCACGGAAGGCTTTGACCCCGTTGAGATAGGTCTGGCGAACCTTTCCTATCCCGGTTACTACGTGGTGGTGCTCTACGTCAGGCACCCCTTCCGCGTGGCGGAGGAGGTTGAGGACCTCGCCGGTTACGGAATCTACACCGTCAGAGACGAGTACGCCATCAGGAACATGGACATAACCATAAGGGTTAACGCAACCAGCGATGGCTTCGGTCTTGCGGATTATAATTCGGAGAGTATTGGCTTTTCTGCCTTTGTGGACGGGCTAAGGGAGTCTGAATATCAGTTCTATGAAGCAGCTGGTGGCAGGTTTTATCAGGTACTTTTGGGCGAACCAGCCACTGCGTTGATGACCATAAATGTTGAGGGAAACCTGCGTGATAGGAGCATGACTATCAGGGTCAGCAGTATAGGAGCTTATGTTGGTGAGAGTGGCGTGCCCGCCTACGCTCAAGGTATAAGGAGCGTGTTTACTGCAGAGCCCCCCGTGGACTACTACCCTGCTCTCGCATACTTTGTTTTCATCAAAGCTCCGGATGCGAGCGGCGAGGTGAGGATGTGGATAGAGGAGGTCAGGGCAACCTCTATTACGGGCAGGGAGCTTAACCCTGTGATAAAAAACGCGGTTCTCTGGGGTGGCACCTTCGTTGACTGCAACCGGGACGGAAGGCTCACCACCGCCGATGCCCTGGCAGCGCTGCAGATGTCCGTCGGCGAGATAGAGCCCGACTCAGCCTGCGACGTTGACGGCGACGGCAGAATTACCAGCAACGATGCGGTGGAGCTGTTAATGAGGGCTGTTGGGGGATGAGAAATGCAGTGGCACTGGACAGCTGCTCTGGTCTTCCTGCTCCTGCTGCCTGCAGCGGGAGCCCAGGAGCTCTGGGTGAAGAACACCACCGCCGAGGCGGGGGGTGTTGCAGAGGTTCCCATAATCATAAAGGGTGCCGCAGGCATAGGCAGCATGGACATAATCCTGACGTACAGCACCAGGGTTCTGGAGCTGGAGGGTGTGAAGAAAGGAGAGCTGAGCTCCGGGGCGATGCTCAGGTATGCCGAGAAGGAGCCAGGGGTCGTGAGGATAGGCATAGTTCAGGCATCTGGGATAAGCGGCGACGGCAGCGTGGCGGTGCTCCGCTTCAGGGTTAAGGGCGGAGCAGGAGATGCCTCGTACATAGACCTAACCGCCGAGGCAAGCGATGCGAAAACAATTGAGCAGGTTCCCCTGAAGAGAATTGAGGGCGGTTCCCTCACCGTTGTGGAGAAGAAGGCTGAAGCTGCGGGGGAAGCCCCCGG
>JALSIP010000096.1 GCA_026989875.1 archaeon
CAGCGCCAGAAGCTGCGCAACCACGCGCCTCTCAACCTCGCCGTGCACCTCCTCACGCTTCGGCGCAATAGCGTCAATCTCATCAATGAAGATGATGCTGGGAGCATTCTCCTCAGCCTCCCTGAAGATTTCCCTGAGCCTCTCCTCGCTCTCACCGTAAAACTTGCTCATAATCTCGGGTCCCGAGATGCTGTAGAAGTTCGCCTCCGTCTCGTTGGCAACCGCCTTGGCTAAGAGCGTCTTTCCCGTGCCTGGGGGACCGTGCAGCAGCACGCCCTTGGGTGCCTCCACACCCAGACGCTCAAATATCTCGGGGTACTTCAGCGGCAGCTCTATCATCTCCCTTACCTTGCGAATCTCCTCCCTGAGCCCGCCGATGTCCTCGTAGGTTACCCTGGGAATTCTCTCAGGAAGCTTTGCAGGCTTCTCGCTGATCTGCACCTCGGTTGCGTAGGTTACTATAACCGCATCCGCGGGTGGCTGGTGAGAGGTGACAACCAGTCCGATTTTACGTCCCATTATGTTTATCTCTATCACATCCCCCTTGGTCATCGCCATGTTCTCCAAGTACTGGCGCAGGTAGGCTTCACCTCCCACAATCCTGAGCTCCTCTGTGGGGGCAAGCTTTATCAGCTTTGCAGGCTGTGCGGTGACCTTCTTTATCTTCACCTTGTCGTCTATTCCAACGCCCGCATTCCTGCGTATGTAGCCGTCTATCCTTATGGTCCTCTGCCCCCTGTCCTCGGGGTACCCGGGCCACACCCTCGCCACCGTCCTCTTCTTTCCCCGTATCTCAACCACATCCCCCGAGCTCAGGTCAAGCTCCTCTATCACCAAGGGGTCTATCCTGGCTATCCCCCTTCCCACGTCCCTTGCCATCGCCTCAACTACCTTGAGTTCAACCTCCACATGCATCACCTCGCTTTTGTTATGTACTGCACCAGCCGCTCCTCACTCGGCACTCCCGTGAGCACGTACCTGCCGTTTATCACCATGGTGGGCACGGCTGTTATGCCGTACCTGCGGGCAAGCTCTGCATTCTCAGGGCTTGAGACCTCCCGCTCTATCACCACCACTCCCGGCATCTGCTTCACCACCCTCTCCACCACCTGCCTGGCTCTGACGCAGTGCGGACAGGTGGGGGAGGTGAACAGCTCTATCAGCACCTCCATCTTCACCACCTTTTTCTAACCTGTGGTTACTAAATATGTCCACCCTGCCCTCTGCAATAAATATTGCTCCACCTGCATGGATATAAACCTACCGCCAGAGCGCCGTGATGCGGTGGGAAGAACTGCGTCAGTGTGGGGTGTAGAACGTCAATCACGGGATACTCCTTCAGGACGCCACAGATAAAAGATGGCAGAAGCATTATATACCTGCCCGGCAGGGATACTCTGAACACTGGAGGACAGGAGGATGAAGCAGCGGCTGATGCGCAGGCTTTCGGGAGACGACGTGCTCAGGTACGGGAGCGTGATGTTCGTTGCCTCCATCGCCACCCACATCCTGAACTACCTGTATCAGGTGACCATGGGCAGGATGCTGGGTCCCGAGGAGTACGGCATCTTCGGGGCGCTCTTTGCCATCTTCTACATGAGCAGTGTCGTCTCCCAGACCCTCACCACCAGCACCACGAGCTTCATCTCCAGGCTGAAAGCCGGCGGCGAGAGCACGGGTGCGTTTATCTCGGGTGCACTTCGCCGCTCCGGGATGCTGGGGATAGCTGTGAGCGCCTCGGTGCTCATCGCCTCAGGCACCATTGCAGAGCTCCTGAGAGTTCCCTTAGAAGACGTCCGCATGCTTGCGCTCATCCTGCTGCTCACCTTTCTCCTGCCCGTGCCCTGGGGGGTGCTCAGGGGAATGAAGCGCTTTATGGCGGTGGGCTCCCTCAACATAATAAGCGCCGGCGCAAAGCTCGTTATAGGCGTTGTTCTGGTATGGCTTGGCTACGGCGTCACGGGAGCGCTTGCAAGCACGGCTCTGGGGCTGCTGCTCGCGCTAATAGCCGGCATCCTGCTCATCTCGCCCCACATGGGCGGCTCCTCTAAGAGGTTCAGCTTCTCCGCCTTCTACTCCTACTCCCTGCCCGTGCTGGTGGCGATGCTCTGCTTTTCGGTGCCAGCCAACCTGGACGTTGTGCTGGCAAAGTACTTCTTCTCAGCTAAGGAGGCGGGGCTCTACGCCTCAGCCAGCGTTCTCGGCAAAATCAGCTTCTTCTTCCCCTCGGCAATTTATGCAGTGATGTTCCCCATGATTGCCGAGGCGCACGCTAAGGGGGAAAACACCACGGGGCTGCTGCTGAGGTGCCTGAAGTATGCATCTGCGCTCTCGGGAGGTGTGGTTCTGCTTTACTGGCTATTCCCCGGGGTGGTTGTCACGGTCTTCGGCTCAAGCTATGCTGCAGCGCTGCCGCTTCTCCTGCCCTACAGCATCACCATGCTGCTGTTCTCCACCTCGGCGATAATCCTCAACTATCACCTTGCGATAAGAAACATGCGCTACGTTCTGCTCTTCTCAGGCTTCACGCTGCTTGAGGTCTTGCTTTTACTGCTCTTCCACGAGACACCCCTGCAGATGGTTCAGGTCATGCTTGCCGCAAACCTGGCGCTCAGCGCCACCAGCTTAGTGTACACGCTGAGGGGGAGGCATGGACAAGAAGGAGCTTGAAATTGCGCTGCAGAGGTGCGCCGGCTTTAGCTCGCCAAAGATAGAGCTTGAGCAGTACGTCACCCCCGCGGGAATTGCGGCAGAGCTGCTGGTGCTTGCGCTGCTCAGGGGAGACATCCTGGGGAAGGTGGTCTATGACCTGGGCTGCGGCACCGGCAGGCTGGGCATCGGTGCGGCGCTGCTGGGGGCAAGAAGGGTCGTGGGCGTGGATGCAGACCAGGAGGCGCTGCTCACAGCCAGGGAGAATGCGGGAAAATTTGCCATTGATAACATAGAGTTTATCAGAGAGGACGTCAGAGGCATCTCAGGGAGAGCCGACACTGTGCTTCAGAATCCTCCCTTTGGGGTGCACCGCAGGGGTGCGGACAGGGTGTTTCTGAGCAAGGCTGTGGAGATAGCGCCTGTGGTTTACTCAATACACAAGCGCTCAACCAGGAGTTTTGTGCTCCGCTACCTGAAGGAGCTGGGATGCAGGGCAGCGGAGCTGGTGGAGGCGAAGTTTGAGCTTCCGAGAAGTTACAGCTTCCACAGGAAGGAGAAGAGGCACGTGGACGTTGACATATACAGGATAGTTGTAGATTGAGGAGGAAAGCAGCATGAAGAAGGCGGGAGAGTTTGTGGTTCCCGGCACAGAGCTGGGATTCAGCGAGGAATTTATACCCGGCAGGGGGACCTACGAGGAGGACGGGAAGATATTTGCCTCCCTGACGGGAGTGCTCAGAATAAACATGAAGGACCGCAGGATTGAGGTGGTGCCCCACACCACCGTGCCCGAGCCGAGGGCTGGTGACATAGCGGTGTGCAGGGTTGTTGATGTGAAGCAGCAGTTTGCGCTGGTTAAGCTGCTGCGCCTGGTGCATACCAAGCGCGAGCTTCCTGGGAACGTGTACGGCACCATACACATATCACAGCTCCGCCCCAACTACGTGCAGGACATTGACAGGGAAATCAAGGCAGGCGACATAGTGCTCGCCAAGGTCACAAACACCAGACGCATACCCATAGCGCTCAGCACCGTTGACCGCCCCTTGGGAGCGATAAAGGCTTACTGCACATCCTGCAACCTGCCCCTCAACCTTGAGGGCTCACGCCTGGTGTGCCCCAACTGCGGCAGGCACGAGACGAGGAAGTACTCTTCAAACTACGGCAAGGGTATGATATAAGGTGGTGGATGATGGAGATAAGGGTGATTGAAGAGAGTGATAGCGTGCTGGAGTTTGAGGTTGCCGGAGAGGACCACACCTTCTGCAATCTGCTCAGGGAAGCTCTGAGCAGAGACCCCAGGGTGGAGGTGGCTTCCTACAGGATAGACCACCCCTTGGTGGCAAAGCCGGTGGTGTTCCTGCAGGTGAAGGATGGCGTGGAGGTGCCGAGGGAGGGTGAGAGGGAGGTTGAGCTTACGGCTGTGCCGGGCATCGGACCAAAAAGGAAGGAGCAGCTTGAGGCTGCCGGCATAAAGAGCGCCAACATGCTGCTCACAGCAGACGTGAAGGAGCTGGCTGCAAGCACCGGCATTCCAGAGTCCACCCTCAGGAGGTACGTGGAGGAAGCCAAGAAGCTGGACTACGGCATACCCTCGCCGCCCAGGTTCGTGCTGAAGCAGGTGCTTGAGAAGATAAAGATGGAGTTTCAGGAGCTTGAAGGTAAGCTGCCATGAGGCAGAGGGTATATCCGCTTCTCGGATTCAGGGCAGGGTTTGAGGAGCTTGCAAAGATAGGTGATGCAATACTTAACCTGAGCTACTCGCTGGCGCTTTCAAGGGCAGCAGGCAGGGTGACGGGCAGAAAGGTGCCAAATGCCGTGCTGGCAGAGGCTGTGCAGCTCGCGGGGCTCAGGGCACATGCCAGAAGGGGCACGAGGCACAGCCTGGGGGATTTTGCCGAGAGCCTGGTAGCAGAGGCGGTGCTGCTCGGCAGGCTGAGCATAGAGGAGTGCGTGGATGTGCTGGAGAGGGCAATGAGACGTGAGGTGAGCGAGGCGGAGGCTTTCGCCGCGCTGCTCAGGAGGAGCTGGGAGGCTGTGAGAGGTGGGCAGGTGCCTTTGTGAGTGCCGCGGAAGACCCGCACCAGCGCTTGCGGTGGATGCGGTGCTCACCCTTGAGGGCAGGGTTGTGCTGGTGCGCAGGGGCAGGGAGCCTTTTGCGGGGAGCTGGGCTCTTCCCGGGGGTTTCGTGGAGTGCGGTGAGACTGTGGAGCAGGCGGTGCTCAGGGAGGTCAGGGAGGAGACGGGCGTGGAGGCTGAGGTGGTGTCGCTGCTCGGCGTTTACTCGGCTCCTGACAGGGACCCCAGGGGGCACGTGGTGAGCGTGTGCTTCGTGCTCAGGGGCAGAGGTGAGCCGGTGGCTGGAAGCGATGCAGCACAGGTGGGCGTGTTTGAGCCGGAGGAGGCTCTTTCGCTACCCCTCGCCTTTGACCACGTAAGGATAATAGAGGACTTTCTGGAGAGGGCTGGAGATGTTCTGTGAGTGTGGCGGGCTGATGCTGCCTAAGGATGGAAAGCTGGTGTGCACCAAGTGCGGCAGGATAAAAGAGCTGGAGAACGAGGATGAGTACAGGATAGTCACTGAAGGCGGCGGGAAGAAGAGGGATGTGGTTGTGGTTGAGGAGGAGGTGCGCACGCTACCCACAACCAGAGCCGAGTGCAGGAAGTGCGGAAACTTGGAGGCTGAGTGGTGGCTGCTGCAGACCCGCAAGGCTGATGAGGCTGAGACCAGGTTCTACAGGTGCACCAAGTGCAGGTACACCTGGAGGGAGTACCAGTAGTGCTGTGTGCCGCCGACAGGGTGGTTGAGCTTCCTGCAGGGAGGGTGCTGGAGCTTTTTGAGGAGCTCGCACTGGGAATTGAGCTGACGCACATACGCGAGCCAGAGCTCCTGGAGAGCTACTCTGTCTCTGCAGCCTCGGTTCAGGCTTACGACCTGCACTGGCTGAGCCTGGGGGCAGAAGCTCGTGGCGAGAGGAAGCTTGCAGTGAGGCATGTGGCTGAGAGCATGCGCTTAGCCTCCGAGACCGGGGCGGAGTACGTGGTAACGGTGCCGGGGTACGGAGAGCACACGGCAGGGGCTGAGGAGCGGTGCAGGCGCAGCTATGCGGAGCTGCAGCCCCTCGCCGTGGAGCTGGGGGTTACCGTGCTGATAGAGCCCCTCAGCCCCAAGCGGAGCACGCTGTTTCCCTCCCTGAGGCAGGCTGCGGAGCTGTGCAGAGAGCTCGGTGAGGGCTTCGGGGTGCTGGCAGACACCATGCACGTGCTTGACTGCGGTGAAGTGCCGGAGGCTGTTATACCCCCGGTAGAGGAGGTGAGGGAGGTGCACCTGCGGGGGGCAGAGGACACGCCTCCCGGCAGGGGATGCGGTGTGGACTTCGGAAGGGTGCTCAGCGAGGACGTGCTGCCCTGCATTGAGTACTCGGCAAGGGGTGAGGAGGAGCTCAGGAGTGCGGTCAGCTACCTGAGGAGCGTGCTCTTCTGAGCTCCGCGGCAATCTGCCTTATTAGCTCTGTCTTGGGCATGCTCTTCTCCACCAGCAGCCTGCCCCTGCGCCGCCACCACTCAGCAGGATGCGCCGCCTGCTCTTCAGCCTCGCACTCAAGCCCCAGCCTGCGTGCCGCCTGAAGCAGCTCCTCAAGCTCAGGCGAGGGCACCGCCAGGCTCCTGGGCACCCTCCTGCCCTTCTGCCTTGAACATGCGGAGTCAAAGTACCTCGGCCAGAGAACCGCTCTGCTCATCCACCATCCTCCGTATGAGCTTCAGGCATTCCTCCACGGTGTAGCTGGCTGGCATGCGGGCGGGTATGCCGTGCCTCTCCAGCGTCCTGCGTGTGCCGGGGGCTATGGCAACCACGCTCACACCCCTCAGCAGCTCCCCCGCCTCCGGGAGAAGCCGCAGCAGATGCTCAACGCTGAGCGGCGAGGTGAACACCACGCCCGCAAGCTCCCGCCTGTGAAGAAGCTCCGCAAACCGCCGCACGCTTTCGGTGCTGGAGGGGATGCGGGAGTCGTAGAGGTGCACCTCCACCACCCTCGCAAAACCCCGGAGCGCCTGCACCAGCTCCTCAGCGCCTGCCGAGGCTCTCGCGAGAAGCACCCTCGCATCCTCAGCAACGGCTTCCAGCTCCCTGGCGAGGGCGGCGCCCCTGTACTCCGACGGCACCAGAGCTGGAGATATGCCGTGCTCCTTCAGTGCCTCTGCAGTCTTCCTGCCCACGCAGGCTATCCTTGCATTAGCCAGCTCCTCGCCAAAGCAGCGGTGCATCACCTCAACCCCGTAGGCGCTGGTGAGCACCACCCAGTCGTACCGGCTCAGCGCCCCCGCAGCCGCAGAAATTTCCGCACAGCTCCTGGGAACAAGCTCAATTACATGAAGGGGTACGAGCTCAAAGCCACAGCGCTCAGCCACCTCCTGAGCGCTGCTTTTCTTGCCCAGGGGCAGGGTTAGAGCAACCTTCATCTAAATGAACCCCAGCTTCACCAGCAGCTCAAGAGCGAGAAGGGCAAGCGCCGCGTATATCACCTGCTCGGGCTTGAGCTTCAGCCCCCTGCCCTCCTCCTCCATGTACCTCACAAGCCCTGCTCCGGAGGCGGGCATTGCAACCCTGCGCCTCTTCCTCTTCACCATACCACAGCAAGCGGCTAAGGTAACATTGGTAAAGCAGCTAAAGCGAATCCAGCACCCGCTCCACCTGATCCAGAGGGCTCTCCATGCGCTCACGCAGGCTCTCAGCCCGCTCCCTGAGCTCCCCTGCCTCAGCCGCCTCCACCAGCTCCACCGCCTCCTCAGGGGAGGTGGCTCTGAAGAGCACGCCCTCAGAGATGAGCCACCTGTCCACCCCGAGCATCCTGCCGGAGTAAAGGGAGATGGAGCAGGTGCCCATGAGCGCCGCCTCCCGGGTCATCGTGCCCCCGCCGCTGAGAACCGCACGTGCGAAGTAGCTCAGGCTCAGCGTGTCCGCGGAGCGCACGCACAGTGCGCCGCCCACCTGTGCCTCTGTCCTGGGCACCACGACCAGGGTGTAGCGCCTGCCCAGCTCGCGCAGGTAGCTCTCAGTTAGGTCTTCGCCGGGGCAGTAGGATGCGCCTGTGGGGGGCGGACGGTAGAGCACGTACTCCCGCGGCTTCAGCCCGTAGCCTGAGATAACCGAGGGGTCGGGTTTGAAGTCCCGCAGGTGCTCGTACTCAAACACCCCCCTGAAGCGCACCAGCCTGCTCCGCTCTGCACCCTGCCGGATGAGCTCGCGAACATCTGTAGCTTCAGGCACAACTATGCGCTCACAGAGGCTCAGGGTGAGGCGGTTCTGCTTCTCAGCATGCTCGTTGTCCACAAGCTGCACGTGGGGTATGCCCAGGCCGAAGCTCACCCTGGGCGCCTCAACGCTGTGCTTTGCGATGCTTGCGGTTATCTCGTGCCGCCTCTCCATGACAAGCTCTGCAAGCTCGCGCACCCGCTCGGCGCTTGCTATCAGCTTTGCCTCAGCGGTGCGCTCGTACCTGCCAGCGCTGCGGAAGGGTATGCCCATGCTCTCAAGCAGCTCGTGCAGGAAGGTGTGCTCTCTCGCGGTCACAAAGCAGCGCCTTGAGGCTATCAGCCTCCTGAAGAGCCTGGCGTGGGGCAGGTTGGTTATGTCAACCCAGAGCATGCCACATCCTTGGGCATGAAGGTAGTTAAGGGTTGCGACCCTCAGATTGCCACCGCCAGCGCTGCAGCCATAAGCTCAAGGGCATAGATGCACAGCACCAGGCTTCGCTCGTGCATGGGCTTCATGAGAAGCAGCAGCCTGGGCAGGGAGAGGTTGCCGCCCGCAGGCGGATAGAGCTTCCCAGCCACAAGCAGGGTGGGCTTCTGGGATTCCCTGGTCATTATGCCGGCGCTTGCAAACTTCAGCAGCGCATCTACGGTGTGGGGCAGGAGCACCAGGGCAAGCTCGGCGAGCATGCCCGAAAATGCTGCCGCCACGAACATCACGGCACCCGCCGGGAGGGTGCCCACATCCCCCGGAAACACCCTCGCAGGGTAGAAGTTGTGGGGCAGAAAGCCCAGCATGGCTGCGCCGAGCAGCAGGAGCAGTGCCCCCGCGTCCTGGCTGCCCTTCAGCATGGCGGCTATGCCGAGGGCTGTGGCGGCAATGCCGTTAACTCCAGCCTCAAGTCCGTTGAAGCCTGCCAGCATGTTAGTGAAGTTACAGGCAGCCATGAAGAGGAGGGGCGAAAGCAGAACCAGTGCTGGAGGTGCCCCGGAATGCCAGAGATAGGCGGCTACAGGCAGGGAGAGCAGCAGCGGATAGCCCAGCTTCTCCCGTGCACCCATCCTCCTGAGCCTGTCAGCATAGCCGATGGCTGCAAGGGCGACGCCCGCGGCTACGGCGAGGAAGTACCAGGGCTCGGGCTTCTCCAGCACAGCATAGACCAGAGCGGCGGCGAGAAACACCGCCATAAAACCCACACCCCCCTGCTCGGGCACCTCCGGAGCATGCTCCTTGTGCAGGTCCCTGCCGCTGAAACCCCTGCCGAGCGCCCAGCGCGCAACCGCAGGCGTGAGCGCAAAGGACGCCAGAAAGGAAAACAGGAGAAGGAAAAAAAGCACACTCATCTACTGCAGGTGCATCTTTATCCTTGATGCAAGGTGCTCCTTCGGCACCGCTCCGATAACCTTGTCAGCCACCTTGCCGTTCTTGAAGAGCACCAGGGTCGGGATGCTGGTTATTCCAAACTTTCTGGCGGTCTCGGGGTTCTCATCCACATTCAGCTTGGCAAAGGTCACCTGCCCCTCAAAATCCTCCGCAAGCTCCTCAATGGTGGGAGCTATCATCTTGCACGGGAAGCACCAGCTCGCCCAGAAGTCAACCAGCAGCACGGGATGCTCCCTCACGATGTCATCAAAATTCCCGTCCGTTGCCGTGAGCACCTTACCAGCCATTCTGCATCACCTGATGTTACTGCGAGAGGGTTAACGTATATACCTTTTCTGAAGAGCTCTGCGCTTTCTGTACCAGAGCAGAAGCAGCAGCATGCCGAGCAGGAGAAGCGCCGCACCCGCTATGCTCTGTGTGCCCGCCTGCAACGTCAGCTCCCTGGCAGGTGAAGCCTGAACTGGCGCAGTGCTCAGGTTTGCAGCCTTGGGTACAATCTCGGAGTAGCCAGCCGCCATGTAGGATGTGGGCTGGGCGGGTGCGGCACCCCTGTAGAGGGAGCGCAGCACAAGGGCGGTGCCGCCGGTAAGCGCCAGCAGCCCCGTGCCCAGCAGAACCAGCAGGCGGTACTTGGATTCAGGGTGCAGAAGGGCAACCGCCTGGGGCGTGAGGCGGTAGTAAACCCACTTCCTCTCCCCTGCCACCCTCTCAGCCAGCCCTGCTTCCACCAGCTTCGCAAGGTGTTCGTGCACCGCCGACTTGGCTATGCCGAGCTCTCTGGCAAGCTCGCTCACCGTCATGGGTCTTCTGTCCAGCTTTCTCAGGATTTCAATCCTGGTTTCCGAGACCAGGGCTTCAAAGGTGCGCCTGCTCAGCTTTATTTCCACCACGTACCCTCCTTTCTGCTCAGGAGCAGCTCCCCGGCAGTCTCCCAGGTGCGCTCATCCACCGCAACCACTCGCTCATCTGAAAGGATATACATGTACTCCCCTATATATGCAGCCCTCCTCCACCTGCCAGGCAGCTCCAGGATGGGCGTCAGGGTGCCCCCGGAGTAGGAGTACAGGTAGGCTGCACCTGCACCCGGGATGAAGAACACCTTTCTTTCGGGGTCTGCCAGGAAGGCTCTGTGGTTGCGCACAGCCTCGGTCACGGGCTCCGGCAGCAGCACCCTGTCAAGCTCCACGGGCTCTTCCGGCGTGCTGACGTCAAAGAGCGAGAGCTTCACCCTCCTGTCCTGCATGCCGACGCCGAGCACCAGCCCGTCAGAGAGGGGGTGCAGGTAGGAGGAGTAGCCGGGCATCTCCAGCTCGCCAGCCATTGCAGGGTTTTCGGGGTCAGAGAGGTCAATAACATAGAAGGGGTCGGTCTGCCTGAAGGTCACCACGTAGCCAAAGTCGCCGGCGAACCTGACTCCGAAGATGCGCTCGCCCTTCTTCCCGAGGCTGTCCACCACGCCCACCTGCTCAAGCCTGCTGTCCAGCACCCTTACCAGGTTGTCATTGCCCGTGCTGAGCGCAACCCGCAGGTAGCCACGGTGCTCGTCTAAGGAGAACTGGTTGAGCAGCCTGCCCTCAAGCACGGTGCTCGCTTCAGCACGAAAGCTCTTCAGGCTGAGCTTTACTATGCCCGTGCGCTCCCTGGGCTGGGGGATGAAGGGGTACCCCGGCGCAGAGACACGCATCAGCTCCGCAACCTCTGCTCTCTCCTGGTCGTCAAGCTCTGCCAGATAGGACTCAGTGATGCGGCGGTATTCTGCAAGCTTGGCGTCACGGCTGAGCCTGTAGCCTCTGAGCTCACGGAGCTGCTCCGCAAGCTCAGGAGGGAGGGCGTCTTCAAGAGCTGCGGGATACTCCTGCAGTCTGCGTACAGGATAGGCGATGTACATTGCAGTCT
>JALSIP010000097.1 GCA_026989875.1 archaeon
GCACCTCACCACCCTCAGCTCAAGCCCGTTACGGCGTGCATTCCGCATAGCACACCTCACGGCAGCCTCAAGCACATCCGTGGCGACCACCTCAGCGCCGAGGCTGGCGGCAAGCAGCGCTATAGCGCCCGTGCCCGTTCCCACCTCCAGCATCCTATCGCCTGGCGTCACCTCCTCCATCACAGCCTCCGCCAGCATGAAGGTATCATCGCAGGGCAGATACACGTCCCCGCAGGCTTCAACCTCTACTCCGAAGAAGTCCATCCTCTCACCCTCTCGCTGAGCCTCCCCACCTCCTCCGGGGTGAGGGTGAAAACCCTCCTTCCCAGCATCTCCGCCTCAGCAACATCCTCCGGCACAGCCCCTGGCTTAAGCAGCGGCAGCACATGTCTCAGGGCGCTCCTCAGGGTCTTGCGTCTGTACGGGAACAGCATGGCAGCAAAGCGCAGAAAAAACTCCTCATCCACCTGCATTTTCTTTCTGGGCTTAAACTCAACCACGCTTGCCTCAACCTCAGGTGGCGGATAGAAGGAGCCCCTTCCCACCCTTGCTACAATTCGCCAGTCAGCATACAGCCTGCATCCCACGCTGAGCCTGGAGTAGTCTCTCGTGCCTGGCTCAGCCACGATTCTCTTAGCAAACTCCCTCTGCAGCAGCAGCACACCCTTCTTCAGCCCCATCCTGAGCAGCATGAAGAGCAGCGGAGAGGAGATGCTGAAGGGCGGATTTGCAACCACTTTGCTCACCTCCGGCAGCCTCACCCTGAGCACATCCCCCTGCACCACCTCCAGCTCCTCCCCCGGGAACCTCTCCCTCAGCACCTTAGCGAGCAGCGGGTCCTTCTCCACCGCCACCACCCTGCACCCCGCCTCAAGCAGGTACTTTGTCAGGTTGCCTATTCCAGCTCCAACCTCCAGCACCCGCTCCCCTGGCGAGAGCTCAGCCGCCTCCACCTCCAGCTCTGCAATGCTCTCATTTATCAGAAAATGCTGTCCTGCAGACCTCCTGAGCCTTATACCGTACCTGCGCAGAATACTCTTCGTCTCCTCAAGCAGGCTCAACGCCCACGCCTCTTCCCCTGGGGTATAAATATCCTGTACTTGTGCTTCCCCTGCTTCACATCAGCCTCCGAGAGCTCTGTGATAATCCTGCTGACTATCAGCTTTACCGGGTCAGATATAGCCTTAATTCTCTGCGATATATCCTCAAAACTCTCAAAAGGCTTCTTCTTCCTCTCCTCAAGAATCTCCCACATCAGCTTTTTCCCTATTCCCGGGAGCAGCTCCAGCATGTGCAGGCGTGTTGTGAGAGGCATGGCTGTGTTGAAGAACTCCACGTACCTCTTCTCATTCTTTCTCACC
Organism: archaeon; assembly: GCA_026989875.1. GTDB lineage: Archaea > Hydrothermarchaeota > Hydrothermarchaeia > Hydrothermarchaeales > BMS3B > JAADFH01. Next base: position 1,362 of record JALSIP010000097.1, read on the forward strand.
AGCTCTTCAAGCACGTAGGGCAGCTCAGCCTTAGCTGCAGAGCTCAGCTCATCGTAGGTGATTCTGCGCTTTATGTGGTCTATCTTGTCCCTCTCCTTTCTTCCTATGTAGACCCTCTCATGAGCCTTCAGCTCCACCCCTCGCTTCGGCACCAGCTCAAGCAGCGAAAAGTACTTCTCGCCTATGGCGAGAACCAGCGGCTCCTTCTTGTAGATGGGGCGCTCATCCTCCGGTCTGCCGTGTGGGAGGTAGTCAAGCACATAGACATAGTCCTCCATCCCCAACGCTACCGCCTCCCTCACTTCCTGTAGCGGGCGCAGATTTCAACTATCTTCGCTATCTCGCTCTTCTCCAAGATAGCCCTTTCCTTGGCAAAGATTGCACGCACATCCTCCTCATCAGCGGGCAGCAGGTCCGCTATCTTCACCGCCACCTCTTCCCTAATCTTGTCGCTGACCTGTAGCACCTCCTCAACTATTCTGCGCCCCTCTTCAGGAGTAAGCCTTGCAAACTTCTTCAGGTAGTCCAGGCATATCTTCTGCTCATAAACCGGCTCCTCTATCTCCTCCAGCTCCCTCTCCAGAATCGCCTTAGCCTCGTACATGGTCACGGGCTTTACCTGGAGCACGCCCCTGTCGCTCATTGCCGCTGCGCCTCCAGATGCACGGGGTGGGCTATAATCTGCTTCACCGCGTTTCCATCCCTCACCTCAACCAGGTAAGCCCTGCCTCGCTTACCCACAACCGTGCCCGTGAGTCCGTGGAACCTGGGGTGCGGCATGCCCTTATGCACCGAGGGCTCAATCTTTATGTGCACCCTCTCACCCACAGAAAACTCCTGCAGGTATCTGGTCACGGGTATCAGCCCGCGTCTGCGCACCCGCTTCCTGAGCTTTCTGCTGTGCCCGCTCCAGAAGCCTCTTGACCTCTCCATCAGCATCCACCTACCATCAATTTGAGCAACACGTATATATTAGTTTCTGAATGTCCTCTGCAAACCTTTGGAAATTCTCACCGGCACCCCTCTTGAGTGCAGGTACTGCTTGACCTCCATAATTGAGTACTCCCCGTAGTGGAAGATGCTTGCTGCGAGGGCTGCGTCTGCCCTTCCAGAAGCAAATGCTTGGTAGAAGTGCTCGGGCTTGCCTGCGCCTCCGCTGGCTATCACCGGGATTCCCACCGCCTCGCTCACCGCTCTGGTAAGCGGGATATCGTAGCCATCCTTAGTCCCGTCAGCATCCATGCTGGTGAGCAGTATCTCTCCAGCGCCCAGCTCCTCAACACGCATCGCCCACTCAATGGCATCAACACCCGTGGGCTTCCTTCCCCCGTAGATGTACACCTCAAACCAGCACTCCCCCTCGGGGGTGCGAACCATCCTTCTGTCCTCCCTGTGCTCGTACACCCTTCTTGCGTCAATAGCCGAGACCACGCACTGGCTTCCGAATATTCTGGCGCTCTCCCGTATCAGCTCAGGCTGCAGCACGGCGGCTGTATTTATCGCCACCTTATCCGCGCCCGCCTTCAGCAGCCTTCTCAGGTCAGCAGCCTCGCTCACGCCGCCGCCCACGGTGAGGGGTATGAACACCTGGTCGGCGGTTTTCCTGACCACCTCCAGCATCGTCTTTCTGCCCTCATGGCTGGCGCTGATATCCAGGAAGACCAGCTCATCCGCGCCCTCCTCATCGTACAGCTTGGCAAGCTCCACCGGGGAGCCCGCGTCCCTGAGGTTTCTGAAGTGCACGCCCTTCACCACCCTGCCATCCCTGACATCCAGGCACGGGATAATTCTCTTGGTCAGCACCTCACACCCTCCTGAGCACCGCTCTCACCAGCTCCAAGCCTCGCCGGCACTCAACCGTGCCGTCAACCTCGGCTAACAGCACCCTGTCCCCTTCCTTCAAACCCTCCGGGGAGCACAGCGGGTAGCTGGCGCACAGCACCTCGCCGCACACGAGAGGCGAGTAGCTGATAACCGCTCCTCGCAGCGCTCTGCTCTTCGGCAGCGCCGCCGGCACCTCTGCCTCCTCCACCTCAGCCACAGCCACCGTGCCAAACACCCTGCACTGATGTCTGGCAGCTCTAACATGCCTCACCACGTACCTCCTCCCCCTCTCCAAGTTTCCTGCGCACGCCTTCAGCAGCCTGCAGCCCCTGCACTCCTCAGCGCTTCCGTAGTGCACGAAGGTGTAGCCTGGCTTTGCAAATCTTGCATCCAGCAGGGTAACCTTCACTCAATCACCCCTGTGGCTCTGGCAGCCTTCTCAGCCACCTCTCTGCTCAGGTTCACATGCTCAATAATAGTGTACCTCTCCGGCTTCACCCTTCTCGCCTCCAGCAGGGCGAGAACCACCTCCCTGCTCTCCACGCCCAGCTCCTCGGCGCACACCGGTGCCCCTGCCCTGCTCAGGGCGCTCTTAATTCTCCACCACTCCCCGCCGTGCAGGTACATGCAGATTATGCTTCCCACCCCCACCTGCTCGCCGTGCAGCGCTGGCTTCTCTGCAATCATGTCAAGTGCGTGGCTGAACTTGTGCTCTGCTCCACTGCCCGGGCGTGAGCTTCCCGCTATGCTCATGGCTACCCCGCAGGAAATCAGAGCCTTCACCAGCCTGCGCACACCTGCGGCAGTATTCGCCTCACCGCAGGAGCGCAGGGCTATTCTGGCGCTCATGCGCGAGAGGGCGATGGAGTACTCGCTCACCTCCTCACCCAGCACCCTGTGCGCCAGCTCCCAGTCCATGGTTGCGGTGAGCTTTGCTATTGCATCCCCGAATCCGCTTGCGGTGAGCCTGCGCGGAGCTGAGGCGATTATGCTGGTGTCTGCCACTATCCCCAGAGGCGCCACCGCATTCTCTGACACAGCCACGCCGTTGCTCCTCACAGACGCCATGGAGCTGGCAATGCCGTCGTGGCTGGCGGCTGTGGGTATGCTGATGAACTCCAGCCCCAGCACTGAGGCGGAGAGCTTGGCTACATCAATCACCTTGCCTCCGCCAACCCCGAGCAGGAAGCATGCCCCGCTCCTCCTCGCCTCCCCCACCACCCTCTCCACCTCCTCTCTGGTTGCGCTCTCCACCGTCAGCATCTCGGGAGAGTGCTCCTCCAGAATCTCCTCCACCCTCTCTCCGGCCACCTTCCTGGTGCTCTTTCCTGTTACCAGCAGGCACCTGCCCCTGAGCCCCAGCCTGCTCAGGAACTCCGGGAGCTCCTCAAGCACACCCTCACCCACGAGCACACCCCTGGGAAGCTGCATCCACCTGCCTCGCATATCGGCAAACTCTGCCTCGGGAAGCTAAAGTCTTTCGGTGCTCAGGTACAGCTCCCGAAACTTTTATTTTACACCTCACAGAAAAATAATCAAATGCGTATAATCCTGCTGTTTCTGCTGACTGTAGGTGCGGTAGCGGCTCAGGAATACTATTTCACAGACTACAGCATAGAAATTGCCCCTGACAGCAGGGGCAGGGCTGTGGAGACCGTGAGCTTCACCTTGGTCACCGTCAGCGGCAACATCTCGGAGGTGGAGTTTGCCACCGCCATCCCTCCCGAAAGCCTTGAAGTTTACGACACCCGGGGCAGACTGCAGCACTTTCAGGAAGGCAGCAGCATCATTGTCCCTCTGAGGCGTGTACTCGGGGACGGGGACATCCAGAAGCTCAGATTTGTGATTCAGCTTCCCGAGATTGTGAAACCCTACGGAAACAGCAGGATTCTCACCACGAGCTACGTTGCAGACGTTCGCGTGGAAAACTTCAGCTTCAGCGTACGCCTGCCGGAGGGCAGTGTGCTCGTCTCCGAGCCCCGCTGGGACGGGTATGCAGTCTATCCGGTACCCGACAGGATTCTCACCGACGGCAGGCACATAATTCTCAGGTGGCACAGGAGCACCTTGGAACCCGGGGACAGGTTCAGAGTGCTGGTGATGTACCGTGGCGAGAGCCGCAGTCTTCTTCCCCTGCTCCTCGGCTTAGGCGGGTTAGTAGCCGGGGCGCTCGCCACCTACCTCTACCTGCGTCACCGTCCCGGCATTCAGCGTGAAGACCCTAAGGAAGTTCTCAGGCTTGTGCTTCGCGAGGACGAGCAGAAAATCTACGACCTCATATCCGAGAGAGGTGAGATGCTCCAGGAGGAAATCGTCAGGGAAACCGGCTTCTCCAGGTCAAAGGTCAGCAAGCTCGTGCGCAACCTGGAGGAGAAGGGCATAATAGAAAAGGAACCCTACCGCAAGACCAACCGCCTCAGGCTGAAAACTCAGGAATAGTAGTACTCGCCCCTGAGCTTCTGCTCCCTGTCCTTCACGCTGCCCGGCTTGTTCACCCTGGGTCTTCCGGTCTCGGGGTCGCGCCTCAGCGTCACCTCCATCTGCCTCAGAAAACTGTTCATCGCGCTCCTCATATCCACGGGCTTTGAAGCGTATCCCTCCCTCCCGGGCACCCCCGAAAAAACCATCGCCCTGTCTGAGATGTAGTCTATGAAGAGCAGGTCATGGTCCACCACCATCCCCACCGCCTCACGCTTCTCCACCACCCTCCTCACCACCCTTGCCAGCCTGAGGCGATGCTCCACATCCAGGTAGGCAGAAGGCTCATCCAGCAGGTACACCTCAGCCTCCCTTCCCAGGCAGGTCGCCACCGCCACCAGCTGCAGCTCGCCGCCGCTCAGCTCACGAACAGCCTTCTGTGCCAGCCTCTCCAGGTTCAGAGGACGGAAAAGCTCACTCTCAAAGAAGGAATCACCCGTCAGCTCCAGCTTTGCGAAAAGTTCCTCCACCGTGCCGGTGAAGCTGGCGGATAGATACTGGGGCTTGTAGGAGACCCTCAGCCTGCTCTCCAGCGCGCCCTCATCCGCCCTCTCCACCCCTGCCAGCATCTTCACAAAGGTGCTCTTGCCCGTGGCATTGGCGCCGAGCACGCCCACCACCTCACCCCTGTAGAGCTCGCCTCCCTCCACGCTCAGGGTGAAGCCATTGTAGCTCTTCCTCATCCTGGGATAAGCCAGCATGAGCTCGCCCCCGGCGCCGCTTGCAGGCGGGCGAACCTCAAACTTCAGCTCCTCCCCGCGTATTCGCACGTTCTCCTCCCTCAGGTATCCCCTGAGGTATGCGTTTATACCCCTTCTCACACCCCTCGCACCCGCAACAATGCCATACACCCCCGGCACACCGTACACCACATGCACCCTCTCAGCAAGAAAATCAAGCACCACCAGGTCGTGCTCAACAACCACCACCCTCCTGTTGCCAGCGAGCTCATGTATCAGCCTCGCAACCTTAAGCCGCTGCACCACGTCTAAGTAGCTTGAAGGCTCATCCAGTATGTAAACATCCGCCTCCCTGAGCAGTGCCGCCGCCACCGCCACCCGCTGCAGCTCACCGCCGCTCAGCGAAGAAAGCTTCCTGCCAAGCGCATTCTCAAGCTCCAGCCTCTCCGCAACCTCCCTCCACATACCCCTCTCATCCACCCTCTGCAGCACCTCAGCCACACTGCCCGTCACCACCCTCGGCAGGGCATCCACGTGCTGCGGCTTGCGCACCACCCTCAGTCTGCCAGAGTACAGCTCAGAAAAGTAGTTGTAAAGCTGTCTGCCCGAAAACCTCCTGAGGACCTCCTCCCTGTCTCCAGTCTCAGAGCCAAAGTTCGGCACCAGCTCCCCTGCAAGAATCCTGAGAATGGTGCTCTTGCCGGTGCCATTCTCACCCAGAATTCCCGTAACCTTTCCCTCCTCCGGATACGGCAGCCTGAACAGCCTGAACCCGTTGACTCCGTACTGGTGCACCTTCTCCCCTTCAAGCTCATCCGGCAGATTTACTATGCTTATAGCTTCAAAAGGGCACTTTTTCGTGCATATACCGCATCCCGTGCACAGCAGCTCTGAAATCTCAGGCTTTGCGCCCTCATCAATCCTGACGGTCTCCTCTCCCATCCTAACCCCGGGGCAGAAGCGCATGCACTCAAGGGCGCACTTCTTTGGCTGGCACCTGCTTCTGTGCAGAACCGCTACCCTCAAGCACTCACCCGCTCATCGGCAGCACGCTCCCGTGGTAAAGTATATTGGGGAGCAGCGCAGCATGCATAACATGCGCCCCTGGATAAGGGTGAGGATGTGGCGTAACGGTAGAGAAGTGCTGGACGAGGTGGCGAGGGAGAGGGAGCTCCGCATGCTTGTCAACGGCATGCAGGTGGCGCTTCTCAGGCTCTCCCCCGGGCACGAGCGCGAGCTCGCCTACGGCTACTGCCTGGGTGAGGGGCTGATACGCTCTGCCGGGGATGTGGAGGAGGTGAAGCTGGACGAAACCTGTCTGCACGTGAAGCTCCGTGGCATGCTGGCGGAGCAGAAGCTTGAGAGGTACCTGTCAAGCGACTGCATCTCTGGCTGGAGGAGCTCAGTAAGAGAGGAGCGCATAGAGGTGAGCTCTTCTGCAAGCTTCAGCACTAAGCAGCTCTCAGACTGGATGAAGCTAATGCAGGAGCTCAGTCTGGTGTGGAAGAGCACCGGCGGCGTGCACACAGCCATGCTCGCCTCAGAGGGACGCTACATGCTCGTTGAGGATGTGAGCCGGCACATCGCCGTGGACAAGGTTATAGGCATGGCGCTGCTTGAGGGCATGGACTTCGGCAGCTCCTGCCTCCTCACCTCCGGCAGGGTGCCCGGAGACATGGTTGTCAAGGCTGCGAGGGCGGGTATTCCGGTAATAGCATCACGCACCGCGCCCCTCTTCTCCGGCATCCTCTCGGCGGAGCGTGCCGGAGTAACCCTCGTCGGCTTTCTGCGTGGAAGCAGGATGAACATCTACACCCACCCCGGACGGCTTGGGCTCTAAGTCCTGCATCTGCTGCTTCAGCTCCCTCTTCAGCTCCTCTGCAAGGAGCTTCTCCTCAGCCTCCTGCACGGCACGCCTGTACTCAGCCACCGCCCTGCCCAGGCTTCTGGCGAGCTCAGGAAGCTTATCGCCTCCGAAAAGCAGGAGCGCAACCAGCAGTATCACGAGAAGCTCAGAGTTGCCTATCACCACCCTCACTCCCTGAGCGCATCCTCCACAAGCCTCCTGTACTCGGCTCTGGTGGTGTGGGTCTCAATAACCGAGCCATCAACCAGAATCTTGGGCACCACCACCACCTTCTCCCTTCTCGCAAGCTCAAGGAAGCGGGGTGCATCATACACGTGCACCTCAACCCCCTCATTTGCTGCGGCAATCTCGGCACACGCCAGCACCGCTCTTGCGCAGTACCTGCAGGTGGGTGTGGTGAACACCGTCACATTGCCCTCAAGGGTGTTCACGGCGGATGCGCTGGAGTATATCTCAAGCACCTCCCTGAAAGCCTCAGCCTCCAGCCCCTCGGGTATGCCGTGGTAGTAAAAGTTTCCGAGCCTAAGTGCAGGCTCCGGCTGAATCTCAGCCCTCACCGCCTCCACGTCCAGCCCATCTAAGAACCTCTCCAGCTCCTCGCCATCGCAGTACTCTAACCTCACTCCTCCTCGCCTCTTCCAAGAATCTCCAGTGTCTTTCTTCCAGAGTCGGTGATGAAGTACCTGCGCTCCTCATCCTGATCAATGAGCTTTGCCTGCTTGAGAATCTTCAGGTGAAAGCTGAGCTTGGCAGGCTCTGAGATTCCCAGGCTGGTTCTTATATCCCTGAAGTGCGTCCTGCCTCTCGGATACAGGAACTCAAGCACCCTGCGCCGCAGCGGATTTGACACCGCCTTTATAACCTCATACCTTATCCCCGTGCCCATCCTGCGCTCTCTCTCAAACTTTGCCTCCTCCAGCACCCTCTTTATTGTGTTCTGCACCTCATTTATTTTGAACGGCTTCTCAATGTAGTCGCTCGCACCCTTCTTTATAGCCTCAACAGCGCTCTCAATCGTGGCAAAGGCTGTGATGATTATAACCTTGACCTCTGGCTTGAGTTTTTTAACCTCTGTGAGCAGCTCCATGCCATTCATCTTCGGCATCACCAGGTCTGTGAGCAGCACATCGTAGTTGCCCTGCCTGATTCTCTCCAGCGCCTCCTCTCCGTTGCTAACGCTCTCCACCTCATACCCCTCCTCCCTGAGCATCTCCTCTATTCCAGCTCTCAGATTCTCGTCATCCTCCGCCACCAGTATCCTTGCCATTCTCATCACCTGCCGGAAGCACGACTCTAAAGGTTGAGCCTTTACCTGGCTCAGATTCAACCTCAATCCTTCCTCCATGCCTTTCAACAATACCGTAGCTGACACTCAGCCCCAGACCTGTGCCCCTGCCCACCTCCTTGGTTGAGAAGAAAGGGTCAAATATTCTGGAGAGGTGCTCCTCGGGTATACCTTCGCCGGTATCCGAGACCTCCACAACCACCTCGCCATCTCTTGCAAAAGTTCTAACCATCAGTCTGCCTCCTTCTGGCATCGCCTCAATGGCGTTCTTTATTATGTTCACCAGCACCTGCTGCATCTGCACGGGGTCGGCGTTGACCCCTGGCAGGTGCCTATTAAAATTTTTTATCACCATTATATTATTTATGGATAACTGCGGCTGAAGCACCTCCAGCGCCTTATCTGCTATGTCGTTCATGCACAACCTCTGCAGCCTGGGCTCAGCCTGTCTTGAGAATTCCAGCAGGCTTTTGACTATTTTTGCTGCCTGCGTCGCCTGCTCCTCAATAATCCTCAGCTTCTTCACCGCCTCCCTGTCTTTAACCTTTGACAGGAGCATCTGCGCGTAGAGGGAGATGTTACCCAGAGGGTTGTTTATCTCGTGCGCCACACCGGCGGCGAGCTTCCCAACCGTTGCAAGCTTCTCGCTCCTTATTATCTGCCTCTCCTTGTTCCTCAGGTCTTTCACCATGCGGTTGAAGCTCTCCGCCACCTCACCGAACTCATCATTTCCCCTGAGCTCAACCGTTGCCGAGTAATCGCCTCTGCCCACACGGCTCAGGGCGTTCTTCAGCATGTTAAGTCTCAGGGTGATTATTCTTCTGATTATCATGTGGATAAGCAGTGTGGTGCAGGCAAGCAGCACCACAGCCGAAATGTACAGGCTCTTCTTGGTTTTCTCCAGGTTGCTCAGCGCATCATCCATGGGAATTCTCACCACTATGGCGCCGTGCACGTCTCCTTCCCGGTAGCCCTGGTCAATGTGGCACCTGAGGCAGGGCTTCTCCATGATTATGGGGCTCACGTACTCAAAGTACTTCCTGCCGTTGCTCTCGTACACCCTGTAAACTGCCTCCGGGTTTGCTGAGTAGTAGAAGGTGTCTATGGCTTTGCTCTGGAACTCGTTCGCAGGCAGGTTCTCGGTGCCGATGGGTTTCTTGGAAATCATCCTCCACTTGTATGCAAACCTCCTGTTTGAAAGAACTGACAGAACAGGTTCTATCCTCTCTTTTGTCTTGGCATTCCACAGCCTGAAAAGCACCACCTGATCCGCTATGCTTTTCGCCTGCTCCCTCATCAGATTCTCCATGTTACGCTCGTTTGTAACGTATATCCAGGTGAAAAGTCCCAGGATGAGAATGGTCATCACAAAGCCCACCAGCACTATAACCTTGGTTCCCACACTCACCCTCATATCATCACCCGCTGTAGGGGTAGGGAATGCTCTTCACCAGCGCAGGGGAGCTGAGGCTTGAGATGTTGTAGGCGAGCAGCGAGGTGTAATCGGCGATGTAGAGCATGCCGTCGTGTACAGCAAAGCCGAAGGCATTACCCTGGGTTTGAATTCTTGACACAACCTCAGGTGCCTCTGGTTTGGAGATGTTCAGGATGTAAAGTCCGTCCGTGCCTGTG
>JALSIP010000098.1 GCA_026989875.1 archaeon
CCGCAAAGATGCCCTCCTTTGCCAGGTAGTGCTGTGCGAGGTCGTCAATGCCCTTCTGGCAGAAGAGCACGCTGGCGCCGCTGGCTTTGATCTTCTCCACCATCTCCCTGAGCATGCGCTCCTCCTCGTCAATGAACGCCTTCAGCTGGTTCGGGTCGGTTATCCTTATCTCTGCGTCAAACTCCGTCTTCTCTATCTCAAGGGGTGCGTTGATCAGCGCTATCTTAGCGTCCTTCACCTTTCTGGGCATCCCCGGGTGCACCCTCTCTTTATCTATGACTATGCCGTTGACGAGCTCCGTGTCCTCAACGGCGCCGCCCTCCTTCTTCTCAAGCTTGACGTCATCCGGGTCTATAACATACCTGCCGTTCTCCTTCTCGGCAACCGCTCTAACCGCCTTCACTATGAGCTCCGCCAGGTACTCCTTGGCAAGCTCCGCACCCTTGCCCGTCATCGCCGTCATGGCTATCTTCTTGAGCAGAGCGTCATCCTCAACATCAATGCTCTCGGCAATCTCGCTGAGAATCTCCTGCGCCTTCTCCGCAGCCATGCGGTAGCCGCTGGCTATTATCGTCGGGTGAACCTCCTGCTCAAGAAGCTCCTCCGCATTCTTCAGAAGCTCGCCCGCAAGCACAACCGCAGTGGTGGTGCCGTCGCCAACCTCGTTCTCCTGAGTCTTGGCTACCTCAACCATCATCTTCGCCGTCGGATGCTCAACGTCCATCTCCTTGAGTATCGTCGCACCATCGTTGGTCACCACAACATCGCCTATGGTGTCAACCAGCATCTTGTCCATGCCCCTCGGACCAAGAGTGCTCTTCACAGCCTCAGCTATAACACGAGCCACCATTATGTTCGTCCGCTGCGCATCCCTGCCCCTGGTCCGTCTCGTACCCTCTGAGACTATGAGAACAGGCTGTCCTCCAGTTTCTCCTATCAACTGCTTCACCTCCAGAATTTCAAATAAGCCAGCCCCGCACATTCACCACTGAAATAATTTTCCCACGGGGTGTGTGTGCTGCTGCATATCCGGGGGCTTTTGGCAACTCTGACACATTCAGACACAGGCTCTCGCAAGGTTTATCTATGCACCTGCCGAGAGTAACACATGCAGAAAATCGTGGGGATGATATTCGGTGAGGTTGGGCACGGTGAGTTCAACTTTCTCGTATCCAGCACTGCCGGTCTGGAGAGGGGTGACTACGTAAAAATAAAGCACGAGCGTTACGGCTGGGTTCTGGCGCAGGTCAGGAGCATAAAGAGGTACAACGAGCTCTACACCCTCAATGCGATAACCGGGGCTTCTGAGCCCAAAGAGCAGGACGAGAGGATAATTGCCAAGGCAAAAGTTATAGGCTACATCAGCAGCGAAGGCGTGCTGAGGGTGCCGAGGATACCCTTCAAGCCCGGCGAGAGGGTTTACCTGGCAGACGCCGGCATAATCCAGCGCAGCCTCAGGCTCGGCAGTCGCAACGGCATCTACATAGGCACCCTGGGCGGTAGAGCCGAGATACCCGTGTACCTCAACCCCAACAAGCTGGTTCAGAAGCACATAGCCGTGCTTGCCAAGACCGGCGCTGGCAAGAGCTACACTGTTGGCGTTCTGGTGGAGGAGCTTCTTGAGAAGAGGGTGCCCGTTGTCATAGTTGACCCCCACGGTGAGTACGCCTCCCTCAGGTACCCCAACGACAGCCAGAGAGAGCTGGCGCTGATGGAGAAGTACCGCATCACTCCTAAGGGGTATGATGGTGTGGTTGAGTACACTCCCAGCCACAGCGTAAACCCCCAGGCGGATCGCAAGCTCAGCCTTGACATCACCCGTCTCAGCGTGAGCGAATTCGTTGAGATGCTGCCAGCCAAGATAACCGACACGCAGCGGGGGATACTCTTTGAGGCACTCAAAACAGTAAAAAACTACGGAAAATACACCATAGACGACATCATAGGCATAGTTCAGGAGCACGAGAGCAAGGCGAAGTGGAACCTGCTCACAGCTCTTGAGATGCTCAGAGAGAGCAGAATCTTTGAGGGCACACCCGTAAAAACCACCGAGCTCGTTCGTCCCGGTGTGTGCTCCATCATCAACCTCAGAGGTGTGCAGCCCGAGATTCAGGACCTGGTGGTATCGCGGGTAGCTACCGAGATATTTGAGGACCGCAAGCGTGGCAAGGTACCGCCGCTGCTCTTTCTGATAGAGGAGGCGCACAACTTCGCTCCCGAGCGTGGCTTTGGCACCAGAGCCTGCAACAAGGTGCTGCGCACCATAGCCAGCGAGGGCAGGAAGTTCGGCATGGGGCTGTGCGTTGTAACCCAGCGTCCTGCGAGAATTGACAAGAGCGTGCTCAGCCAGTGCAACACCCAGATAATACTCAAGGTCACCAACCCCAACGACCTCAGGGCTATAAGTCAGAGCATAGAGGGCTTCACCCAGGAGATGGAGGAGGAAATCAGGCAGCTTGAGCCGGGGACAGCGCTGGTGGTCGGTGAGGTGGTGGAGCAGCCCATCTTCGTTCGCATCCGTGTCAAGCGCTCCAGGCATGGCGGTGCTGGAGTGGAGGTGGTGCACGAGAGGAGGAGAAGGCAGCGCAGGCAGGAGCTCAACTCTCTTCTGAGGAGGATATTCTCCCGTTACTCCTGAGCTACCTTCTCAGCCTTCTGCTGAGCTCGCCCTCCGAGAGCATGTGCTCCACGCAGTCCAGCAGGTATGCCGCAACCTCATAGTAGCCCTGCCGTGCCTTCTCGCTCTCCGCAGCCTTTGCCACCTTCATGGCAACCCTCCATAGCGATGCGGGCGGTGCTGTGGACAGGTATCCCAAGGCGTTGGCGATCTCCCTGTCAACCTCCGCCAGCCGCCTCTCCACCTCCTCCCCGGTCAGCTTCCCCCTTATCCTGAAGGCGGGAGGCGAGCATTCACTGGAGGCTGGCTCGCTGCTGTACACCTCCATGTTCTTCCAGTCTTCCATGGCATCGCACAGCAGCGGCACCGCTATCTCGGCGGCACGGCTCAGCGAGTGCCTCAGCGAGATGTCGTCAGCCGAATGCACCGCCTCAGCAACCTGCAGCGCCACGCCCCTGAAGTAGGCAGGCAGGCATGGGTCAAGCTCCCGCACCCTGTGGTATGCACCCTCAACCTCACGCTTGAGTCTGTCGGTGGTGCTGTCAACGGCTGCGGTGCTCTCAAGCTTTATGCTCTTTGCCACCCTGGCGGTTCTGAGCTTTACCATCTCCCTTCTGCGCTTCTGCCTCTGTCTCTTCCAGATGAGCACACCCGCACCCGAGATGGCAGCTATTCCGAGGGCAAGCGCTATGGGTAGTAGGGGTATCTCCACGGGCTGCTTCTCTGGAGGTGAAAGTACAGCCAGCCTCCCTGCTACCAGCACCACACCCCTGCCAGCAGCATCAACCACCCCTCCGCCTATCCCCATACCCGAGCGCAGCCAGCCCGCGAGCCTGCCATCTCTGGTGTACATCCTCGCCTCCGAGGGCGAGCTCAGCACGATACCCTTCCTGCCGGCGCTCATATGCTCAGCCTTCCAGGCAAAGCTCAGAAGCTCCTCTGGCGTGCCGTTGGCTATGCTCACGACTCTCCCTGGAAGCAGGACCAGCACCTCGGAGCCGAGCACCTCCACGTCGTACACCCTCTCGTAGAGGCTGGTGTTCCAGAGCAGCCTGCCGGTGTAGGCGTAGGCTGCCACGCTGTCCCCCGAGGCTGTGGCAATGAGCTCGTCCCCGGCGGCAAGCATCTCCGGCTTTGAGCCCAGCTCCACGACCTTGAGCAGCATCCCTCGGGTGTCGTGGAGGTACAGCTTTCCCATGCCCAGCACCACCACACCTGAATGGCTAACCGCTATGCGCTCGGGCTGAACCACCACCCTCTTCTTCCATACTAAGTGACTGCCATTGAAGAGGTAGAGGGTGGAGTCATGGGCAAGCAGTATCATGCTGCTGTGGGTAACGCTCTCCGGGGTGGTGCTGAAGTTTGCGAGCTTCACCGCCCTGCCGGAGCTCTCAACGAGGTAAACATTCCGCTCGGTTACAGCAACGATGCTCGTGCCTGCAGCGTGCAGCCTGAGCACAGGCTCGGGCAGGGATAGCCAGCTCACACCGCTGGTGTTCACCGCCAGCACTCTGATGCTGTGGCCGGGTCTGCTTCCCCAGAGCGAGACGTTCAGGGTGATGGTGTAAACCCCCGCCCTCTCTGGCTTCCAGAGCAGCGGCAGGCTGTGCCCCAGCACAGTGCCGTTGGCTTTCACTGTTATGTTGCTCCCCGGCGGCACAACCCCGTCTATCATCACCTCCCTCCCCACCACAACCACCGCACCGTCGGCAGGCGATGTAAGCACAACCTCGGGAGCTGGCTTGGCTTTCACCACCCGCAGCGTTGCGGTGAGGTATGCCAGCGTGCACCCGTCCTCTGCCTCGTGGTTTATCCTGAAGACCGCCCTGTAGGTGCCCGGCTTTGGGGGTGCGCTGAAGGGTATGCCGAAACTCAGCACCCTCCCCGGCTCAGCTCCACCCCTGTACACCTGCTCCTCTCCAGCTCGCCTGAGGAAGGTGATGCTCACATTTCCGCTTTTCCTGAACTCAACTTCAAGGCTCGCACGCACGGGGGTGTAGGGTGCCGCCACCTGCGGCTCCAGCAACAGGTTCCTCACGGAAAAGGCTGGAGTGTCGCCCGCATTCTCAATATTGTAAACATCGCACACCTGCGCACCTGCTGCAGCAGGCACCAGCAGCAGAAGCAGAAGCAGCACACGCTTCATCGCTGCATCACTCAGCCATCTTCCTGTACCCGAGAGCAACTAAATAAACCTCGGCGCTGCGCTTTCTGCTTGCCCCGGGCTTTGCAATCCTGACATGCCTGAAACGGCTGCGCAGCTTTCCGAGAAACTCCTGCAGCATGTCACCCTGAAACACCTTGGTGACCAGCGTGCCGCCATCCACAAGATGCTCCTCCGCAATTTCAAGGGCAGCCTCGCAGAGGGCGATGCTCCTGGCATGGTCAACGCTCCACACTCCGCTTATTCCTGGAGAGGCATCGCTCAGCACCACCTCACACTCGGGCATGAGCTCCCTGAGCCTTAGCCGCACCTCCTGCGAGGTGAAGTCTCCCTGAATGACCTCAACGTTCTCTGCCACCCACTCCACACGTTGCAGGTCAACGCCCACGACCCTGCCCTCCTCACCAACGATGCGTGAGGCAACCTGCGTCCAGCCGCCGGGTGCGCAGCCCAGCTCAATGACCCTGAAACCCCGCCTAAGAAACCTGAACTTTGAACTGAGCTGCAGAAGCTTGTATGCGGCTCTGGAGCGGTAGTTTTCCATTTTGGCTTTTCTGTAGTAATAATCTCGCTTCTTCTCCCTGAGCCACCTTTTTCCCATATTCCCTGATGCAACGTTAATCATCTCCAGTATTATTGAAATGACGTGGATGCTTTACCCCGGCTGCATGGTGCTGACTCACTTTCCTGAATATGAAGCTTCGGCGAGGAGGCTGCTTGAGGGGCTGGGTTTTGAGGTTGTTGAGCCGGAGCGCTTTGTATGCTGCTCCTCGGTGTTCGTGCCTTCGGTGAGCGATGACTGGCTCACCTTAGCTGCCTATACGCTGGCACAGGCTGCCGAGCATGAGGGCGTGCTCACCCTGTGCGGCACCTGCACGGCGATGCTTAGGAGGGCTGTGCAGGAGCTTGAGAGCAGGAGCACCCGCAGGAGGGTCAACAGCGTGCTCTCGGAGCTGGGGGTGGAGTACAGCGAAACGAAGGTGATGCACGTGCTTGAGCTGCTGGATGGCATGATGCACGAGCTTGAGTTCCGCAGAGTAAGGCGCAGGGTGGCGGTGCAGAATCCGTGCAATCTGTTTGTCCCTGAGCTGAGCATCGCGGGCAGGGATGCGCTGGAGCGGCTTGCAATAGCCACGGGAGCCGAGCTGGTGAGGGTGGGGGATGAGTGCTGCGGCTCGGCGCTCATGCTTGCTGATGAGGAGCTTGCGCTCAGGGCAGGCAGGCGCAGGCTGCAGGAGGCGGAGGGGGCACCCTACCTGGTTGCCTGCGGTAACTGTGCCTTCCTGCTCCGCAAGCAGCTCGGCGGAGAGGTGGTTTTCTTCACAGAGCTTGCGGTGGAGGCGCTGGGACTTGGGTGAGTGCACAGCATGCTGCAGGTGCAGCAGGGTGTGCATTGCCGTTAAACTCGGGGGTGCCGAAAGCGCACCCGTTCACCTCAGGAGGGAGATATTTACCTGCTCAGGCTGCTGGAGGTGCGTGGCAGCGTGCAGGGAGGGTGTTGATGTGTATGCGGAGATGATGAGGAGCAGGCGAGGGCGCAGGCTTCCAGAGAGCTACCGCAGGGCGCTTCTCAGACTTCTCTCCAGCGGGATAGCCCTGCCGGCGGGTGATGTGAATGCGCTGCGGGAGATGCACGGGCTGAGGAGGGTGAAGCTGCTGGGCGGGGAGGAGCTGAGGAAGCTCATGCCGGAGGTGGAGAGGAAGCTCAGCGGGCGCCGAGCCTTTGAGTGAAGAGCCGCTCAAACCTCGCGGCGTCTTCAGCCATGTTGAGGTTGTTGAAGAGCACGTAGGCTGAGTGGTGCCTGAGAGCCCGCTCAAGCAGGAGCTCAAGCTCTTCTGAGGAGTAGGTGTGGGAGTAGATTATCCGCCTGCCGTTATACCTGCCGTGCAGCCTGAAGTATGCGGTGCCTGAGCTGAGGGGCTCCTCCCTCAGGGGGTCAACGCAGTGCACGAGCCCGAGCTCTTCAATGAGCTCCTTCAGCAGCTCCCTGTCCCAGGATGAGCGGAGCTCAAGCGCAAGCAGCATCTTGCTTCTGCCAAGACTGCTGAAGAACTGCCTGAGGTTGTCCACATTCTCCTCGCTCTGGGTGAAGCTCGGCGGGCACTGGAATAGCAGCACGCTTGCCTTCAGCTCACGTGCAGCCTCAAGACTCGCCTCAAGCGCAGCGTGCACCTCCTCTGTCGGACGGAAGAAGCCGTACCTGCTCCGCCTGCCTTCCTCAACCTCTATCTTTGCCCTGCGGTAGGTGGGTCCGGGAGGGTGGGTGATGAGCTGCCAGGCTTTCAGGGTGAACTCAAAGTCTCTGCCAGCCGCTGCCCGCCACCTCCTGAGGGTCTCCTTTCTCGGGGGCTTGTAGAAGGTCTGCTGCACCTCTGCAAGGCTGAACCGGCTGAAGTATCGCCTCATACCCCCCGGGAAACCGCAGCACCCCACCTTCACTGAGGGCATGTACGCGGGGAGAAGCTTAGCCTCTGCAAGTAAATTTTTATTGCAGGCATGCGCAACTGCTCAGCATGCAGGTCGTGGGTGTGGGCGCTCTGAATGTTGACCGCCTTTACCTAGTTGAGAGGATTGCAGAGCCGGGGGAGGAGGTGAGGGTGCTGGATAGCAGGAAGAGCGCTGGCGGAAGCGCCGCAAACACCATCGCGGGTCTCGCGAGGCTCGGGGTGAGCACAGGCTTTATCGGCGCCGTTGGACGGGATGAGGAGGGGAAGTTTCTGCTCGGAGAGCTTGAGAGGGAAGGGGTGGATACAGCGTGCGTTGCAAGGCTCGGAGCTCCGACGGGGGTGGTTATTGCCCTGGTGGACCGAAGAGGCGAGCGATGTCTGTATGTTCACCCGGGTGCCAATGATCAGGTGGAGCTCAGTCAGAAGTGCATAGAGTATGCACAGAGGGCTGAAATTGTGCACATGTCCTCCTTCGTGGGGGACAGGGGATTTGAGATGCAGCTTGAGCTGTCCAGGAGGGCAGGGGGAAGGGTGAGCTTTGCCCCCGGCATGCTCTACGCAGAAGGCAGATGCCTGGTGGAGCTGAAGGAGCTGATAGCCGCAAGCAGGGTGGTGTTCGTGAATGAGGAGGAGCTGTTCCTGCTGACCGGAAACAGGGGCACGAGAGGGGCGGAGATGCTGCTGGAGCTGGGCGCGGGGATGGTGGCTGTTACAAGAGGCGCCGAGGGATGCACGGTTGTTGGGGAGGAGGAGGTGAGCGTGCCGGCTGTGAGCACCGAGGTGGTGGACACCACCGGCGCGGGCGACGCCTTCGCCGCAGGCTTTCTCTTTGGACTGCTCAGGGGCTACAAGCCGGAGATCTGCGCCAGACTGGGAAACTTTGTTGCCGCAAGGTGCATAGCACAGGTGGGGGCTCGTGCGGGTCTGCCCACGGCGCGTGAGGTGGAGGAATTTCTAAAAACACAAGAATTTTTGTAAGCCATCACCCCGGCACCGCATTCAGCGCGCCACCATGCCATGACGGCACATGCCACGGCAGCAGCATTTTTGAAAAAAGTAAAATTATATTGCATAAAGTATATTTTATAAGGTATATTATCAACAATATAATCTCTGACAGCATTCCGCGGAATTTCAGAAATTGTTGCACAGTGCAACGGTTTTTAAAATCCGCCATCTGCTCCGAGCCACCTGTGGGCATCGCAAAAGCGGCGAGCACCGCTTGGAGCAGAGGTGTGCCGCAAAGCCCGGCTCAGCCTCCCCGGTGGCTGCCGGCTCCACAGGGGGAGAGCAGCCACCGCACAGTAAACAACGGACTACCGTTGTTTACCGGGACTGAGCCGCACAGGGGTGCCGCCCCTTGCCTCAAGAAGCTTCTGAACAGAAGTAAAGGTTTCTTCATCTATTATCGGCTCGTGTAAGCCTTTTTTAATAATTCCATTCCACTCTATGTATCCTGCATACACTGGATTCTTTAAAATTCGTGAAATTGTATATTTTGCCCATTTTCCTCCTTTCTTTGTTGGAACAGACATCCTGTTAAGCATTCTGCAGATTTCTTCCATGGTTCTGCCCTTGAGATACTCACGGAATATCAGCCTGACGTACTCAGCCTCCCTCTCGTTCACCTTCAGCTTTCCCCCGGAGTAATCATAGCCATAGGGGTGGGCAAAGCCTAGGTAGGGGTGCCTGTCTCCAAGCTTTTCCAGCTCTGTTCTCGCCTTCTGCTCCATGCCTGCAAACACCCTCTCCCCTATCTGCTCGCTCTCAAGCTGTGCAATCCTCTGGATTATGTCAACCACGAACCTGCCCATGGCTGTGCTTGTGTCCAGGCTTTCGGTCATGCTCACGAACTCCTTACCCTTTCTGCGCAGCAGCTCCATCATTTCCATAAAATTCTTCATGTTTCTGTGTATTCTGTCCATTTTCATTACAAGCAGAACATCCCACGAGTCAATTTCCTCCATCATTCTCCTGTAAGCCGGTCTTGCTGTGGTCTTTCCCGAGTAGCCATCATCCACGTACTCCCTGTAAACCTCCCATCCCCTGGCTGAGCAGTAGCTTCTCAGCCTCTCAAGCTGCGCTGAAAGAGAGAAGCCCTCTTTTGCCTGGTCCTCTGTTGAAACTCTAACATAAATAGCAGCCAGCTTCACTTTCTCAGCCTGCATAGGGCATCCTCAATCTCTCTGAGAATTTCGCCACGAAGCTCTTTCCCTTTTTTGCTCTTAGGACGCATTTTTCTGATAATCTGCCTGTATCTACCGAGAATCATGCGCATATTTCTGCAATCTTTTTTATAATCTCTTGATATTACATTTTTTACCCTGTCTCTGTAATATTCAAGCTTTTCAATGCCTTTATCCTGCTTAAAATCTGCATCACTTCTGACTGTCCTCTCAATTTCATCTATAAGTCTGCATACTCTAATGCCTTTATCAGTAATTGAGATTTCAGTCTTTCGTCCTGCTTTACTTGTCTCCAATATGCCGGCACTCTCAAGTTTCTTTATGAGATTAAACGTATGCGCATAAGTAGTATCAGTATTTTGTGCAACATCCAGAATACTTACATTACGTTTGTTTTTTATAAATCTGAGCACTTTTCTTGGTTTATGGTGCAGGAATATATCCACTGCAGACATATGCATTACACAATATACTTTCCACGATATAAATCTTTCCCCTCCGTGCAAAAATGTTTTAAATTTTCAAAGGTCGCGGGCTCTGGAGAGGTGCTCAAGCATCAGCTTCACTCCCATGGCTATGCCCTCTGTCTCCATCCAGCCCTCTGGCTTTATTCCGTCGCCCACAATGTAGAATCCGCCTGCGGGGGTATTCGGGGGCAGGTGGCTGCCGCTCGGGGCGTGGTTCACAGGCCACTCTCCGCTGTAGGTCTGCACCGCTATAACCCTGCACCTCCTTTTGAACTCCGGTATAAGGCGGTGCAGGTCCTGCACAGCCAGCTCAGCCTCCCTTCTCAGGTTGCCGCCTGCTGGCGCCGCGTGCGCCATGAGCAGGTGTTTTCCCTCCGGTGCAAGCTCAGGCACGGCGTTGGTGACCTCATTCATTCCGCACACCCTCTCGGCATCTGGCGTAAACACCACCCCCGAATGTCCCAGCACCGGCTCATCGCACGCCACGCTCACCTTCACCCCCGGCACGGGCTTTATCCCCTCCAGCCTCTTCAGGCAGTCCTCAGGAAGCACGTCCCTGGCAATTCTCGCCGTTCTCCTCAGCCCTGCATTGCTCACCACCACCTCCGCCCTTCTCCTGCCCTCGCCGGTGCTCACCTCATACTCCCAGGGCTTTCCAGCCACCCTCTCAACCCTGCTGTTCAGCACCAGCCTGCCCCCCTCACTCTCCAGCACCTCAACCAGCGCTTCAATCACCCCCCTGCATCCTCCCGCGGGGATTCCCGTTTCCCCCAGCCTGCTCAGGTTTCGCACCTGTGCGATAACCTCCTTAGCTGGCACCTGATGAGCCCTGAGGCTCAGGCACCATCCGGTGAAGGCGTCAGCCAGTCTCAGCACCCTGTCTCCGAAACCCTGTCTTTCAAGCCACTCCCCGTAGCTCTCCCCTGCCTCAGCCCTGCACCTGCCCAGCTTCATCAGGGCAAGCACCTTTGCAGCCCTGAGCTTCTCACCTGCCGGGAAAACAGAGGGCAGCTCCTCCATCCCGTAGTCCTTTCCTCCAACCCTGAACACAGCCTGTGGCGAAGACGGCAGAATTTCCACGCTGGCGCCGAGTTCTCTCAGCATCTCGCCCAAGGGACCCTTTCTTCCGTGGGGTATCATGTGCAGCGCTCCCGTTGACAGGTGGTAGCCCTTATACACGATGTTGGTGAACCTCCCTCCCGGGTATGGCAGCCTCTCGTGCACCTCC
>JALSIP010000099.1 GCA_026989875.1 archaeon
TGCCTCCTCTGGAAGTATTCTCATTCCTGCCAGCGCCTCTCTGACCTTAGCCTTCCAGCTCTCGTCGCTGTACTTCAGGAACCACTGGTCCTTCAGTATTTTCACCATGCACCTGGTGCCGCACCTGCACACCACCTCCTCTAAGAGCTCGTACATCACATCCGCTATACCCATAGCGATGAAGTCAGAGACCAGCCTGTCTTTGGCATCCTCCACCCGCATTCCGGCGTAGCTGCCGGTGTTCTTCCTGAGCACGCCCTTGTAGTACTCATCCCTGTAAACCCGCTCCGTAGCCTCCTCCAGGCGGGGGTCATCCTGGCTCTCAATGCCCATCTGCTCGCACACCTCAATGGCGGGGTGCTCGCCGTAGCCGGGGGTCTCTATCAGCGATATGGGCTCAATGCCCTCAATCACCTCGCGGCTCACCCCGTACCTCTCCGCCCTCTCGGGCGTGCGCTGCAGCTCCTTCAGCGCGGCATAGTCGTAGGGTGCATGGGACGGCACCGACATAACCACCCCGGTGGCGCTGTCAGGGTCAACGAAGCTTGCGGGGAGCACCGGCACCTTCCTGCCGCTCACCGGGTCTGTGCAGTGCCTGCCGAGCAGCTCGGCACCGCTCAGCTTTGCCTCAACCTCCACCTCATCCTTCTGCTCCCTGAGCTTCGGCACCGCCTGCTCGCTCACCACCCAGCGCTCGCCGTTCACCCTCACCATAGCGTAGGTGGCTTCCGGATTTACCCACATGTTGGTCACGCCGTATATCGTCTCGGGTCTCAGGGTGGCGGCAACCAAGAATGCATCCTCAAAGGGAAACTTCAGCAGCACGAACTTTGTGGGCGACACCCCCTCACCCATCAGCCTGTCGTGGTCTCCGGTGGGTGAGGCATCGTGGGGGCACCACACCACAGGATGCGTGCCCTTGCTCACGTAGCCCTTGTCCCTCAGCGTGAGGTACTGCCACTCAATGAACTTGGAGAAGGCGGGATTCAGGCTGGTGGTGGTGAACTCCCGGCGCCAGTCAATGCTGTGCCCCAGCTCGTGCAGCACCCTTCTGGCTTCCCGTATGTAGTACCTGGCTATGTACTCTGGCTCTGTGAACTTCTTCAGCTCCTCCTCGGGTACGCCGTCAACCTCCCTGAAAATCCTGAGCTGCGCCTCATCACCCCTCTTCACCCTCTCCGCCGCGCCTGCAATCGGCTCGCCGGTGAGGTGCCACGCCCAGGGGAAGAGCACGTTGTACCCCTGCATGCGCTTGAACCTGGCGTAAACATCCACCCTGGTTGATGTGAAGGCATGCCCCAGGTGCAGGGGACCGTTCATGTAGGGGAAGGGGAAGGTAACGAAAACCTTCTCCCTGCTGTCAGGATCAGCCTCAAAGAGCCTCTCCCTGCTCCAGCGCTCAGCCCAGCGCCTGTCAATCTCTTTCAGCCTCTCAATGCCCTTCAAGCGCATCCACCTCCGCTCTGAAAACCCTGACCGCAGGTCCGGTGAGAAACAGGCACATCTTCCCCTCACCCCTCTCCACACTCACCGCAAGCTCTCCGCCCCTTGCAAGCACCTTAAACTCCTCACCCTCTATCATTCCCAGCTCCAGCGCAACCGCAACGCAGGCGGTTATGCCGGTGCCGCAGGCTGGAGTCTCTGCCTCCACACCCCTCTCGTAGGTGCGCACCCTCAGCATGCCATCCACCACCTGGACAAAGTTCACGTTGGCACCCTCCGGGAACACGGAATGCCAGCGCACGGCTCTTCCGAGGGTTTCAACATCCACAGCCTCCACATCCTCCACGAAAACCACAGCGTGGGGCACGCCGGTGTTCACCGCGCTCACCTCCAGCTCACCTGCCGGCGTCTCAAGCCTCATCCCGAGCACCTCTGCCTCTGCCATCACCGGCACCTTAGAAGGCTCAAACTCGGGCACTCCCATGTTCACCCTGACATCCGCCCTTGCCCCCTTAGAGCTAACCACGCACACCTCAACCTCTCCCGATGGCGTCTCCACCCGCATGCACCTGCTGCCCACGATGCTGAAGTCGTAAACGTGCTTGGCAAAGCACCTCATGCCATTCCCGCACATTCCAGCCTCGCTGCCGTCGCTGTTGAAGTACCTGAACCTCACATCCGAGCGCTCTGAAGGCTCAACCAGCAGCATGCCATCTGCACCCACTCCGAGCCTGCGGTTGCACAGCTTCCTCGCAAGCTCCGGCTTGGCTTCCTCCTCAATGCTCAGATTCAGATTCTCAACCAGCACGAAGTCGTTGCCCGTGCCGTGATACTTGAAGACCCTCATCTGGCACCTCCTCAGATTTTCATTCCCCGCATCATCCTGGCAAGCTGCGTAAAGCCTCTTCCTCTGCCCTTCCTGAAGCTCTTTATAGCCTTCTTCATTGTGGCATGATACCTGAGCAGCTCCTTCACCTCCTCCACCCTGCTTCCAGAGCCAAGAGCAATCCTGCGCACCCTTGAAGCGTTGATTATCCTGGGATTTTTCCTCTCCTCCCTCGTCATGGAGTCCATTATCACCAGAAACCTTCTCATCCTGCTCTCGGTTATATCCGCCACCTCCTTGGGCATGCCCCCGGCAAACCCCGGAAGCATGCTCAGAAGCCCTGACAGCGGACCCATCTTCCTGAGGGACTCAATCTGTGCATACAGGTCGTCCAGCGTGAACTCCCCCTTCAGCATGTCCTTTGCTGCTTCATCGTCAAGCGTGTCCTTCGCCCTCTCAATAAGCGCCTGTATATCACCCATGCCGAGAAGCCGGGATATGAAGCGCTCAGCATTGAACTCCTCAATGTCGTCAATGCCTTCTCCCGTGCCGATGAAGCGCACCGGTGCGCCTGTTGCGGCAACCGCAGAAAGCGCACCTCCGCCCCTTGCAGAGCCGTCCAGCTTCGTGAGGACGACGCCGGTTATGCCTATCCTGCTGGAGAACGCCTCAGCCTGAGCCCCAGCCTGCTGTCCCATGCCTGCGTCAATGACCAGAAGCTTTTCATCTGGTTCAAAAACGCTCGCAAGCTCTTCCATCTCTTCAAAAAGCTCGCTTTCGCTTCTGTGCCTGCCTGCGGTATCAAGGATAAGTATGTCAGCCTTCCCCGCCTCCTCCAGAGCACTTTTGACAATCCCGACTGCGCTGCTCTCCCCCTCCTTCCTGAGAACAGGAATCCTGTACTTCTCCACAAGCTGCACAAGCTGCTCGTAAGCTGCCGGGCGCTGGGTGTCGGCGGCTATTATGGCGGTTCTCAGACCACGCTTCTGGAAGTACCTGGCAATCTTGGCGGTGGTGGTGGTCTTGCCCGAGCCCTGGAGTCCGACCATCATTATCCTCGCCTTTGATGGCATGCCTGCATGCGCTCCCCCTCCTAAGAGGCTGAGGAGCTCCTCGTAAACAACCTTCACCGCATGCTCACGTCTGCTCAAGCCTGCGGGCGGCTTCTCCTTAAGCATTCTCTCCTCAATACGTCTTGAGAGCTCAAGAACCAGCTTTACATTCACGTCCGCGCTCAGAAGAGCCCTCTGAATCTCTCTCACAAGCTCTTTAACAAGCTTCTCATCAAGTGCCCCTGCTCTGGTGATCCTCCTTATAACACCGCTCAGCGACTCGCCAAGCCTCTCAAGCACCATCTAAACCATTCCCAAGGTTACCCATTAAAAATCTTATCGTAGCTACTCCACCTGCACCAGTCTGAGCCTTATTGTCAGCACTGGGGTAACCGGGTCTGAGGTGCGCAGGTACACGCTGCGAATCACCAGCCCTCTCAGGTCGCTGTGCACGGTGGGGTCGTAGTAGATGCGAAGCACCGCGCTCTCTCCAGGCTCAAGGGCGAGATTCAGGGTGCCAGCCTCCATCCCGTACCTATCGCTTTCATAGCCCCGGTAAACCAGCGAAGCTGTGGTGCAGCTGCAGGAGGTGTAGAGGCTGAAGAGCTCAAGCTCCCTTTTGCCGGAGTTGGTTATCCTGACCTCCCTCACAACCGTGCCGCCAGCCACGCTCACCTCGCCCAGGTCAAGCTCGGTGGTCTCAGCCTCAACCACGGGTCTGTTTTCGGGTGCTTTTTCCAGCAGCTTCCTGCGGTACTCCTCCTTCAGGTTCTCGTTCCTGAAGGAGTCTATGCCATACCTCTCAATGTACCTGAGTATAACCTCCTCCCTGTCAAGCCCCGCATCTATGAGTCCATCAGCATAAGCCTTCCTCTCCACCGCGAGCTCGCAGCATCCCGCACTTATCGGCTGCCCGCAGCAGGGGCACTGGAACAGCTCGTATATCTCCTCCCGGTCTGGAGGCACGGCGCTGACGGTCTTTGAGAGAAGCATGAAGGCGCCGCCTCCCAGCACCATGCCAGCCAGCAGGAAAGCTAAGTAGCCTCGCATTCATGCTACCTCTCTCCACCATATTAAAAAGCTTTCGGATTACGGAGTGGCAAGCTGAGCATGCTGCAGGCTGTCGCTATGCTCATCACACACCCTATTCCCTTCCAGTAGCGCAGGTGCCGGGGCTTATCTGGGGAAAGCCAGAAAGTATTTATGCCCCGGGTGTGTCAGGGTTTATGGGGTGATCTGAGTGTATGACGTGTGTGTTGTTGGTGCCGGTCCTGCAGGTCTTGGCGCTGGAATGTATGCGGGGAGGCTGAACCTGCGCACTCTCATAGTTGGCGAGGATGCGGGAGGGCTGATAGCCACCACCACGCTGGTTGAGAACTACCCTGGCTTTGTCAGCATTCCCGGGGGCAAGCTGGCGGAGAGGCTGCTTGAGCATGCAGCACATTACGGTGTTGAGCTGGTGGAGGAGCGGGTGGAGGATATAAAGAGGGGGTGCAACGGCTTTGAAGTGCTCACCCGCTCTGACAGGTATGAGGCTAAGAGCATTATCCTGGCAACAGGCACTGTGCACAGGAAGCTGCCAGCAAAAAATGCTGAGAGGTTTGAGGGCAGGGGTGTGTACTACTGCGCCCTGTGCGATGCGCCGCTCTTCAGGGGCAGGAGGGTGGCGGTTGTGGGCGGGGGCGATGGAGCAGCTAAGGAGGCGCTGCTGCTGGCGGAGTATGCGGAGAGGGTGTTCATCCTGTGCAGGGACGAGAGCCTGCATGCGGAGCCGCCGAATCTGAAGAAGGTTGAGGAGAATCCGAAAATTGAGGTTGTAAACCACACCAACGTGGTTGAGATTCTGGGTGATGAGGTGGTCACGGGGGTGGTGATGCAGAGGCGTGGCAGGGAGGAGAGGCTTGAGGTTGAAGGGGTGTTTGTGGCGATAGGCGGCATACCCAGGAGCGAGCTTGCAAGGAAGCTGGGTGTGGAGGTGAATGAGAGGGGCGAGATAGTCACAGACAAGCAGGCGAGGACCAGCCTGCCGGGCGTTTTTGCAGCAGGCGATGTCACCGCAGGAGGGTTCAGGCAGGCTATAATAAGTGTTGCCGAGGGCGTTACTGCCGCTTACTCTGCATACCGCTACCTTACAAGCGAGTACGTGGAGACCAGGAGGTGCGACGGTGAGCCGTAGGGACATGCTGGCGCAGAGGTGGCTGGCGACCATGGACATGCTGGTGGAGGTGCTCAGGCAGGGGGGCAGGGCAGAGGGTGTTAGCGAGCTTCTCAGAAATGCAAAGAGCCTGCTCAACGACCTCCGCAGCAGGGGTACGGAGGAGCCGGAGATTCTCATGAGAATAGAGGCAGCCCTTGACGAGGCACAGATGCGCATCTTCACAAGCGCCGAGCAGCTCGGCAGCGAGTTTCTGGAGAGGTGGACGGAGGTGTTTGAGAGCATACGAAAAGGGGGTGTCTACAGGGAGGAGGCGCCAGCTCCAGCCAGGTTTTATCCGCGCCTCCCCAGGTCCGGAAGGTGGGCGAGAATCAGGCTCACCGACAGACTGACGCCCGCAAGGCTGCTGGAGATTTCCAGGAAGCACGGGGTGAAGGTGAAGAAGCACGGCAGGGAGCACGTTATAATCGTGGGGGAAGGCAGGGCACTGAAAAACGCTCTCCGCGAGGCTCTGGAGATTGAGTAGGCTGAGCTGCAACTGCACACTCCGGGAGTGCCGGGTCTTTACACTGTGCACAGGTAAAGTTTAAATATCATCATATCCTGATGTGTGATTATGTGGGATGTGCACAGGCATCCATGCTTCAGCGCCGCCGCGTGCGAGACTCATGCACGGGTGCACCTGCCGGTGGCAAAGAGATGCAACATGCAGTGCAACTACTGCCTGCGCAGGTACTCCTGCGTGAATGAGTCAAGACCTGGAGTTACCGCAAGGCTGCTCTCTCCGGAGGAAGCGGTGGAGCACTTCTCGCAAGTGTTGCTTCGCATTCCACGGGTGAGCGTGGCTGGAATAGCCGGTCCAGGGGAGCCGCTTGCCAATCCCGAGACCCTTGAGACCTTCAGGATGCTGAGGGAGCGCTATCCGGAGCTGATGCTGTGCGTGAGCACCAACGGGCTGCTTCTTCCTGAGGCTGCCGGGGAGCTGAAGCGGGCGGGTGTGAACTTTGTAACCGTAACCATCAACGCCCTCTCCCCGGAAGCCTGGTCCAAGGTGTACTCGTGGGTGGAGTATGGCGGAAGGAGGCTGACTGGCTATGAGGGCTGGAGGGTTCACGCTGAGAGGCAGTGGAAGGGGCTTGAGGAGGCATGCAGAATGGGTTTTGTGGTTAAGGTGAACACAGTTTACATCCCGGAGGTTAACGGTGAGGAAATTCCGGAGATCGCCAGGCTTGCGGCACTTGCAGGTGCGAGAATCCACAACATCATCCCTCTGATTCCTGTAAGGGGCAGCAGGTTCGCGGGCATGCGGGAGCCCTCTGCTGAAGAGGTGGAGAGGCTGCGGGAGCTCTGCTCCGCATACCTGCCCCAGATGCGCCACTGCGTGCGCTGCAGGGCAGATGCGGCGGGATTTCTTAAAAGCAGGGAGGCGTGTGGATGAGAAGGTATGTGGGTGTGCATGAGCTTGAGATGGTCAAGGCGAGGGTGAGGGTGGAGGATGGCGAGATAAAGGTGCTGGAGGAGCCGAAGCTCAGGAGGTGTCCGCTGAGGAGCGGCGCCTTCGGGCATGAGGAGGAGAGCAGGGAGAGCATTGAGAGGGTGCTCAGGAAGCACATGGAGGAGCTGGGGCTTTTCAGCACCGAGCGTGTGCTTGAGCTCACCACGCCCAGCGTGAGCTGGGGTGCCCACGAGATGCTGGCTGACTGCCTGGACGAGGGCGTGCTGGATGCGGCGGTGGTGATGTGCGACGGAGCTGGAAGCGTGGTTGCCAGCCTGGGCAGGGTTGTGAGGGCGGTTGGTGCTGTTATACCCGTGCTTGAGAGCACCACCCCCATACCCGAGACGCAGCGCAGGCTGCAGGAGCTGGGGTGCATGCTGGTGTCTGAGAGGGCTGAGATAGACCAGCTTGCGGGTGCCAGGCTCGCGCTTGCTCAGGGATACCGCAGGGTGGGTGTGGTGGTTCCGGGAGAGCGAGCAGAGATGCTTGAGGAGCTCACCGACAGCAGGCTCGTGAGGTTTGTGGTGCACACCTCGGGGATAGGCGAGAGGGAGGCTGAGCTGATAGCCGAGCATGCGGACGTGGTTTGGAGCTGCGCCTCACGGGCTGTGAGGGAGATGGTTGCGCCTGAGGCGAAGCTGCAGCTCCAGAGTCCAGCCCCCGTTTTTGCCCTCACCCAGACAGGCAAGAGGTGCGTGCTTGCAAGGGTGCTGCACTGCGATGACAGGATGGTGGTGCAGAAGGCTGAGCTCCCTGTGCTGCCCCCGGAGATTCAGCCAGAGCCGCTGCTGTGAGACCAGCGCTCAAGCAGCCTCTCCCTGAGCCTCTCAAAGTCCTGCTGGCTGAAGGGACGCAGCTTAATCCCGGCGCGCACCTGCCTCCTTGTGGGTATGAAGACGCTGCTTTCAGGATTCCTGAAGGGGCACTCCCTGCCCTGGGGCGAGTCTCTAACCTCATTCTCGGGGCATGCTCCAGAGTTGTATCCTCTGCACCACACCAGGCTTATCCAGGGAAACTTCTCCCTGACCGCAAGATAGAGCTTAGCCGCGAGCTCCCGCATCTCCGGCGAGGCACGCACGCACAGGCGGAGACCGAAAAAGTTTATCAGACTGCGCAGGTTGATGGTGTAGGTGTAGGCGGTGTGCATCGCGAAGGGCGTCGCATAGCGCGCGCTCTCCTTTCCGGCACCCAGCTCCAGCATGCGCGAGTACGCCTTCCTGCTCGCACGGATGAGGGCGGCGTACTCCTCAAGCAGCCCGCGCTCAGCCTCCGGCAGGTGCTCCGGCAGCGGAGCGCCAGTGAGCGCCAGCTTCTTGTACTCTTCCGCGGCTATGCCATGCTTCTCCAGCACCTCCTCCACCTTTGGCGGGAGGTTGAAGTCAAACCCCACCTCGCTCTGGTAGCGGGTGCTCCTGCCGGTGTGGGAGGCGATGCGGTGCTCCAGCAGCTCTAAGGCGTTGCCCTTGCTCAGCCCGTGAATCTCAAAGCTGAACACCACGTGCTCAAGGGCACTGGAGTAGTCGTTCTCCACAATCATCCTGAATATCTCCTCGTCGGTGGGCTCCCTCATGCCGCTGCCGGAGCAGCGCTCGCAGTCCCTGCGGGAGCCGCACTCGCAGCGCACCCTGCCGATGCCGCTCACCTTAGCCGAGCGGGCAACAAACTCAACCCCGTTGAATACCCTGAGGTTTATTATCTCAATGTCCATGCCACCTCTATGGCGGCAAGCTTTTATAATCTTGATGCAGAGGTGCACCCATGGATGTGTTCGGCGCGCTGGCGAGCAGCACCAGGAGGCGGATGTTCGTAATGCTGCTGCAGCGGGAGATGCACATAACCGGCATTGCTAAGGTGCTGGGAATCTCGGTGCCGGTGGCTGCAAAGCACGTGCGGGTGCTTGAGGGTGCAGGGCTGGTGGAGAGCAGGCGCTTCGGCAGAACGCTGGTGCTGAGGGCGAGGTTTGAACCCCTCTACAGGGCGCTGGACGAGCTCGCGAGCGTGCACAGGGTGAGGGTTGGAAAAAGCACCACCGTGCTTGAGGCGCTGAAGAGTGTTGCGGGTGTGAGGGTGGAGAGGAAGGGGGA
Organism: archaeon; assembly: GCA_026989875.1. Taxonomy (GTDB): domain Archaea; phylum Hydrothermarchaeota; class Hydrothermarchaeia; order Hydrothermarchaeales; family BMS3B; genus JAADFH01. The sequence continues at coordinate 9,056 of JALSIP010000099.1, forward strand.
CATGGAGTATGTGACCAGCATAGACGGCGAGGACGGGCTTTATATCTACGAGGTCAACGGCGAGCTACCTGAGGTGGGGATGCACCGCTACACCCTGGAAGAGAGCGCGGAGGTGGTGCTGAAGAGGCTGGTGCCGGTGAGAAGAAAGGTGCTGCGGGTTGAGGTGAAGGAATAAGTATAAAAGGGAGCAGGAGAAAGTGTAAAGGAGCACACTGAAAAAGGTGGGTGAGATGGAAATTACCGAGGTCAGGATATACCGAGTTGAGGATGCGGGGAGTCTTAAGGCGTATGCCAGCGTGACCTTTGATGGCGCCTACGTGGTGCATCGCCTCTGCGTGATGGAGGGGGAGCACGGACTGTGGGTGAGAATGCCAGCGGTGCGCAACAGGCGCGGGGAGTACAGGGACGTGTTCCACCCCATCTCGCGTGAAGCACGGGAGATGCTGGTGAGCGCCGTGCTTGAGGCTTACGAGAAGGGGGTGTAGAGTTCAAGGAGCAGCATGAGCGCTCCTCCTGCAATCGCTGCCGAGTAGTAGCCCGCAGCCCTCCATGCAAGCCTGCCGGTGCCGGAGGCTCTCACGAGCATCAGCTTGCTCAGCATGCTTGCGATGCTGGAGAGCACGGCACTTGCCCCGGCAGCTTCGGGTGAGAGCTCGCCCCTGGCGGCGAGCATGCTGAAGCTCGCCACCACCGCCCCGCTGGATGCCATGCCGGCTATGAAGGCAGCCAGATACATGCCAGCCTGCGAGACGCTCTGGGCTGCCTTTACTAAGGCGGTTATGCCGGTGAAGATGAGCGCAAACTTCACCGCCGGCAGAATTGCGAAGGGCATCTCAAGCTCCAGCCTCCTGCCCCTCTCCCTGCCCAGCCTGAAGCTTGCGGGAATGCTCAGGAGCAGCGCCATGAGAAGCGAGGGGGCGAGCATGAAGGCGGCAACCTGAGTGCTGAGCGCCGAGGCTATCGCCAGGCTTCTGAGCAGTGCAACGCCACCAGCAAGCAGCACCCCATGCAGCACAGGCTCCTCAAGCTCCCTGTTCTGCTTAGCCCTCGCAGCCAGCGCCCCTACGGCTGCCTGGCTGTTCACCAGCCCGCCCAGAGCACCTGCAACTGGCATGCCGAGCTCAGCCCCAAACCAGCGCAGCGCTAAAAAGCCTGCAAAACCTATGCCGGTGACGACTATGACTATGAACACCAGCTTTTTTGGACTCACAAGCCCCCAGGGGTCAAGGGGGTGCTCGGGGAGCACAGGATAGAGAACAAAGGCTATCATCCCGAATTCCATGGCGTTGGCTACCTCGCGGTGGCTCATTGCTCTGGTGAGGGCTGTGGTGTAGTCCTTGAGGCTGAGTATCAGCGCCGTGAGGATCGCCATCACCACCCCCTCGGCGATGTAGCCGAAGCCCACCAGCACGCCCGTGAGGAAGGCAACGGCGCTCGCAGCCACGGTGGTCATGCCGGTGTCGTCCTCTATCACGCATCGCATCACACCTATGAAGGCTGAAAGCATAAAGAACCCGAGAACCGCCGCTGGAAGCACGAGCACGTAGCCACTGCTGGCTGCAATAGCCGAGCTTATGGCGCCGGCTGTGGAGATGAGCATGAAGGTGCGCACGCCCGTGAGCCTGCCGGCGGAGTGCCTCTCAAGCCCGAGCAGCCCGCCTGCAAGCGCCGCAACCGCAAACTCAGCAAGCCCCATGGGCACAGGTGGAGCAGCGGGGATATTAAGGTTTGTGGCTCACAGGCTGCAGCCTGAGCGACCCTGGGAGTGCTGCCTGCCGTCAGCGTGGTTGCCGAGAAGGCGAGGCTTCCTCCGCCAGTTCCTCCTGTTGCGTTGAGTTCCAGACCCTCCCAGGGTT
>JALSIP010000100.1 GCA_026989875.1 archaeon
GGCAAGCCGATTGCGGCGATATGCCACGGGATACAGGTGCTCACGGCTGCAGGCGTGCTGAAGGGCAGGAAGTGCACCGCCTATCCTGCGCTTGAGCCTGAGGTTAAGAGTGCGGGGGCGGAGTGGGTCAGCACACCCATAGACGGTGCCTGCGTTGACGGCAACCTGGTAACAGCGCCTGCCTGGCCTGCTCATCCCGTCTGGCTTTCAAACCTCATCAGGCTTCTGGAAGAGCGCTCTGCCTGAGCACCCTGATGTACTCTCCCTCAGCCTCTCTGGTGGTGCCCACCACCAGCCTCCTCCTGCCGTCGCTCTCCTCCAGCACGCCGCAGGCTTCAATCACCTCTCCTCTGAGCGCCTGTCCCGTGTAGGTGTGGGTGTAGCTCAGCACCTCCTCCACCAGCTCGTGCTCCACCCTGTACTTAGCAGGAACATCAAAGCTCAGCGAATCGTCCACCACCCTTGCCACTATGCATCTCCTGCCGAGCACCCTGCACTCAGCCTCCCTCCAGCGCCTGCCCCTGCAGTCAACCAGCAGCAGGTCAGCCATTCTGCCCCTGAAGCTCAGCCGGTTGAGCTTCCTGCGCTCATGCCACAGGAACTCCTCAAAGCTCAGCCCTCTGCGGGAGGGGAACCTCTTGCGGTAGCACCTGCGCCACTGCTCCATGCTCGGCTTCCTCAGCGTCCCCCCTTCCTGCATCACCTCCCCCAGCCACCTCCTGAGCCTCTCAAACATCCTCCTGCCGTACACCACCAGGTCAATGTCTGAGCTGCCCGTGTGCACACCCGCGAGAGCGGAGCCCGTTATTCCCAGGCGGTGCAGCGGCACCACCTCCTCAAGCCTCAGCGCCAGCTCCCGCACATCCTCCTCAAACCCATCCCCCGGTGCCTCAACAATCTCAGCCAGCCTGCGTGCAGGCAGCAGGTGCTCCGCAACCCTTTCCAGAGGCACAGCCTGCATCTCCCTGCAGGGATGCCTGAAGATGTACTCGGGATAAAGGGAGCGCAGGTACTCAAAGGAGCCGGCGGTGCTTCTGAGAGAAGCGTATCTCACCCCCGTGCATGCCCTCACCCTCTCACCCCTCTCGCAGGGGTGGTAGCGCAGGAAAGCCAGCACCCGTCCCGGGGGGTGAGCATAGCTAACCACCGCAAAAATCAGACCCTCACGGGTAACCGCAAAATCCCTCGGCATCATCTCTCCCGCTGCACCTGCTCCGCCACTACAAACCTTCCCTTTTCCACATCCCTGTACACCACCACCCCCGGACCAACCCTTGCATTAGAGCCTATCTTTCTCCCCGCATTTATCATGACATTAAGCCCCAGCTTCACGTAGTCCCCCACAACAGCACCGAACTTTCGCCTCCCGGTGGGCGTCAGCACCCCCCCGAGCTTCACCTTCACCTCAGCCTCATCCAGGCGCAGGTTTCCCACCTTCGCCCCTGCACCGAAGTTGCAGTACCTGCCCACAAGCGAGTCCCCCACGTAGCTCAGGTGGGATATATGGGTGTGCTCCATTA
>JALSIP010000101.1 GCA_026989875.1 archaeon
ACCTGATGGCTTCTCCCTACAACTACTCCTACTACTGGACCTACGGCGGAAAGAACATGCTCAGAATGAGCAGGGGCAACTCCTCAAACGCACAGGACGTGGTGGTGGCAACAAAAGTTACCTCCACATACATAATGAGAGTGCTGAATGAGAGCACATCTCCCCAGTGTGAGCAGTCTCTCAACATGGGTAATATGGATGACAATGGTGAAGTTTATGCCATATCCTGGAGCACCGACAACACAAGCTACTACGACTACTACTTCGTGGCTGTTGTGACGGTACCCAGCGGCGGTGGTATGGGTGGTGGTATGGGTGGTGGAGGAGGTGGTATGCATGGCGGACCCTATATAGAGAACGTGAAGACTTTTGAAGACACTGGGCCAGGATGTGAGTATGCGTTTCCTCAGGCTATGGGCATGCATGAGGAAACGGATGGCGACCAAATATGTGGCACTTACGATTGGTGGTGTGAGACATCAGATTCTCCAGGTAGCAACATCGCCCCTGTAACTGATTTACCCGCAGGCAAAACCACGACAGCCAAAGTTAGGTTTGATTTCGGTAATTGGAACCCAAGAGATTCCTCTGGCAATTATAGAGTGCAACTGAAGAGCTACACCAACTATACCACCTATATTCTGCTGGACCGGCGTGGAATGTCGTCCAATCAGCCAGTACCCCATGGAAACTTCACTATCATAGAGGTACCCAAGGGCTATGTTCCTGATCTCAATAATGACGGAGAAATAGAGCCGGATGAGTTCGGTCCTGTGGTGGATGCGACGGCAGCTAAGAAGAAGCATTTGGTGGTTGTTACGCTGAAGCTGTGGGAGGAGTAGCGGGTAACAGCAGAGGTCGGGATGCGATAGGCAGGCTGGAGGTGGGGGTCTGCATTGAGTGATGCCATGGAAGAGCTGTTTGTCAGGCTTAAATTTCCATTCGGTCTGGTTTATATGTGAGTTTTGGGAGAGCTCTGCAGCATGCTGGAAGCGAGAGCAGTGATATAACTGGAGAGGGCGGACGAGAACATTCTCTGAAAAAGCTCATGGAGAACCGAGAAAATGAGAAGCTTCAGGCGCTGGCTGAGATGTGGCTCGTATGGGGGGTTGAATAATTTGTTCCGGGTTGCCCTGATAGGAACTGGAATACCTCTGCATCCCTTTATGATTTGTTTGTGACCTCCGTATAGGGAAACAATATTTTCAGCTTCTTTGCAGAAATGCCAGATATCAAAGTCATTGACGCCAATTTTTGGATTAAGATAATGAGAGGCTGCACCTTAACAGATTTTGTAAGTCGTTCTTTGCAAGTGGCTTATATACTCTGTTAGAACACACACAGATTCCTGGTGCTCACGTGGGCATATATTTCTGCCGTTTTTAGCATCTCATTGGCTGAAGCGACATTTAACCTCTCACCGTACATTAAACCTGCCACCCTCGCCCTTCCTTTCCTGTACCCTTCCTTGCGCTCCTCCTGTGATTAAGCTCTCTGACAATTATCCCCAGCCAGCTTCAGTCATCTTTATATCACCCGCCCGCAGAAACCATCTCATGCCCTCACTGCAAAGCCTGATGATAGCCCTCAGAAGCGACGTCAGGCGCAGGATTCTCAGGGTGCTCAGCGACGGCGACATGCACATCTCTGCCATAGCAAGGGCGCTTGAGTTACCGGTAAGCAGCGTTAGCAGGCACTGCCGCGTGCTTGAGGAGCTGGGCTTGGTTGAGCGCCGGTGCTTCGGCAGGACCCACGTGCTCAGGCTGAACAGAGCCACTGAGTTTGAGGCAGAGCCCCTGCTCACTGCGCTTGAGCGTGCGGGCGTGCTTGAGCTGCAAGATGACGAGCTCAGGCTGGTTGCCCCCCAGGGCAGGATAAGCCTTCAGCTTGTAGGCAGAATGTTCAAGTTTTGATGTGAAGGTTAGCGTAGGCATGTGCAGAGGAGGCGAGAGCATGCTCTTTGACAGGGTTGAGGAGAAGAACGTCACCAGGGCTATTGTTGAAGAGTTCTCCCGCATGCTGGCTGAGCATGCGGAGAGCGATGTTATAATAGTTGGCGGCGGACCCGCTGGCTTGAGCGCCGGCAGGGAGCTGGCGCAGAGGGGTGTGAAGGTGCTCATCGTTGAGAGGAACAACTATCTCGGGGGAGGCTTCTGGATAGGCGGATACCTGATGAACAAGGTCACCGTCAGGGCACCCGCCCACAGGGTGCTGGACGAGCTCGGAATACCCTACACAGAGCACTCCCCCGGGCTCTTCGTCACAGACGGTCCGCACGCCTGCTCCAAGCTCATCGCCAGCGCCTGCGATGCTGGCGTTAGAATCCTCAACATGACCAAGGTGGAGGATGTGGTTATAAGGGGGGAGAGGGTTGCTGGAGTGGTCATAAACTGGACACCCGTGTCAGCGCTGCCCCGGGAGATAACCTGCGTTGACCCCATATCCCTGCAGGCGAAGGTTGTGATAGACGCAACAGGGCATGATGCGGAGGTTGTCAGCGCACTGGTCAGGCGTGGGCTCATGGAGGTCAGAGGCTACTCGGCAATGTGGGTTGAGAGGAGCGAGGATGCGGTGGTTGAGCACACCGGCGAGGCTTACCCCGGGCTGATAGTTGCCGGGATGGCGGTCTCAACAGTTTACGGTCTGCCCAGAATGGGTCCCACCTTCGGAGCGATGCTGCTCTCGGGTAAGCGTGCCGCCGAGGCTGCGCTGAAGCTGCTTGAGGGCGCAGAAGGATGAAGGTTCTGCTCTACAGTGATGCAGGTGCAGAGCTTGAAGGTGTGCGGGAGCAGCTTGAGGGCATCGGAATAAGAGCAGAGCTCAGGGGGGACTTCCTTAAGAGGTTTGCAGGTGAGGCAGGGGAGTGCGCAAGAGGGCTTGCTGGGCTCAGGCTCGGAATGCCCTGCAGCAACTCTCCCAGAAGACCCCTGCCTGGAGAGGTTGAGTACGAGCGCAGGGTGCTGGCAGGCGAATGCACCCCGGGAGGCGTGGTTTACCATGCCCTGCTGCTCCAGAGCTATCTTCGCGGCTTCATCCCGGCGCATGAGGCGGGGCTTGACGTGGTGCACGTGGTGCTCACAGAAAGGCTCATCGCCACCTGCGACGCCGGCGTGCCCCACCTACGCGTTGTGGTGCTGGGCATTCCCGGGCTGGTGTCTGCCTCAGGCGCGGTGGAGGCACCCGCAAGGAGCAGAGAGTACCACCTGGCAAGAGCGCTCATGAGCGAGGCAGCGGCGGAGGAGGTATCCGCTGACAGGCTGAGGCAGGGGGATGAGAGGCTGAGCAGGGTGCTCGCAAGCTATGCGGTGCAGGTGGTTTTTTACCAGATATTCGGTGAAGCCTTCTGCAACAGCGCTGAATGCATGCTCTACGACTCCAGATGGCAGCATGAAGTGCTGAGAGCACAGCTCAGCCAGAAGCTGTGCCCCAAGCACGAGAGGATGCTGGGGAGGCTTAGAGATGCTGTACAGTGAGCTTGCCATGGTGTATGCCAGGCTTGAGGAGACCCCGGGCAAGATTGAGAAGACGCAGATAATCGCGGAGGTGCTGCGGAGGGCTGACGAAGAGCTGCTCGGAATACTTGCGGGTCTGCTTATGGGCAGGGTGTTCCCCGAGTGGAGCGGTCTGGAGCTCGGCGTGGGACCCAGCATGCTCTACGAAGCCATAGCCTTTGTCTGCGGCACCTCGCCGAAGGAGGTGAAGCGTGCGGTTGCAGAGGCGGGTGATGCAGGCAGCGCAGCCGAAGCCATGCTGAAGCGCAAGGTCCAGACCACCCTCTTAGCCAGGAAGCTAACCGTCAGGGAAGTTTACGGCACCTTTGAGAAGATTGCCGCAGCCTCAGGTAAGGGTTCCCACGACAGGAAGCTCAAGCTGCTGGCAGAGCTGTTCTCGCATGCAGAGCCCATAGAAGCAAGGTACATTGCAAGAACGGTGCTGGGGGAGCTCAGGGTGGGTGTGGCTGAGGGACTGGTGAGGGACGCTGTAGCCCTCGCCTTCTCTGTGCCAGCCCATGCGGTGGAGCGTGCCTACATGCTGTGCGGCGACTTCGGTGAGGTGGCAAAAATAGCCAAGCACCACGGCGAGCAGGGGCTTGCAGATGTGAGAATGCGTCCCGGAACACCTGTGAAGCCCATGCTGGCACAGCTTGCGCCCAGCCTGGAGAAGGTGCTGGCAGAGCTGAAGAAAGCGGCGGTTGAGGTGAAGTACGACGGCGCCAGGGTGCAGATACACAGAAAGGGTGATAGGCTGTGGATATTCTCACGGAGACTGGAGAACGTTACCGATGCGCTGCCGGATGTGGCTGAGAGGGCTATGAGATGCATTGCAGCAGAGGAGGCTGTGGTTGAAGGGGAAGCCGTGGCAGTTGACCCTGCAACAGGAAAACCGAGGGCATTTCAGGAGATTCTTCGCAGGTTCAGAAGGAAGTACGACGTAAGGAAGATGGCTGCCGAGATTCCCTTTGAGGTTTATCTGTTTGACGCCCTCTACCTGAACGGAGAGATGCTCATAGACCTGAGCTTTGAGGAGCGCAGGAAGAGGCTTGAGCAGGCGGTGAGGGAGGAGCAGGGGTTTGAGCTTGCCGAGCAGCTTGTCACCTCAAGCGTTGCTGAGGCTGAGGAGTTCTACCGCAGAGCCCTTGAGCTCGGGCATGAGGGGATAATGCTGAAGAGCCTGAGTGCACCCTACGTGCCCGGGACGAGGGTCGGCTACATGTACAAGCTCAAGGCGCTGATGGAGACCCTTGACCTGGTGATAACCGGGGCGGTGTGGGGCACGGGCAAGCGTGCAGGCTGGCTCAGCAGCTACGAGCTCAGCGCCAGGGATGAGGAGACGGGCGAGCTCCTGCCGGTGGGCAGGGTTGGCACCGGCGTAACAGAGGAGCAGCTCCAGGAGTTCACGGAGATGCTGAAGCCGCTGATAATCTCCCAGGAGGCAGGAGAGGTGAAGCTCGTGCCCGAGGTGGTGGTTGAGGTGGCGTATCAGGAGATTCAGCGCTCACCCAACTACGCCAGCGGGTTTGCGCTGCGCTTCCCCAGGGTTGTCAGGGTGAGGGAGGACAAGTCCCCGGAGGAGGCGGACACCCTGCAGAGGGTGAGGGAGCTGTACGAGTCGCAGGCGAGATAGGGGCTCCAGAGGCTCCAGTGGAAATAATGGGGTCAGGTGCTCAGGTACAGCAGGTACAGCACTATTAGCACGAGCTGCACCAGCACCGCCACCGCCACAGGCAGCGTGAGCTCGGGCGGAAGCCTGCCATGCCTGCGACGCATCAGGTAGGCGAACACAAGCACGCCGGCGGTGGCAAGGGCAAGAATTGCCAAGGGCAGTTTCGGCTTCTGCACCTTCACCGGCTCAAACTCCTTCTCAAACTCCTTCGCCCTCTCCACCACCTCCTTTCTCTGGACCAGCACAACCTCACGCAGGCTCGTGTTGGCGATGGAGAGCTTCCAGGGTCCTTCGCTGAGGGGCATGGTGAGGTTGAACTCCACGCTCTTCTCCTCTCCGGGCTTCACGAAGACGCTCTTCCTCAGCTCGTACCCTTTCTCCTCACCCCTCACCAGCAGCACCACATCCACCATGCCCTCGGTGCCCATGTTCTTCAGCTTCACCTTCACCGACAGGGGTTCGCCCTGCACCACCACAAACTCGCTCGGCTCTATGCTCAGGAACCTGGGCACCGGTCCCTTAACTTCAGCCTCAAGCTGCGGCAGCACCTCAAAGGGTATTCTGGCAAAGTAAACTAAGGTGTCCTGCTCCCGGGGTTTGAGCAGCCCCAGCACGCGGTAGGGCTCATCGCTCACGTCCTCGCCCTCCCGCACCCTGCGATAGGCGTCTATCTTGCGGGTATCATAAACCCTGCCCTCAAGCAGGTCCTTCAGGAAGCTCTGCAGCGGCTCCTCCTTTGCTCTGTCGTATACGCGCACTATCAGGTAGTACTTCCCCGGGGGAAGGGTGTCGCTGAACACCCTGCTCACCTCCTCACCCCTGAAGCGCAGATAGCGGGTGGTGCCGGAGGAGTACCTCACCTCCCTGCCGTCTCTGGAAACCACGATGAACTGGTAGTCAAGAGCAACCAGGCCAGAGTGCACGGCGTTGCGCACCGAGAAGTTAAAGCCAAAGCTGCTGTCCTGGAGGAACTTCGGCTCAGCCACAGGTTTGCCGTCCAGCAGGTAGCTGACCCTCACTGGATAGCGCTGGCTTTTGAGTGGCTCTGCCCGCTTTTCAAGCCTGAAGCGCAGGGTTTTGGTGAGCACCAAGGTTGCGACGCTCTCACCCTTCGTAAACTCATCATAACCCCCGACGTTCTCACCCTCGGGCAGCGACCTGAACTTCCTGACCAGCTCGTACTCCGGAGAATACCAGTCCAGAGCCTCGGCGTACATCTTCCTGATTTTCTGCTCGTCTGCCACGTCGTAGGCTCTGACCTTTATGAAGTAGGTGCCCTCCTTCCATCCGGCAGGTATGGTGTAGGGTATGGTCACGTTCACCCTGCTCATGTGCTTTTTGTAGCGCACGTTCCAGGCAACCACGTCCATGACCTCAAGCCCGGGGGTGTATATCACCAGGTAGTAGTTCACCGCCACAAAGCCAGCATGGTCCACATCCTCCAGTACCACGTTGACCTCAACCGTATCCCCGGGAGAAAAAACAGGCGTGGTGGTGTAGTTGCCGGAGATTCTCGCTTCATCAGCATGCACCGCAGGCAGAAGCAGCATAACCAGAATAACCACCATGAGCCTCCTCATTCTTCACCCTCCAGAATTATCTCTCCATCAACATAGCTGGCAGACCACTTAACGTTTCTCCCCCGCAGGCTTATGTAGTACCTCGCCCTGTCTCCAGGCGAGGGTGAGTATCCGTCCTCGGTGTACAGCACCGCCCTGTAGATGCCATCCCCCCGGTACTGCACCAGCCCCCAGCAGGTGGCATGGGCTCTGCCTTCGCCGTCATAGACCGTAACCCTGAAGGCTATGAAGGGCGGGTACTCAACTCCCGGGCATGCTCCCGGAGAGCTCTCCCTCAGGCTGAGCCTGACGCTGTTGCTCAGGAGCTGGTTGTCTGCTGCCGCCACCTCAACCACCACCGCATTTACCTTCTTCGGCTCAAAGCTAACGCATGCTGATGCTAAGCTAAGAGATAAGGTCAGCAATAAAGGCAAGTATCTTTGAGATGGTAATAAACCCACGCTTTTTCACCTCCTTGCGCTGCTCAGTCTCGTTTATGCCCACCCACTCCTTCTTTATGCCTGCCTGCTCCAGGTCCTGCTCCGTGAACCTGCTGGCAAACTTTGTGCCGTGGCACAGCTTGCAGGCTTTCCCGAGCACCCGCGAGTGGGTGAAGTGTATATCATAGGTGTGGCAGCTCTTGCAGTTCATGCTTGAGGGTCTGGTGACTGTGAAGTCGGGCGTGGTTTTTACGGCGTGGCACCTGGTGCAGCTCACATTCCTGTGCACCTTCAGATGGTAGAGCTGCAGCGTAACGTTTCTCGTGCCCGCGTGGCATCGCTTGCAGGTGTAGGAGTCGTGCAGCTTCCGCACGTCCCTCATCCTGACGTTGTAGCCGTCTGCAACATCGCTCTGATGACACCTGCAGCCAGCCTGCAGGAACTTCTGCTCGTACTCACGATCAGGCATGAGAAAGGCGTGGCAGTAGATGCACTTGCTCCCGCCGTGTCCGAAGCCTGAGAAGTCACGCACCAGAGGCTCAAGCCCCTGAATCTCGGTGTAGTTTCCCACCTGCTCCTGGGCATGAGCGGCATACACTGCCATCACAGCTATTGCAATCATTATAAGGTACTGCCGCATTTCATCACCTGAATTCCTTCATTTTTCTGCGGAGCGCCCTTAGTGCACCGCGAAGGAAGGGCTCGCGGGAGGGAGAGAACAGCTTCCTCTCCACGTGCCCCCCATTCCTCATCCTGTTCCCGGAGGAGGCTTTCTCTATGAAGGGCACCCTGCCCGTGGCATAGTAGGTGACCAGGCTGTAGTAGCCCACCACATAGAGCACTAAGGTTACGAAGAGAAATATGTAGAGGGTCTGCAGGGTGGAGTAGGCGAGCAGCACTAAGCTCACCGCCGGCAGGAGCAGTATGGGCAGGATTATGAAGAGGTAAACCGCGGTGTCGCCGAACATGTCGTACTCGTCGGTTATAACGTACCACCAGAGCAGTATGAGGATGAGTATCACGTATATGCTGTTGGGGGTGAGGCGCAGGTAGAGCAGGAGGAGCGCCCCCATGGTGAGCAGGGAGAGGTACATGCTCCTTATCAGGAAGCCCTGGGTGATGGCATGCGGCTGAGGCGCAGGCGGCGCGAGCTGGAGCTTTGAGAGGCGCCTGCTGATGGCGTCAACCCTGCTGCTGAGCTCGCCTATCGCAACCTGGGTTGAGGCGAGCTCCTTAACTAAGGGCTCAAGACGCCGCAGCATGAGCTCGCTGAGCTCTCGCTCCGCCTGAGCTGCTAAGCTAAGCCGTCTGCCGAGCCTTCTGGTGCCGGAGAAGATGAAGAGGCCTATCAGCAGGAAGATTATGTCCAGCACAATTGCACGCGAGTCCGGCTCAACCAAGGTGTCGTTGAAAAGTGAGATAAGAGAGAGTGCAACTATGCCAAGAGAAAAGGCGTATGCGGAGTAAACAGCAAACCTCTCGCTGAGGTCAGGCTGGTCAGTCATGCACTATCCCTTTATGAGCCGCTCATATAAATATTTTTATACTGTTGCTGAGCCTACACGGCACCCTCACGCCTCGCCACAGCCTCCACGTCCTTGTCTCCCCTGCCGGAGAGGTTGATTATCACCACGTCATCCCTGTCAAACCTGTGGGCGTTGGCGAGCACCCAGGCAACGGCATGCGCGCTCTCAAGCGCTGGCACAATGCCCTCCTTCTCGCTCAGGTAGTGGAAAGCCCGCAGCGCTTCCCTGTCGGTGGCGTAGTGGTACTCCGCCCTGCGAATCTCCCTGAGCAGCGCATGCTCCGGACCAACCGCAGGGTAGTCAAGTCCCGCACTTATGCTGTGGGTGCTGGCAATCTGCCCGTGCTCGTCCTGAAGAACATAGGTATAGGTGCCGTGCAGCACGCCCTCCCTTCCCGCTGCAAACCTCGCCGCATGCCTGCCGGTGGCGATGCCCTCGCCTCCAGCTTCCACGCCTATGAGCTCAACCTCCTCATCCTCTATGAAGGGATAGAAGATGCCGATGGCATTGCTGCCGCCACCCACGCAGGCGACGATGGCGCTCGGCAGCCTGCCCTCATGCCTGAGAATCTGCCTCCTCGCCTCCCTGCCTATCACGCTCTGGAAATCCCTGACCATCATGGGATACGGATGCGGACCCAGCACCGAGCCGAAGATGTAGTTGGTGTGCTCAACGGTGGCGAGCCAGTCCCTGAAGGCTTCGTTTATGGCATCCTTCAGCGTCTTTGAGCCGGAGCTGACGGGATGAACCTGCGCGCCGAGCAGGCGCATCCTGAACACGTTTATCCTCTGCCTCTCCATGTCCTCGGTGCCCATGTAAATCTCGCACTTCAGCCCCAGCACCGCAGCGGCGGTTGCGGTTGCCACGCCGTGCTGCCCCGCCCCTGTCTCGGCAATTACCCGGCGCTTCCCCATTCTCCTCGCCAGCAGCGCCTGACCGAGGGTGTTGTTGATTTTGTGTGCACCCGTGTGCGCCAGGTCCTCACGCTTCAGGTAAACCTTAAATCCCAGCTCGTCGCTCATGTTGGCGCAGTAGGTCAGAGGTGTGGGTCTGCCGGCATACTCCCGCAGATAGTAGTTGAGCTCCCTCCTGAAGCTGGCATCACGCCTGAGCTTCCTGTAGGCGCTCTCAAGCTCCTCTATGGCTGGCATGAGAATCTCGGGCGCATACCTGCCGCCAAACCTGCCGAACCTCCCCTTCCTGTCAGGATACCTGCGAGCCATTACCTGCATCTCCCGGGTAAACCTGAGACCCACGCTCAGGTAACATTTTACAATTTTACTGAAGCAGGTTTTTATGCTTAATAGCATGTACTACCACCTGCTCCTTACTCAGAGGTGCAACCTGGCGTGCACCTACTGCGGTGGCAGCAGGGAGGAGGCGGAGCACCCCGAGGTGGAGTACTCGGTGGAGGACCTGAGGAGGTTTCTTGCTCAGGACCCTGAGCCCGTGCTGGTCTTCTACGGCGGCGAGCCCCTGCTGCGTGCAGAGCTCCTCATGGAGATAATGGACACCATCCCAGCCGGGTACATGCTCCACACCAACGGGCTGCTGCTCAGGAGGCTGGGTGAAAGCTACCTGCGCAGGTTCAGGACAATTCTCGTGTCCATAGACGGACGCCCGGAGGTCACAGACCGCTACCGCGGGGCTGGAGTTTACAGGAGGGTGCTGGACAACCTCAGGTGGCTCAGAAGACGCTTTGAGGGCGACCTGATAGCCAGGATGGTGGCATCTTTAAGCACAGACATCTACGAGGACGTGCTCCACCTGGCAAACCTCCACCTGTTTGACCACGTGCACTGGCAGCTTGACTTTGAGCTTTTCTGGGACGGTGGCAGCGAAGCTTCGCGCAGGTGGCTCAGACGCTACAACGCCGGCATCTCTAAGCTGGTGGGCTTCTGGGTGGAGGAGATGCGAGCCGGCAGGGTTCATGGACTGGTGCCCTTCATCGGCATAATGCACACCCTGCTGACAGGCGAGCCTGCTGGGCTGAGGT
>JALSIP010000102.1 GCA_026989875.1 archaeon
CACTCTGACTTCGGATAAACCCCTGCATCTGCAAGCATGCGCACGGTTATAGCAAAGATAACAGGGGGCACGAGAGCCAGCATGAAACCGCGGTCTATCTCAATCCTGGTGAAGAGATGTCTGCGCAGAAACCAGAAGATGAGGAGGAGAATCGCAAAGCTCTTCAGGTAGTCTGCAGGTGTGTAAACCGCCATGCCAATGCCTCACCGCTGAGGCAATATATACCTTAGCCATAGATTTATATTTGCCACCGTTTCATCTTTCCAACATGAATCCCATTCTCGTTCTCGCCGTGGGCGTGGCAATGGTTATAGCAGCCAAGTACTTCTTGGAGAGGGAGCTGGATGCAGAGCAGCTATTCCTGCTGTTCTCGGGTGTGGCGGTGCTGTTCGGCATCCTCGCCATGCGGGCGGTGACCACGGGCAGCGGTGACCTGAAGAGCTACATCGCTCTCGGCGTGCTCTCCATGCTGGTGGCTGTGCTCTACATAGAGGAGGAGTAGAGGGTGCTGGGCAGGAACGAGGCTGCTGTGCTCAGGGCGATTGAGGGCGAGACCGAGGTTGCGGAGCTGGTGAGGCGCACGGGGCTCAGCGAGAGTGCGGTGAACAGGGCTGTGTACTGGCTGGTGCGCAAGGGAATGGTGGAGGTGCTGGAGGAGAGGGATGCCTTAGTTGAGCTCGGCGAGGAGGGGCGGCAGTACCTGAGGGAGGGGCTGCCGGAGCGCAGGGCGGTGGAGCTGCTGAGGGAGAGGGGCGGCAGGATGAGCGTTGAGGAGCTTGAGAGATGCCTGGGAGAGCGGGCAAAGATTGCCATGGGCTGGCTGGCACGCAAGAAGCTCGCCAGGATTTCCGGTGGCGTGGTGGAGCTAACAGCAGGCGGTGAGGAGAGAACACCTGATGAGCGACTGCTGGAAAGGCTGGGGAGGGAGGCGGTGAGGCTGAGCACGCTGACCAAGGAGGAGAGGCAGGCTCTTGAGATGCTCAGGAGAAGGCAGAATGTGGTGGTGCTCAGGGAGGTGAAGAGAAAGCGGGTGAGGCTCACGGAGGATGGCAGAAGATGGGCGGCTGAGGCAGAGACGGGCGAGTCAATGCTCACCCACGAGATGCTGCGTACAGGGAAATGGAGGGGCAGGAGGTTCAGAAGCTATGATGTGACTCTTCCAGCACCCGAGGTTCTGCCGGCAAAGCTCCACCCGCTGCGCAGGGTGATGGACGAGATTCGCTCAATATTCCTGCAGATGGGCTTCAGGGAAATTGATGGTCCGCTGGTTGAGTCTGCTTTCTGGAACTTTGACGCGCTTTTCGTGCCGCAGGAGCACCCTGCCAGAGAGATGCAGGACACCTTCTACCTGGCTGAGCCGGCAAAGGCTGAGCTTCCTGAGGAGCGGCTGGTGCAGGCGGTCATGGAGGCGCACACGGGCAGGCTGAGGGGCTCAAAGGGATGGGGGAGGGAGTGGAGCAGGGAGGAGGCTGAGAGAGCGCTGCTGAGAACCCACACCACC
>JALSIP010000103.1 GCA_026989875.1 archaeon
AGGCAGACGAGACCCCTGTACAAGGCGCTGGAGTACACCACCGACCCCTTTCTCCCGGGGCTCAGCGGAGACGAGCGCTCCTGCATAGCCTTTCTCAAGGAGCTGGACATACCGCTAAAGCGTGAGGACAGGCATGTTATGCTGGCTGACCTCACCCAGGAGGAGCGGCAGCGGCTCACCACCGCGCTGATACTGCGCATGATAGAGCACCGCATCCCTCCGCACGTGGCTGAGAGCATCGTCGGCGAGGTGGTCACCCTGACCGCGGAGGAGAAGCGCACCCCTCTGAGAGACGCCAAGGAGTTCGCAACGCTCATGAACGCCTGTGGCAAGTACGAGCACACTGGCATGGCTCTGGCGGTTTGTCTGGGAGACCGGGGGGAGATATACCGGCGCTCCTTGGGCATGCTCAGGAACCACCGGGAATACCTGAGCAGATGCCTCACCTGGCTCACCGACAATCTTGAGAGGGTGAGGGATGCGGGCATTGCATATGCGCTGCATGCGGGAGATGACATAAGCGACTCGGTTATAGGCACGGTTGCGGGGATGCTGCTGAGCTCCAGGACGCTGCCCGAGCTCAAGCCCGTGCTTGCCTTCGCCTACACCAAGGAGGGGGAGGTGAAGGTCTCTGCAAGAGCCACCAAGGAGCTGGTTGAAAGCGGGGTCAACCTGGGCAGGGCTGTGATGGCAGCGGCGGAGAGCGTTGGCGGCGAGGGGGGCGGGCACGACATAGCGGCGGGCGCAAAAATCCAGCGCGGCACCGAGGAGGCGTTCCTTGAGAGGTTCACGTCAGAGCTCCGGAGGCAGCGGGATGGGCAGGCAGAGAGCTGAGCTGGTGTTCCTCTACAGCAGCGCTGCCGAGGCAGAGCTCGTTGCCGGGCTGCTTGAGCTTGACAACAGGCTCGCCGCGGGCAGGCTGAAGGTGTCAACCACCGCTAAGGGAAGGGAGGTGGTGAGCGTTGTTGAGCATCCAGAGCTTCACACGTTATTTGCGACGGTATCAGACCTGCTCTTCTGCGAGAAGCTCATCTCGGATATGCTGGAGGTGTAGATGTGCTTGATATAAAGCTTTTCAGAGAGAATCCCGAAATAATCAGGCAGAACCTCAGGAAGAGGGGTGATGCAGAGAAGCTCAGGATGGTTGACGAGATTATAGAGCTTGACATCCAGTGGAGAGCCGCTCTCACCAGGCTGAACGAGCTCAGGAGAAGGCGCAACGAGCTGAGCAGGGAGATATCCAGGCTGAAAAAGGAGGGCAAAGACGTATCTGCAAAAATTGAGGAGATTAAAAAGCTTCCTGATGAGGTGAAGAGGCTTCAGGCAGACGTGGATGCAAAGGAAGCCAGGCTGAAAAGCATGCTGATGCGCATGCCGAATCTGCTCCACGACTCGGTGCCCGTGGGTGAGGGCGAGGAGGACAACGTGGTTGTGCGCACCTGGGGAAAGCCAGAGCTGCCCTGCTCTGAGCCGAAGGATCACATAGAGCTGGCGCTTCTGAATGAGCTGCTTGATACCGAGCGTGCAGCGAGAGCTGCGGGCTCACGCTTCTACTACCTCAAAAATCAGCTCGTCAGGCTGAACTACGCGCTTATATGCTTTGGTCTGGACTTCATGGCAGAGAGAGGCTTCACGCTGCTGCAGCCGCCCTACATGCTGCGCCGTGCCGCTGAGGAGGCTGCCACTGACCTGGCTGACTTTGAGGATGTGATATACAAGGTTGAGGGAGAGGACCTCTATCTCATACCCACTTCCGAGCATGCGATACTGGCGATGCACATGGGCGAGATTATAGATGGCTCAGCGCTGCCGCTGCTCTATGCTGGCATAAGCCCGTGCTTCAGGAAAGAGGCTGGCGCCCACGGCAGGGACACCAAGGGCATATTCAGGGTGCACCAGTTTGAGAAGGTGGAGCAGTTCGTCTTCTGCAAGCCTGAGGACAGCTGGAGCTGGCACGAGAGGCTGCTGGAGAATGCCGAGGAGGTTTACAGAAGGCTGGAGATACCCTACAGGGTGGTGAACATCTGCACAGGCGACATAGGCACGGTGGCGGCGAAGAAGTACGACATAGAGGTGTGGCTGCCCGGGCAGGGAAAGTACAGGGAGGTGGTGTCCTGCAGCAACTGCACCGACTACCAGGCGAGGAGGGCAGGGATAAGGTTCAGAGACTCGCCGGACGAGCCGACGAGGCACGTGCACACGCTGAACAGCACCCTGATAGCAACCCAGCGCACCATGGTGGCAATACTGGAGAACCACCAGCAGGAGGACGGGAGCGTTCGCATACCCGAGGTGCTGGTGCCATACACGGGATTTGAGGAGATAAGGCTGGTGAAGGATGAAGGAAGCTGAGAAGATAGAGCGGGAGAGCATGAGAGTGGTTGAGAGGATGCTCTCCGGCTACAGGCTGCCCGAGAGAGAGGTGCTCAAGCGGGTGGTGCATGCAACCGCCGAGCCGGAGCTGGCTGGAAGGGTGGTCTTTCACGGAAATGCCGTGGAGGCAGGGGTGAGCGCCATCAGAGATGGCTGCTCCATGATAACAGATGTTGAGATGGTTGCCTGTGGAATCAGAAAGGATGTGCTGGAGGGATTTGGCGGCAGGGTGAAGTGCTACATCTCCTCAGCGGACGTCGCGGAGTATGCCAGAAAATGTGGAATAACCCGCGCGAGAGCCAGCGTGATGCTGCATGCTGACGAAATAAACGGCAGCATTTTCGTGTCAGGCAACTCTCCTACGGCTCTTGATGAGGTGCTTGAGCTCTGCAAGCCGAGATTCATAATTGCTGCCTGCGTTGGCTTTGTTGGCGCTGCCGAGGTCAAGGAGAGGGTGCTTGAGGGCGATACCCCCGCGATAGTGCTTAGGGGAAGGCGGGGCGGCAGCGGTGTTGCTGCGGCGATTGCCAACGCCCTGCTGCTGCTGGCTCGGAGATAGCTCAGCTCCAGAAACCCTTGGCGGCGTTAGGCATGCTGCACAGCAGGGGGTGTTAGAGTGATAAGGATTGTGCAGATTTCAGATACACACTTCGGGGAGGAGTTCAAACCTGAGAAGTTCAGGGAGGCTGTGAAGCAGATTAACAGCATTGAGCCTGAGCTTGTGATTCTCAGCGGTGACATAGTGACGTGGGGCATACACACAGAGTTCAGAGAAGCCTACGAAGCCATGGGCGATATTCAGGCAGAGGTTTTCGCCATCCCCGGGAACCACGACGCCAGAAATGACGGGCTCAAGTACTTCAGGCTGTACTTCGGCGAACTCAAAAAGTCCATCAGGCTGGACGAGCTGGTGATTGCGGGTATAAACTCCACCCTTCCGGACTCGGATGACGGCTACGTTGGCGAGGAGCAGCGCCGCTGGGCTGAGAGGGTATTCAGGAAAAGCTGCACCAACATGCTGGTGCTGCATCACCACGTTATTCCGGTGCCCCACACCGGCAGAAATCAGAACGTGCTCATAGACGCCGGGGAGGTGGTGGAGAGCCTGATGCTGCACTGCCACGGCGGAGTGGTTCTCGCAGGCCACAGGCACGTGCCCTACTCCACCAAGCTGCTCAGAACCCACATAATCCACGCGGGCACGCTGAGCTCCTACAAGGTTCTCATGCCCGACAACAACTACAACATCATAGAATTTGAGGAGGAGAGCATACGCCTGAAGCTCAGGTTCGTGCACCGTGGCGAGGTTGAAGTGGGCAGGTTTGCAATAAAGCACGGGATGCCAAGCTCGGTAGAGCTTTACAGGAGTCTGAGCTCCACAAAGCGGGTGCTCTTCATTGCCTCTGACACCGCAGCGGCTGAGAGAGCCGCCAGCCTGTTCAACAGGCTGTCTCCAGAAAACATGCACGCGAGCGTTACTTCCCCTGAAAGCAGGCGGATAGGCGAGCTCCTGGAGGGTGCAGACTACGTGGTTGCTCTTGAAGAATTCAGCAGGGCTGATGAGGTGTGGGAGAAGCTGAGCACCAAGGAAGCCGAGGCGAGGGTCAGGCAGGTGATTGAGAAGCTCTTGGGAGCTGTGGCGTAGCTCTACCTGCGGGAGCGGGGGCACTGGGAGTAGCCGCAGCGGCTGCAGCTCCCCCTGACAGGCTTCACTGGCGGTTCGCCCTTGAGCCGCTCCACGGCTCTGAAGGCACGCTCCACCGCCTCCTTCTCCCCCTTCAGTAGCAGGGTCACCGAGCCCTCGCCGCCGCCGGTGCCACCAGCCCCAGCCACCAGCGCTTCAACACCGTACAGCATGCGGAATGCCTCAATCTCTGTTATCACCTCACCTGCCACGGGAAAGATGCCCACGGGTATGCCTGTTGAGAGTGTGATGAGCTGAATTCCAGCCTCCTTTGAGAGCTCCTCAATTGAGCCGGGAATGAACTTCTCCAGGGTTACGGGGACTATTATCCTGACCCCCCTCGCCTTGGCAATGCCGTAAACCTCCGCAATGGTGCCGCCGACGTCGCTGGCGAGCATCACCCCGGCTGTGCCGTGCGCATCAAGGGCGTTGGCACCCTTTATCAGCACGTCCCCCGCGCCCATGCGCTTAACCGCGCTGCTGACGCTTTCCTGCACCCTCCTGCCCAGCTCTATAACCACCTCCTGAAGCCTCTCCTCCTTGGGCACCACGCAGGTTCCGTGGGCGTCGGTAAAGCCTGCCATGTACCTGCCCCTGTCCAGACTCTCGCCGAGGAGCTCTTCTGCCACGTAGGCGTTGGTGCTGCCCAGACCTATCGCAACTATGCCCTCCCGCAGCGCCCGCTTCACCGCCGGATGCGCGGCAACCGCCATGGCAACCAGCCGCTTGGATTCTGAGGGTGTGAGGGTTACCAGCGCCTTCAAGGCTCCTTCACCTCAGGTTCGCTCTGCAATGTGCTCTATCCTGCACCCCGTCTCTTCCGCAAGCTTCTTAACTATATCCAGCGCTCTTCTGCGCTCTCCTTCAGGACCAACAAGATAGAACCGCATGATTGACGGCATCTTCTCCTCTATTCCTGCCTTCAGCGCTGCAAAGCTGACCTCAACGTGCATTACCTCCACATCCACGTCACGCAGCGCCTTCTCCAGCTCAAAAATCACGCCCTTCTCCAGTATGTGCCCCACCATCCTGACCTCTGTCTTGGGTTCCAGCAAGCTATCACCTTACCTGAGTTGTGCACGGTGGGATATAAGTGTTGCTAACGCATAGCAGAGGGTGCGGCTCAGAGCCTCACCGGGTATCCGAGAAACAGCTCCATGCCGGCTATCAGGATTCCGGTAACCGTAAACCCGGGCTGCATCACCGCCGACGTCCTCCTTCAGCCTTATCAGCTTCCTCCTCTGCTCGCCTATCAGTGCTTCCATCTCCCTCTTCCCTGAGAACCGCACTCATTTGAATAATTAACTCAGCTCGTGTAGCTGGAGTTGATTCTCACGTATTCGCACGTGAGGTCGCATCCGTAAGCTTCGGCAGATGCGCTTCCAGCCCCCAGCTCAACCACAATCCTGACCTCCCTGCCCTGCATAAGCCTTCTTGCCGCCTCAAGCACCTCTGCCTGCTCCGTTCCCCTTCCCCTCTCAACCAGGCAAACCCTCTCACCCGAGCTTTCAATAAATATGCTCAGCCTCTCGGGGACAACCTCAGCGCCCGAGCAGCCCAGCGCCGCCACCACCCTGCCCCAGTTGGGGTCAGCCCCTGCAAGTGCTGTCTTAACCAGCGGCGAGCCTGCAACTGCCTTGGCGGCAGCCTCAGCCTCAGCCTCGCTTCTCGCCCCCTTCACCTCCACCTCTAAGTACCTGCTCGCGCCCTCTCCGTCTCTCGCTATGCTCTTTGCCAGGCTGAGCGCAACCTCATTCAGAGCCTCATGAAAGCCATCCGTGCTTCTGTTGCCTGCGATTCCGCTGGCGAGCACAGCCACCATATCGTTGGTGCTCATGTCGCCATCCACCACCACGCGATTGAAGCTCTTTCTCACAGCCTCTCCCAGCGCCTCTCTGAGCGTCTCTCTGTCAACCGCGGCGTTGGTGGTGATGAAGCACAGCATTGTTGCATGTCTGAGCGAGGGGGCAATCATTCCCGCGCCCTTTGCTATGCCCCCCACCTCCACCTCGCTGCCATCCCCCAGCTCAACCTGCACCGAGCACATCTTGGGGTAGGTGTCGGTGGTCATTATCGCCTTAGCCGCAGCCTCGCTTGCCTCCGGGGAGCACTCAAGTCTTGCCGAGCACCTCTCAGCCAGCCTTCTCACCGCTGGCATGTTCAGCCTTCTTCCTATAACCCCGGTGCTTGCCACAATGTACTCCTCTGGCGAACCTCCCAGCAGTGAGGCGGCGAGCCTGCACATCTCCTCAGCATCCCGCACCCCCTGCTCACCCGTGAAGGCGTTGGCGCAGCCCGAGTTGGCTATTACACCCCTCACCCGTCCCCGTGCGTGCGCTGCAGAAACCTCAAGAGGCGCCGCTTTTATCCTGTTAGAGGTGAGCATCAGCGATACCTCTGCGGGCTGCTCAGAGACAATCAGCGCCACTCCGTAGCCTCTGCCCCTCTCCCCCCAGGCTCTGAAGCCCGGGACGCACACCCCGGAAGAAGTGTGCCTGAGCTCACCCATGCCCCACCACCTCCGTGCCTCCGTGCTCACCTCCCAGCAGAGCTGCTTTTATCCTGGGTATCTCCCCCTTCACCACCACCGTTCTCAGCCCGCTCTCTGCAATTATTCTCGCCGCCTTCGGGTCAATCACCGCACTCGCCCCTGCGGTGTGCTCACCTGCGCTAAGCCTCAGCAGCTCGGCTCCGGTGATTCTGGGGTACTTCACTGCTCCTGGCACGCGCTTGGGGTCAGCGGAATAAACACCGTCAACATCCGTGGCGACCACCAGCAGCTCTGCACCCAGCCTTAAAGCCAGCATAGCCGCAACCGCATCTGTGGTGTGCCCCGGCTCGGTGCCCCCCATCACTATCACCCTGTCCCAGGGTGGCAGCTCCTCCAAGCTGCTGGGCACGAGCTGGTGGGCATGCTCACCCAGCGCTAAGGCGAGCAGGCGGGCATTTATCCTGGTAACCGCTATTCCCAGCTCATCGCACACCTCTCTGGAAGCCCCGAGCTCGGAGGCTCGCGTGATGTACTCCCTTGCCATTCTGCCGCCGCCCACCACCACGGCTATGCTGTGCCCCCGCTCTGTAAGCTCAGCCACCAGCTCTGCAAACTCCCGCATGAACCTCACGTCAGGCATGGGCGAAGCTGCAACCGAGCCGCCCAGGCTCACCACCGCTCTCAATTCTCTCACCACGTTAACCTGCTAAGCAGGATTCGCAGCCAGCATTACTTAAGCTTTGCTGGTATTTTGCGGTGGTGTTGATGTCAGTATCATCGGTTGAGCTGCACAGGCTGAAGAAGGAGATAGAGTTTCTTGAAGGAAAGAAGGGCAGGGGGACCGAGCTCATCACCCTGTACATCCCCCCCGAGAAGAACCTGGCAGACGTCATGGCACAGATGCGCGAGGAGTACTCCCAGGCGATGAACATAAAGAGTGCCCGCACCAGGAAGAACGTGCTCTCTGCTATTGAGGTTATAATGCAGCGCCTGAAGCTGTTCAAGCGTCCGCCTGAAAGAGGCATGGTGCTGCTTGCTGGCGTTGTTCCCAGGGGCACAAAGGACAAGATGGAGGTTTACATCATAGAGCCCCCGCAGACCATAACCACCTACCTCTACCGCTGCGACTCACGCTTTCTGCTTGACCCCATAAAGGAGATGCTTGAAGAGCGGGGCAGCTACGGGTTGCTGCTGGTGGACAGAAACGAAGCCACCATAGGCATGCTCAGGGGGAAGCGCATTGAGACGGTGCGCAGGATAATCTCCAACGTGCCCCGGAAGCATGGCAGGGGCGGGCAGAGCCAGCGCAGGTTTGAAAGGCTCATAGAAATTGCAGCCCACGAGTACTTCAAGCGCGTCGGAGAGAAGGCGAGCGAGGTGTTCCTGAACGAGCCCGAGCTCAAGGGGATAATCGTGGGCGGTCCTGGACCCACCAAGGAGTTCTTCGTGAATGCAGACTACCTGCACCACGGGGTGAAGAAGAAGGTCATAGGGGTGGTGGACACCTCCTACACCGACGAGTTCGGCTTGACGGAGCTGGTTGACAAGGCGGGGGAGCTGCTTGAGGAGATGGAGATTGTCAGGGAGAAGAAGCTTGTGCAGCGCTTCCTGCAGGAGGTGGTGAAGGAGAGAGGGCTTGCAAGCTACGGTATTGAGGAGGTGAGGAGATACCTGAACATGGGTGCCGTGGAGGTGCTGCTCTTCTCTGAGGACGTGGAGAGCTACAGGGCGAAGATAGTCTGCGGGAGCTGCGGCTACGAGGAGGAGCGCACCACCCCTGACCTGAGGAGGCTTGAGCAGGAGCTCGCCTCCGAGAAGTGCAGGAAGTGCGGTGAGGTGGCGCTGAGCATTGACAGCTTCAGGAGCACCCTGGAGGAGCTCAAAGAGCTGGCAGACCAGACCTCCGCGCAGGTTGAGGTTATATCAACCGAGACGGAGGAGGGACAGCAGCTCAGGAGCTTTGGCGGAATCGCAGCCCTGCTGCGCTACCGGCCGGAGGGTTAGAATGCTGGACGTGGTGTATGAGGAGGCTGAGAGGCTTCTCAGGGGCGCCATGGCTGAGGCTGGTGCGGAGGCTGAGCCGGCGCTTCAGGAGCCCAGAGCAGGCTACGGCGACCTGGCGTCTTCCGCATGCTTCACCCTTGCAAGGAAGCTGGGCAGAGCGCCTGCGGAGCTGGCTGAGGAGCTTGCAGGAAAGATTGAGCTTTCCTCAGCCAGGTTCATCTCTGCTGTGGAGGCACTCAACGGCTTCATAAACTTCCACTTCAACTACAGCGAGCTCGCGAGGGCTACCATAGAGAGGGTGGCGGCTGAGGGTGAGCGCTACGGCAGCGGTGGGAGGAGGGGGAGAATAATACTGGAGCACACCTCCGCAAATCCGGATGGTCCCCTCCACATAGGACACGGGAGAAACGCAGCCATAGGCGACTCTCTTGCGAGAATTCTGCGATTCTCCGGCTACGAGGTTGAGACCGAGTACTATCTGAACGACATGGGCAGGCAGCTCGCGGTGGTGGTGCTGGGGCTGAGAAGGCTGAAACTTGACACAAGCCTGAAGCAGGACCACGCCATCGCCAAGGTGTATGTTGAGGCGAGCAGGATGGTGGAGGAGAGCGAGGAGCTGCAGGCTGAGCTCTCGGAGCTCATGCGGGCTTACGAGGCTGGGGATGAGAGCACGGTGAGGGAGTTCCGGGAGGCTGCGGAGTACTGCATGCAGGGTATAAGGGAGACGCTGCAGAGGCTCGGGGTGAGCCACGACCTCACGGTGTGGGAGAGCGAGTTCGTGCGCAGCGGCGAGGTGGAGAGGGTGCTGGAGAGGCTGAGCTCCTCACCCTGCGCCAGACAGGAGGAGGTGCTGTACTTAGACCTGAGCGGCTTTGGCATAGATAAGGAGCTGGTGCTGCGCAGAAGCGATGGCACAATGCTGTACGCCACCAGGGACATAGCCCACCACCTGTGGAAGGCTGAGAGGGGCAGGATGATCAACGTCTGGGGGGCGGACCACAAGCTGCTGGCAGAGCAGCTCGGCGCCGTGATGAGAATCCTCGGCGCACCTGAGCCCGAGTTCGTGATTCACGAGTTCATCACCCTGCCCGGGGGCAGCATGTCCACCAGGAAGGGCAGGTTCATATCCATGGACGAGCTGCTTGACGAGGCGGCTGCGAGAGCGCTGCAGGAGGTGGAGCGCAGGAGGGGTGAGAAGGACGAGGCGTTCAGGAGGAGGGTGGCTGAGCAGGTGGCTGTGGGAGCGGTGAGGTATGCCATGGTGAGGGTTGCCCCGGAGAAGCACGTGAAGTTCCGCTGGGAGGAGGTGCTGGACTTTGAGCGTCAGGGCGCGCCCTTCATCCAGTATGCCCACGCCAGGGCGTGCAGAATTCTGGAGAAGGCTGAGCTGCCGGAGAGGTTTGAGGTGGGGGAGCTGAGCCAGGATGAGCGCAGGCTGGTGAAGCTTGTGGCGGCTATGCCGGTGACCGTGGACAGAGCCGCAGAGGAGCTCAAGCCTTCGCTGCTCGCCGCATACCTGCTGGAGCTCGCCACCGCCTTCCACAGCTTCTACAGCTCGGTCAGGGTGCTGGGCTCTGAAAGCGAAGCCTTCAGGCTTAGGCTGGTGCAGGCGGTAAAAACAGCTCTTGCAAACACGATGAGGCTGCTGGGAATACCGGTGCTGGAGGAGATGTAGGTGCAGATGCGGGCGCCGGGATTTGAACCCGGGCTACAAGCGTGGCAGGCTCGTGTACTAGCCAGGCTATACTACGCCCGCTCCGGTCTTATCCCGCCTACCCTAACCTCTTAAAAGTTGAATGGGGTGCAGAGATGCTGGAGGTGATGAGGCGAGGTGAGGGTGCCGCAAGGCTCGGCAGGCTCAGGCTGGGGAGCGGCTACCTGCCCACGCCCTGCCTGCTCACCCCCGTGCTTCCCGGGATGCCCAGGGGCGACGCCTACATAGCACCCCGCTGGGTGCGAACCTCTAAGAAGCCGCTGGTGGTGCACCACGGCGTGTTTGCCGGGAG
>JALSIP010000104.1 GCA_026989875.1 archaeon
CGGGAGCTCCGCTCCCTCGGTCTTCCTCGCGCGCGGCTCGTAAAACCGCTACAATCTACTGGTTGCTGGAGGTATCGGAACCCGCTGGAGGTTCCGATACTCAGTCCATGGGTACGGGTGGCGCGCCGGGCGAGCCCATGCTGAGTATCTCCAGCGTGGGCAGGGTGTACGCCACCAGCACCAGCATCAGGGCGATGGCTGTGAAGAGCTTCAGGTTGTCCACCATGCCTGGAGGCACGGCGGGCACCTGCACTTCAGGCTCTGCCTGAGCCTCCAGCTCCGCTGGCGCCGTTAGGGTTCTCGCCACCACGTAGAGGAAGAGCAGCACGCTCAGGAACAGCAGCACTCCGCCCGCGCCCGCAGCCGCAAGCAGCGGCGTCCAGTCCTGCGTTGCGGGATGCCCGCCAAAGGTGACGTCGTAGGTTCTTCTGGGTGAGCCGAGCACGCCGAGCACGTGCATTGAGCCGGAGAACAGCAGCATTCCCGCGCCCCACAGCCACACCTGTGCGAGGGCAAGCCTTCTGCTTCTCAGGGGTCTGCGGGTGAGCACAGGGAGCAGCAGGTAGCTCACGCCCATGAAGGTGAGCGCCACAGCGCTGCCAACGGTGAGGTGCAGATGCCCAGGCACCCAGGCGGTGTTGTGCACCACGTAGTTGAGGTTGTTCCCTGCATTCACCGCACCACCTGCGCCACCAAAGGCGAATAATATCATTGCCAGCGCGATTGCCGAGAACGCCGGGTCACGCCAGGGCAGCGCAGCCACCCAGCCGAAGAGCCCCCTTCCACCCCTCCTCTTAGCTGCCATCTCCATGGTTGCAGCCACGGTGAAGGCGGTTATCAGGCTGGGCAGGAACACGGCGAAGGTGGTCACGGTGTGCAGGTACTTCCAGGCTGCCTTTATCCCGGGGTCCATGAACTGGTGGTGGTAACCCACCGGGGTGGAGAACAGGATGAATAGCACAAAGACCACCCTCGCCAGAAAGTCGCTGAAGATTCTCACTCCCAGCAGCCTGGGCAGCACCGTGTACCACACGATGTAGGCGGGGAGGAGCCAGAAGTAAACTAAGGGATGCCCGAAGTACCAGAAGAGGTTCCTCGCAAGCAGCGGGTCTATCCTGTCAACCAGCCCGAGAGACCAGGGGATAAGCTGGAGCAGCATCTCGGCTGCAACACCGAGGGTGGCGATGTACCAGATAATCAGCGTGCACACCACGCCGAAGACGCCCAGCGGAAGCTTCACGCTCGCGTTTCTGCCGCGCCTCCACTTCCTGACAGTCAGCAGCAGATTTGCACCGAAGAGCCAGGTGCCAATCACCAGCACGGTTGCCCCTATGTAAAAGAGGGGTGATGCCTTCATTGGCGGATAGAAGGTGTACAGCACGTTTGCCTTTCCAGCAAGGATGGGCACGGCAGCCATCAGGGTGCCAGCGCCAACCAGAGCGTAGGAAAGGATGTTGAGTCGCGTGCTGTAGGTCTCCCGTAGCCCGAGCTCTCTGGTGACTACGTAGGTGGCGAGAGACATTATGAAGAAGGTGGTGAACACCAGTGCCAGCAGAACCCCGTGGGCTGTGAGCGCTCTGTAGTAAAGCTCAGAGCTCACGAGCTTTACTCCAGGAATTCGCTCAATCACCTGAAGCATGCCGAAGAGTGCTCCCGCGGCGAGTGCCGCATAGGATACCAGAAAACCTGCAATTATCAGTCTGTTTTCTCTGCTCATCTCTCACCCTCCGTGACAATAAGCCTGGCTTTCATGAAGTGATGCCCTTTACCGCAGTACTCGTTGCAGACTATCAGGTACTCTCCAGCTCTGGCGAAGCTGGTGTCTATGACGGTAACATAGCCAGGGATTACGTTAGCCTGCACGTTGGTGCCCACCACGTGAAAGCCGTGCTGCACATCCGGGGAGGCTAAGTAGAAGCGCACCTTAGCTCCTGCCGGAACCTCTATTTCCCTGGGATAGTAGCTCCACATCCTGGCAACCATGTAAACCTCATACTCCTCCCCGGGAACCACCTCCACGACTCTGGGGCTGGAGAAGCGCTCGTCGGTGCTCAGGGTGAGGGGGTCTATGACCTCTGCCTCCTGGGGCGGCTTCAACCCCGCTGCAAAGTTGAAGTAGGCGATTATGCCGAGGAATGCCACCACCATCAGCACGGCGAAAAACAGCCACGCCCGCTCGTACCTGTTCACGGCATCACACCCCCCACTCCGAAGTTGCGGGGCAGAAATACACCGAAGTACATGCCAAGCCAGACCGCAAGTATTAGCAGCGCCAGAAGCGCCATCAGCACAACCGTGCCCACAGGCTCAAAATCTTCCTGCTCCATCGCCACAGCCTCCTGCACCTGTGCAAATATGTTAGATGTCAATCTAACATAAGACACTCATATATAAACCTTTGGGTGGGCACACCGCGCTGTGTTATCTGCCAAACGTTTCGCCTGTGCATTAGTCTGCACAAGCCTTTGATGAAGCCGGGTCAGGGGGATGTTGAAATTACGGTGGGTTGTGGTCTCTGTAGAACTTTGCTGCGAAGCAATCTGGGTATAGGGTCCTCCTGAACTCGCATGTAAAGTGTGCATAATTTTCATTGAGTAAATCCATTATCCGGTGGAAAAAGAGATTGTGCAGGTGGTGATGTTCTTATCTGTCGGTGTCTGTTACGCTGCAATATATCTAAATAACCCCCTTGTAAACAGCCCACTAAAATAAAACGAAATATATCTCCAACAGAAAATAAAATCAGTGAAAGGTTTCTATAGTTCTGGAAAAGTGGAAGAACTACCAGAAAAACTAAAAGAAGCGAGGCACTGCAGGTGCTTGATAGAGCCCCGAGGGGGATTTGAACCCCCGACCTGGTGATTACAAGTCACCCGCTCTGCCGGCTGAGCTACCGGGGCGTCATTTTACTACCCCAAACCAGACGTTGCAAACTATTTCTGAAGCTGGACGCTCACCTCTGCGATGAGCACCTGCTCCGGGTTCCTCAGCAGTCTCACCATTCTCCTGGGCACATCCCTGGCAGCCGCGCTTGCCCTTATCATCAGCGTTCTTCCGCACGTGTAGGAGCTTCTCCTCACCACCATGCTCATCCCGTCGGAGAAGGTCAGATATCTGCTGCCCCTGCCCCTGACAACAAAGCACTCATCCCCCGCTCTCAGCCTCAGTGTAATCACCGCATCATCCCTGCATGCCAGCCTTCTGAACCTCTCCGGAAAATCTGCGAGCCCCATGCTGGCGTCCACTCCCACTATGCAATCTCCTCTTGGTGTGAGCCAGGTCTCCCTTGTGATCTCCAGCGTGGTCCTGTGCCTGGCGGTTATATTGCTGTGCCCTCTTGCCGTGACCATAACCTTTTCAAACATTAGCTTCAGCTCTACCTCCGGGGTTATAAAGTTGCTCATGCGCTGTGAAGCCTGCCAGAAAACCTCAGAACACATCCCTGTAAAGCGTCGCGGCGGCGAGCTGCTGCTGCGCTGCACCCGTTGCGGACACGTGCATCACCGCATATCCGGCAGAGAAAAGCGGACCACAGTAAAGCTGATAATCAGCAGGTACGAGCACAGCCTGTGCAGTAGTCTTGAACTTCCTGCATCCAGGACTCTGAGGGTTGGCGAGCTCATTGAGGCAGGAGGCGAGAGAGTCAGGCTAACCGCCATAGACACCGCCGCAGGCAGGGTCAGCTCAGCTCAGGCTGCCGAGATAAAAGCGCTCTGGGGTGTCTCCGAGAGCATGCCCCTGCGGGTCAAGTACTCGGTGCACATCGCCGGCAGGACAGTTGCCGGCAGAATAGAAACCACCAGGACCAGGGTCTTCAGAGTCGGTGAGAAGGTTGTAACTCCCCAGCACGTATTCACCATCACCGCCATAAAAACCCGTGGCGGCGTGCTCAGGAAAGGCAGCGCACCCGCGCACCAGGTGGTCAGGCTTTATGGCAGGCTATGAAGAAGAGCGAAGGCGCATGGTTGAGCGTCTCATCGCCGGCGGCTACCTGCGGAGCCAGCGGGTAATAAAAGCCATGCTCACCGTCCCCCGGCACCTCTTCGTTCCCGAAGACCTGGCGGCACAGGCATACACCGACGAGCCTCTCCCAATAGCCCGAGGTCAGACTGTGAGCGCCCCCCACATGGTTGCGATAATGTGCGAGGCGCTTGAGGTCTCGGAGGAGCACAGGGTACTTGAAGTTGGGGCGGGGTCTGGCTACCATGCCTGCGTGGTCAGCCTCCTTGCGGAAGAAGTTTACTCCATAGAGCGCGAGCCCGAGCTTGCAGAGCTCGCCAGAAAAAACATTGCGAGAGCGGGGTGCTGCGGCAGAGTGAGCGTGGTAACAGGCGACGGCACCCTCGGCTATGCCGAGAAGGCGCCCTACCACAGGATATACGTAACTGCCGGCGCACCGGAGATACCGCAGCCTCTGCTGGAGCAGCTTGCACCTGGCGGCAGGCTTCTCATACCCGTGGGCACCCGTCTGGGTCAGCGTCTCCTCCTGGTGGAGAAGCTTGAAAGCGGGGAGGTAAAAACCCGCAAAATAATAGACTGCGTCTTCGTGCCCCTCATCGGCAGGTATGGCTGGAAACCCTAAGCGTTCCCTTCCTCTCTCAGCTTTTTCAGCACTTCCTGTGCGAAATCCACTCTTATTCTGCGCTCCCTCACCAGCACCTCAGCCACCGCATCCACTTCCTCTCCCCTGGCACCCGCCATGCTGGCGATGTTTCTGGCGTGCAGCTCCATGTGTCCCCGCTGGATGCCCTCGGTTGCGAGGGCGCGAAGCGCCGCGAAATTCTGCGCCAGCCCCACGGCTGCAATCACCCTCGCCAGCTCCTGGGCGCTTTTAACCCCCAGAATTTTCAGGCATGCTCTCGCCACAGGATGGGAGGCGGTGGCACCCCCCACGATGCCCACCGCCAGGGGGAGCTCAATCGTGCCTACAAGGTCGCCCTCGCTGTTCCTCTCGTAGGTGGTCAGGGGTTTGTAGCCTCTGAGTGCAGCATATGCATGTGCCCCCGCCTCAACCGCGCGGGTGTCATTGCCCGTGGCGAGAACCACGGCAGTGATGCCGTTCATTATGCCCTTGTTGTGGGTGGCGCACCTGAAGGGGTCAGCCTCCGCAAAGGCGTAGGCGTTCAGCACACCTTCCACCACTTCTTCCCCTCCTATGGCATCAGCTTTAAAAACTGCCTTAGCCCTTGCAAGCCTCAGGGTGGCGAGATTGGATATGATCCTCAGGTACACCCTTCCACCTGCGGCGCTCTCAATCAGCGGCGCCACAGCCTCAGCCATGGTATTTACGGCATTCGCCCCCATGGCATCACGGCAATCAACGAGAAGGTGCGTCACCACCATGGGTCCGCGCTTCGTCTCCAGCACCCTGACCTCTATGTCCCTGCATCCGCCGCCCAGCTTCACCAGCACGGGGTCCTGTCTGTTAGCCAGCTCTATTATCTCCTCCTTTCTCCTGAGTATTTCTATCCTTGCGGCGTGGGGGTCATCAACACCGCACACCTGAACCTGGGCAATCATCAGCGGTTCGGTGGCATCGGTCACAAAGCCTCCTCCTGCACGAGCCATCTTCGCCGCGTTGCTTGCGGCAGCGACGACGCTGGGCTCCTCAACTGCCATGGGTATCAGGTAGTCCTTTCCATCTATCAGGAAGTTGGTGGCAATGCCCAGGGGGAGCTCAAAGGTTCCTATCACGTTCTCAATCATGCGGTCAGCCTGCTCTATGCCGAGCCCGCAGCCTCCGATAGCCTGAGCCTCCTCCTCACTCAGGGAGGCAAAGCTTCTAACCTTTGCAAGCCTCTCCTGCGGCGATAGTTTGTAGAAACCCGGGATGCGTGAGCCAGCCATAATCACCACCGCGGGTAGCTTTGAGGCTGGAAGATAAAAAGGTTGTGTCAGCTCAGCCCCTGCGCAGCTCTATGGTTAGCCTGCCGCTGCTCAGCGAGCTTCCCACCACGGTTTCATTCTCGTCTATGGGCACCTGGGCAAAGTAGACCACTTTTCCTGCTTTGCCAGCCACCTCCAGCACGTTCTGCCTTCTTGCCACCTCCACGCTATCCTCGTCCTCCACTCCCGGCATCTTCACCTCAATAACCTCGCCCCCGTCCCGTGCCTCTCTCTTCACCTCAGCCTCCCTGAACTCCACGTGAGCATCGCCGGAGCTGAACATTCGCTTCACGAACTCCGGCAGTGGCATCTCATCAATTATCCTCTCCAGGTCCTCGGGCTCGCCCGTGCGTATTATCGGCGGCTTACCCGAGCGCATCTCCACGGAGAAGAACACTCCCCGCCGCCTCTCCATCTGCTTTCCCAGCTCCTCCAGTGCCTTTGCATTCACATCAATAAGCTCAGACATCGCCTTCCTGAGCTCTTCCGCAAAGCTGCTAGCCTCGGCAGCTGCAAAAAAAGGCATCATATCGGCACCGCACGCGGAGCACCTTCTTGAGCCTGACTCAAGCTTTGCTCCGCAGAAGGCACAGTAGGATATCTTCAACTGTATCACCCTCCACTACCAGAGACAATCACAAGAAAAAAGTTGAAAAGGGGCGTAGCCCCGGAAAGCTACTGCTGCATCACAGCAGGCAGCTCATGGCACTGCGTGCAGGTCTCCTGAACGTTGTGGCAGTTGCTGCAGAGCGGCTTGTGAATGTTCGGCTGCTTCTCAAAGGCTATCTTGTGCTCACCAGACTTCATCGCTTCCAGGGTTGGTGCGTCATGGCACTGATCGCATGTGCCAACTCCGTGCAGTGCAGCCTGCTCTGCCTGTGGCGTCTGCGTCTCGGCGGGTGGTGGCTGGGTGGCAGGTGCCTGCGTCTCAGGCGGAGCAGTGGTCTGCTCACCGCCGCCACCTCCACCGGTGCAGCCCGCAAGCAGAATCACAAGAAGCAGTGCACCCAGCAGATACACCGGTGTCCTCATCCAGCAGTCCTCCTGACTTTTAAATTTCCTTTAACAGTATTCACTTCTCCCATAAATACCTTTCTGTTCACCGGCTCTACCTGGAGCAGGTCACCTTTGAGAATCTCTTAACTATGCCTTCTGTGCTCACCACATTCCTGTCCAGTCCCAGCTCTTCAAAGGGGTTCAGCCCCAGCGCCAGTCCGAGAAGCTGGGTTATGTAGAGCACAGGCATGCTCAGAGCGCCGTGGTGCTTCTCAATCTCAGGCTGTGCGGCATCCAGGGCATGGTGGCACAGCGGGCATGCCACAACCACCGCCTCTGCACCCCTCTGCTTAGCCTCCTGCAGTATCTCATAGCTCAGCCGGTGCATCTCCTCCGGTGCACTCATCATCACGGGTGCGCCGCAGCACCTGGTCTTCCTGGTAAAGGGGAGCACCGCAGCTCCCACTGCTCTGCACAGCAGGTCCATGCTCACAGGCTCCACGGGGTCATCAAAGCTTCTCATGCCTCCAGGTCTCGTGATGTAGCATCCGTAGTAGGTGACCACCTTCAGTCCCTCTAAGGGCACCGTCACAGCCTCTGCGATTCTCTCAGCCCCCACATCTCCGGCAAGAACCTCAAGCAGGTGCCTGACTTCACTGCTTCCCGAGAGGCTCAGCCCCGTACCCTCCAGCAGCCTCTCAACCTTCCTCCTGGCCTCCTCGTCGCTCAGGCTCTCCCGCACGTACCTCAGGTTCTTGTAGCATGCGGGACAGGGTGCGAGCACATTCCTGCCCATGCTCTCAGCTTTTGCCAGGTCTCTTGCGGGGAGTGCAAGCGCTATGCTCTTGCTCACCGCATGCCCTGCCGAGGCACCGCAGCAGCTCCAGTCGGGTATCTCCTCAAGCTCAACTCCCAGCGCTTTGAGCACGCTCCTCGTGCTCAGGTCATACTCAACGGCGCTCGCCTCAAGAGAGCACCCCGGGTAGTAGGCATACCTCTGGCTCATCCCTCAGCCTCCAGCCTCTCCGCGTTGCTGAACAGCCTCCTCACCTCCTCAATAGCCTGCACCTTCTCAGCCCTGAGGGGCATCTTCCTGCTCTTAAGCAGGGTTACCCCCATGGGCAGCATTCCCAGCAGGAAGCCCAGCTTTGCTGCCACACCTTCCCTGCTCTTCGCAATGGTTCTGAGGATCAGCACCGGCTCAAACTGTCTGCCGTATGCGGAGATATTCTCTAAGAAGCTCTGATAAAACGCCGGAGCACGCGGCTTTGCAGCGGTAATGCCGTCCCTTATTGCGATGCTCCTGAGTGCTGCCATCACATCAGCGATACGCACCCCCCTGGGGCACCGCACCTGACACTGGTAGCACGAGGCGCAGAGCCAGATGCTGCTGCTCGTCAGCACCCTGTCCCTCATCCCCAGATTAACCATCCTTATAATCTGCCTGGGCGTGTAGTCCATCTCTCCGGCGGTGGGGCAGCCGCCCGTGCATGTGCCGCACTGGTAGCACGCCTTTATGCTCTCACCGCCGCCAGCCTCTATGACCTCCTGCACTAAGGTCTTCAATGCAGAGCCTCCTTGAGGAAGGGATTTGTCATTATTGTTCATTAATAACTATAAAAAGCTTTTTGGTTATACCCCCGGCAGCACCAGCGGTCTGGCGAGGTGTCTCATCGCTCCAGGTGGCACCTGGTACACCCGCTCCTCAATCTCCCGCTCCACCCGCTCCAGCGTTTTCCCCTTCGCCTTGGTTCCGCAGCGTCTGCACCTGTAGCCCTGCCCCCTGCCGGCGCTCTTCATCCGTCTGCCGCATCTCTGGCATTTCGGGTTTGCGGCTCTGTGCCTCACCAGCCTGAGCACCTCCAGCCTCTCCAAGTTGAGCTGTCTTCTCTCGTTGACTCCACCGTAAACCCTCACCACATCCCCCGGGAGCAGCGCTCTGACAACCCTTCTGAACCTCTTCGTGGGCTCAAAGGCGGCGCAGGTTATCTCCTCTCCCTCATCATCTCTCAGCCTGAAGAACACGTGTCCGCCCTCAATCACCTCTGGCCTGGAAGCCACCCTTCCCCTTAGCACCACGGAGCTCATGGGCTTCACCTCCGCCACCCTGCTAACCTCCTGCAGGTGGGCGTCGGTTGCCTGATTGCTGACATACACCGCGTGCATAGCCACTGGCTCGTGAGCCACCACCATCTCTGCCGCCTCCCTCACCACCTGCTCGCTCACGCCACGGATTCCGAAGAGCACAGGGCATGGGGTGTGGGGGGTGATAAGCACCCTTCCATCCTCATCCACATTGTTGAAGGTAAGCGGATACGTGAGAAGGTTCATCCTTCTGACTGACTCCGCGCACACCTTCCTTTCAGTACCCCAGCGCTCCGGTGAGCGGTAGGCTATGTACTCGTAGGTTCGTGCCTCAAGCTCTGCGCCTATGGCGGCGAGGGCTCCCACGATGCCCCTTCCGAGCTTGTACTTCACGTACTCAGCGCCCTCCTGCCTCAGCAGCCTCTCAGCCTCCTCCACCTCAACCACCTCATGCATGCACCGCCAGTAGAAGCTCCTGAAGCTCTCCGGCACCTCCCCCCACCAGAAAACCACTCCCGGGCTGGTTGCCGGGCTATGCATGTCTGCCAGCTCCTCAACGGTGCGCAGCACCTCCTTCTTAACCCGCTCCTCCCTGCCCGTCCTCAGGCTCAGAGCCACCGCGGCGTTGCCTCTGGTCTTGTACCTTATATTAGGATTCAGGCGCACCAGCCTGGCTTCAGCTACCTCCGCCACATCTGCAAGACGCCGCATCAGCACAGCTCCCAGGTAGGTGGTGCACATCCCGCTTTCCGAGTCGGTGTCATCCACGCCAACGTGCATCATGCCCCTGAACATGTTCGCCCAGAAGTATTAAATCTAACGGCTGCACAGATTTATACGGGGTGGTATGGTTGAAGATACTTGAGCTTGAAGAACATGCGAGATTCAGCCGGGAGGAGAGGCAGCTCACCATACTGCATGACTCACCGAGCTGGCGGGTGCTCACCTTCTGCTTTGAGGCTGGTCAGGAGCTGCCGGTTCACAGCCACGAGGCAGACAGCGAGGTCATGATACTGGTGCTCTCAGGTGAGGGATGCTTCACCGACGGGGAGAGGGAGTATCCCGCGAAGCCGGGTAGCGTACTCATAGCAAAGGTCAGCGAGCCCCACGGCGTAAGGGCAGAGACCAGGATGCAGGTTCTGGTTGCAATTTCACCTCCC
>JALSIP010000105.1 GCA_026989875.1 archaeon
ACTCGCCGTATCTGCTCAGGTGGTACCTCTCCCTGCTGTCATCAATCTTTATCTTCGCCACGCCCGTGCTCACAGCCCTGTCAAGGGCATACCTGTCGTAGCCCAGGATCCCGCCGCTTCTGTCGTGGTAGTCGCCCACCGAGCCTATCACAGCTATGCCTGCAAGCTCCCTGTCTATCTCCTCCTCCACCTTCAGCTCTCTCCCCCTGCTGTTGTTCAGAGGCGGGCAGGAGTCAACGCCGGAGGCTATGAGGTACCTGCAGAACAGGTAGGCGAGGGTTGAGGCTGAGATGAAAACGTCTCCGCTTATTCCGAAGAGCTCCGGGTCAGCCACCACGATTTTTTCGCCCTCCACCCTCCTTGCGGGATGGTGGTCAAGTATGAGCACCAGGTTCCTCCCGGAGTCTGTGTCACGTATGAGCTCACCCGCAAGACCGCCCAGATCGGTGTATATCACCAGCTCCCCCTGCCTGCGGTGTATCTTCTCCACCACCGCCGGGTGCACCCGCTCTATGCAGTACATCTCAGGCTCAAAGCCCAGGTGTGAGAATGTGCGGTAGAGTATGGAGCCGGCACATATACCATCAGCGTCGTTGTGGTGCACTAAGGTTACCCTCTCAAACTCCACCGAGCAGATGCCGCGCTTGGCATTCTCAAGCGCCACCAGCAGGTCACCGCCTATGAACTCCTTCAGCATGCTCACACCTCCAGCTCTGCAATGCTCTCAATCACGTAGTCGGGCTTCACCGGAGACGCCTCCACATCCTCCCTCCTGGTCACCCCGGTGAGCACCAGCGCCGTGTCCACGCCCACCCTCCTGCCAGCCAGCACGTCGCTCTCAATTATGTCCCCAACCATCAGGCACTCCTCCCTCGGCAGACCCAGCATCTCAAGCGCCTGCTCCATTATGGGCGCTGAGGGCTTGCCTATGACCACGGGCTCCCTCCCGGTTATGTACTGCAGCGCCCCCACCACAGCCCCCGTGCCAGGCAGCATGCCACTCTCCGAGGGGTAGAGCTTGTCCGCGTTGGTGCTTATCCAGGGACACCCCCTGAGCAGCAGCTCTGTGGCATTGCTGAGCTTCCGGTAGCTTATGTCAGGGTCTGAACCGGTAACCAGCACCTCTGCCTTTGCTGGCTGCTGGGTCAGCCTCACTCCAGCAAGCAGCAGCTCCTTCACCAGCCCCAGCGCACCGAGCACGTACACCCCGCTCTCTGCATACCTCTCCGCCAAGTACCTGGCGGTGGCGTGGGTGGCTGGAAGCAGCTCCCCCTCCTCAATCGGCAGCCCCATCTCACGTATTTTTTCTGCAAAGTCTTCCCGTGAGAGGGTGGAGTTGTTGCTGACAAACACCAGCTTCCTGCCCTTCTTCTTCAGCCTCTCTATGGTCTCCGCCGCACCCGGAACAGGCTTGGAGCCCCTGTAGAGAACACCATCCATATCAAATATGTAGCCTCTGTACTCCTTCATTCCACACCACCTGCAAGGTAGCCGGTTGCTATCGCCACGCCCCACCCGCTCTTCTCGGTACAGTAGTCGTAGCCAGCGAGCAGGGCGCCGGCAACACGGAGGTTCTCAATCCTCCTTCCCCTCCGGCTTGGCCTCAAGTTTCCGTCCACCGCAACGCCTCTCAGGGCGTAAGGGTGCCCGCTTTCAGGCAGCGGTATCTTCCTGAGCTCCAGCCTGCCTGCAACGTCCAGCCCGAGGAGCTCCTGTCTTCCGTGAATTCCACCTCCGATCCAGTCGCCTGTGGCGAGCACAAAGGCGTCTGCCCTGTAGGTGCTCCTGACGCCTCTGAGCTCCTCCAGCAGGTTACCCCTGAAGCTGCCGCCCGTGATTCTGTCCCTCACCACCCTGACTCCAGCGCTCTCAGCTAAACGCACCAGCGCCTCAATCACAGCCCTGCCATCACCGAGAAGGGGCAGTGCAGCTTCGCCGTCCCCTGACTGGGAGAGGGGTTTAAGTGTGAGCTCTCCTTCGCCGTGCACCACCTCTGCAGGGCGAACCTTCACCAGCCTTGGTACAAGCTCCGCCAGCGAGGCGGCGATGAAGGCAGGGCTGTAGTCCCTCTGAACCCTGCCGGAGATTCCGACCATCGCCCCGTCCCAGAGCTCCACCCTGCCCGTATACACCCGCTCCGGAGCCAGGCAGGTGGGTTTCACGGTGCCGAACTGGGTGGCTACGTGGATGTTTTCATCCAGCGAGCCCTCAAACCTCATTTCAGCCTCTTCAGCCTTCCTCCTGAAGAACTCCAGCGCCTCAGCCACTGTATCAGCGCCGGTGAGGGCATAGGGATGCTCCTTCCTGTGCCTGCATATCCACTCCACACCCTCCGCTGGAGACTCAACCTCCTCCTCCAAGTAGCCCAGCACGTCCACCACTCCGAGAGAGCGGTGGCTCGCTCCCGCTGCATGATGCACCATCGTTACTTCCATCCCTCTCTCCGCCGCCCTCAGGGCGGCAATTGCTCCGGCAACTCCCGCACCAACCACCACGACCCTCACAGGAACCTCTCCAGACCGCGCACGTGCTTCTTAATCCTGTCGTAGCATGCAGCACACCCGAAGGTTGCCTCCATCAGCCTGAGCTCCCTGAGCACCTCATCCACCTGCGCAGCTATTGGGAGGAGTCCCTTCCACCTCTCCCGCAGGCTGTTGAGCACCTGGGTGTGGACGGTGCTGTGGTCTATCATGCCAGCCGAGTACAGCACCAGAGCCGCCTCAAGGTTGCACCTTCTGCCCTGGCAGTAGCCCATGCCCAGCCTGGTTCGCCTCCTGATGTCCCTGATGTTCCTGCAGAAGAGCTTTTCCGCAGCAAAGAGCACCTCGCCCTCGGTTACACCCTCGCACAGGCAGATGCGCCTGCGCCTGTCAGCATACTCAGCCGCCTGCGTGCCGAGAGCGCCGTAGCGCTCTCTGTACAGCTCCAGCCCCTCTCTGTCCTCCTCCTCAAGTATGCTGGTGGTGGCGGTGGTGCACCTCGCTCTCACTCCAAGCTGCCTGCACACCTCATCGCTGGCATGCTCTGCCATCAGGCGATAGGTGGTGAACTTGCCCCCGGTGATGGTTATGAACCCGTCCTCAGGAATCAGCGAAAAGTCTCTCTTTCTCCCCTCACCCACTATGGGTCTGAGCCCCGCGTAGGCACGGAGAATTCTCCTGGTGCGCAGCTTCACCAGCACCCGCTCAGCCTCCCGCCTCAGCACCTGCACCTCCTCCGGCTCAATACCGTACCTCTCAAGCCTCTCTTCGGGAGAGAAGGTGGTGCCGGCTAAGGTGGTGTTCCTGTGGGGCAGCATTATATCGCCCTGTGAGGGCATGCGCAGGCGGTTTATCACGTGCTCAGAGGCTCTGCCCGCATAAACCAGAATCGTGCCCCTGTAGGGTTTCAGGGTTATGGCATGCCCTGCCAGCTCCGCAACCCTGGCAGCCCACACACCCGAGGCATTCACCACCACCTCAGCCTTAACCAGGCGCTCTCTCCCGTTGCTCCTGAACCTTACCTCGCCGTCGTCTATGCCCACAACCTCGGCGTAGGTGTGCACCTCAGCTCCCTCAAGGCTGGCGGCGTAGGCGTTCGCAACCGTCAGCAGGAAGGGGTCGGCAACCGCATCCATGACCCTGAACGCCACCTCCACGTCATCGCTCAGCCCCGGCTCAAGTCTGAGCGCCTCCTCCGGTGAAAGCTCCTCTGCTCTTACCCCCGCCCTCCTGCAGCCCTTCACGAAGCGGGAGTAGTACTCCTCATCGTCCCCCTTCATGCCCACAAACAGCCCGCCGGTGTCCTTGAGAAAGCTGGGGGCTATGCGCCTGAGTATTCTGTTCTCAGAGGCACACTGCGCTGCACTCTCGGGGTCGCTTACAACGTACCTGCCGCCGCTGTGCAGCAGCCCGTGGCTCCTGCCGGTGCTCCCCACCCCCAGGTCGCCCTTCTCAAGCAGCACCACGTCCACGCCACGAAGCGCCAGGTCTCTTGCAACCCCGGCGCCTGTGATGCCTCCCCCCACCACGCACACCTCGCACTTCTCCATCACTTAATTTCTTGTGCTGAAGGGATTGATATACTTTCCGGTTGAGAGGTTTTACAAGGTTAAGTTTTGCGGTGGCTGCACACATCCTGAAGGAGGGCAGATTCGTGGGTGCACTTGAATACAGGCCGCACTTAGCTGTAAACCAGCATGGACACCTCACCATGGGCGGTGTTGACTTGGTGGAGCTTGCAGAGCGGTACGGCACGCCGCTTTATGTTTACGATGAGCAGCGCATACGCCAGCGCTACCGTGAGTTCAGGAGGGCTTTCTCCTCCTACTCCCCGGTGGAGGTGTACTACGCCTGCAAGGCTAACAGCGCCCTTGCGATTCTCAGGGTGCTGTATGAGGAGGGGGCGGGCGCGGATATAGTAAGCGAGGGTGAGCTCTTTCTGGCGCTGAAGGCGGGCTTTGAGGCAGAAAAGATAATATTCACCGGGAACTGCAAAACCGACAGGGAGCTTGAGGCGGCGGTTGAGGCAGGGGTGACGGTCAACTTAGATTCTCTGGATGAGCTGGAGAGGCTGGATGCCATTGCCGGGGAGCTTGGAAGGGAGGTGAGGGTGTGCTTCCGGGTTAACCCGGAGGTATCGCCGGAGACGCACCCGCACCTCGCCACGGGGCTCAGGGAGAGCAAGTTCGGGCTGCATGAGAAGCTGGTGGTTGAGGCTTACAGGAGAGCCGCAGAGTGCAGGAACCTCAGGGTGACGGGCATACACATGCACATAGGCTCGCAGATTACCAGCACTTCGCCCTTTCTGGAAGCTGCAGGCAGGCTCTTTGACATAGCCGGGAGGCTCAAAAGGGAGCTCGGGATTGAGCTTGAGTTCGCTGACTTGGGAGGCGGGGTGGGCATACGCTACACTGCCGAGCAGAGTTTTATAACCCCCGAGCAGCTCGCCTCCGAAATGCTGCCGCTGATTGAGCGAAAGCTTGAGGAGCACGGACTCGGGAGAATGAAGCTGATCTTTGAGCCTGGCAGGTACATCGTGGGTGATGCGGGAGTGCTGCTTACGAAGGTGCACACAGTGAAGGAGACGCCTTATAAGGTTTTTGCAGGCTGTGACGCCGGCTTCAACCTGCTGCTCAGACCGGCGATGTACGGGGCGCACCACGAGGTGGTGGTTGCCAGCAGAGCCTCTGCTGAGCCGGAGACTGTGGTGACCTTCGCAGGAAATCTGTGCGAGAGCGGCGATATACTCGCCAGAGACAGGCACGTGCCGGCGGTGAGACGGGGGGACGTGGTGGCGGTGCTGGATGCAGGCGCATACGGGTTTGCCATGTCATCGCAGTACAACTCACGCCCTCGCTGTGCGGAGGTGCTGGTTAAGGAGGGAAGAGCTGAGCTTATACGCCAGGCTGAGAGTCTTGAGGACCTGCTCGCAAAGCAGCGCCTGCCGGAGTGGTTTGAATAAATTTTTTATTGATATGCTTGCCGCTCTATGCCAGAAGTGTCGGGGTGGCCAAGCCTGGTATGGCGTCAGCCTGCTAAGCTGATGGGCTCTGCCCGCCGGGGTTCAAATCCCCGCCCCGACGTATCATACAGGAGGATAGGTGTGTTAGCCTAAGTGAAAAAGCTGTTCTGCTGGACTGATGCGTGGGGTGTCTTATCCGCCAGGAATGCACAGACGTCAGCTTTGCGGATGTTATGACCCGGGGGTGGGGGAACATGAGGCGTAAGAGCAACGTTCGCTGTCTGCTGTGCGGCAGTGCAATAGCCGGCGACAGGGAGCCTCGTATCTGTGAGGAATGCGAGAAAAAGCATGAACTCGTGTTTGAGCTTGACCCTCTTGCCGGTCATGAGGACGTTATCCCGGGGAAGCTATATCTCGGCAGAGTAAAGCGTGTGCATGAGTTAGGATACTTTATAGCCCTCAACCAGAATGTGGTCGGGCTGCTCAGGAGGCGGGATGCA
The DNA here is from genome assembly GCA_026989875.1 of archaeon. Taxonomy (GTDB): domain Archaea; phylum Hydrothermarchaeota; class Hydrothermarchaeia; order Hydrothermarchaeales; family BMS3B; genus JAADFH01. The sequence continues at coordinate 5,943 of JALSIP010000105.1, forward strand.
AGAGCAGAGCACGTGCCCGGGGCTGAGGTTGTGGTTAAGGTGGCAAGGGTGCGGGGCGAGCGTGTTGACCTTCTTCCCCGGGAGTCTGACGGAGACTACACCATAGTGCCGCTGCGCAAGCCCCTGCCCCTCTGGAAGATAGGCAGCATAACAGCGAGCGAGCTGGGAGCTGCGGTCAGGGTGAGGGGCATCGTTGCAAAGGTGCAGCGCACCTCGGGTCCGACGGTTTTCACAGTCTATGACGAGACAGGCGCAATAGAGTGCACTGCCTTTGCTGCAGGTGAGCGGGCATACCCGGGCATAGACCGCTCAGACGTGGTTGAGGTCAGGGGGGAGGTGGTCTTCAGGCTGGACCGCCTGCAGGTTGAGGTAAAGCACATGGAGAAGCTCTACGGGGCGGAGCAGAGCAGCGTCAGGGCAGAGATTGACAGGGAGATAGACAGGAAGGCGGAGCCTGCAGAGACCAAGCCCCTGGTCGCCACGCCGGTGCTTGAGGCGCTCTACCCCAGCATGCGGGAGCTGGCAAAGCAGCTCAGAAGGGCGGTGCTCACGGGCGTGCCCATCTACCTCAGGCATCACGCTGACGCTGACGGCTTCATCGCCGGGGTTGCGATTGAGAGGGCGCTTCTTCCGCTGCTTCGCAGCAACTCACCTGACCGTGAGGCTGAGTGGCACCTCTTCAAACGTCTTCCCAGCAGGGCGCCCTTCTACGAGATGGAGGATGTGGTCAGAGACCTGCAGTACTCATTGGAGGATGCCGAGAGATTCGGCACACCCATGCCCATAGTGCTGGTGCTTGACAACGGCTCCACCTGGGAGGACCTGCCGGCGATGCGCAAGCTCAGGGTGTACGGGGCGAGGATTATGGTGGTGGACCACCACTACCCCGGGGAGCTGAAGGACGGCAGGGCTGAAGTTGATGAGGTGGCGGAGATTCACATCAACCCCTACATGGCTGGCGGGGACTACTCCCTCACCGCAGGCTGCCTGGGGGTGGAGATTGCCAGGATGATAAACCCGGAGGAGGGTGAGAGGATGCGCCACCTACCCGGCATAGCCTGCGTTGCCGACAGGGTTAAGGGTGAGGCGGCAGAGAGCTACATGCGCCTTGCAGAGGAGAGGGGTTACACTATGGAGAGGATGGAGCTAATAGCCGAGTGCATAGACTATGAGGCATTCCACCTGCGCTTCATGGACGGCAGGGGGGTGATAGAGGACCTGCTGGGTCTGGGCAGGCTTGACAGGCAGGCGGAGCTGATTGACATCCTCTGGGAGGAGGCGAGACATGCAAGGGAGGTGCAGCTTAAGGCGGCGCTTGAGAACCTCAGGCGTGCAGAGCTGGCTAACGGGCTTCTGCTCTGCACCCTGGACCTGGAGAAGTACACCCACAGGTTCTCATACCCTCCAGCAGGAAAAACCACCGGGATGGTGCACGATGCTGTTGCGTCACGCAGGGGCAGCGAGAAGACCATCACCATAGGCTACGGTCCGGACTTTGCGGTGCTGAGGGCAACCGAGGATGTGGGGGAGAGATACGGGCTGAACCTGAACACCTTAGTTGCAGAGCTTGCAGAGGAGCTGCCTGGAGCTGGAGTTACGGGAGGCGGACACGAGGTGGCGGGCAGCATAAAGTTCGTCGCCGGTTACCGCAGGCAGGTGCTGGAGAGGCTTGCGGAGAAGCTGGCGAGGCTGGGGGCGTGAGGCGTAGCTGGTACGAGCTTGACAGCCTGCTTGGAATGCGCTGCTTCATCTCAGACACCCCGGGCATAGGGGGCAGGCTCCGGGCGAGAGTGGAGGACTTCGTGGTGAGGGAGCGCTTTGAAGCCTGCAATGATGGTGAGGGCGAGTACCTGCACTTCATCATGGAGAAGTACAACTGGGACACCATCAGGGCGATTCTTGAGCTCTCCAGGAGGCTGGGCATTTCTTCCAGGAGGTTCGGATACGCCGGCACCAAGGACAAGCGTGCATGCACGGTGCAGCGGGTGTCTGTGAGGGGCGTGAGCGAGGAGCAGCTCAGAAAGCTAAGCATCCCCGGCATAAGGCTGCACAGCTTCACAAGATGCAGGCGGGGCGTGAGCCTGGGTGAGCTTCTCGGGAATGAGTTTGAGATAGTCATCAGGGAGGTGGCAGATGACAGCACTGGCGAGGTGATTTCCAGAACCTCCGAGCAGCTTGAGGCTCTCGGCGTTCCCAACTACTTCGGCTACCAGCGTTTCGGCACTGTTAGACCAAACACCCACATAGTGGGGAGGGCGATAGTCAGAGGCGACCTGGAGGAGGCGGTGGCATGCTACATAGGCAGACCCTATCCCAGGGAGAGACAGGACGCAATAGAGGCAAGGCGGGTGTACGATGAGACACGCGACCCAGAAGAGGCGCTGAGGCATTTCCCTGAGAGGCTGCAGTACGAGAGGCTGATGCTGCGCTGGCTGTGCAGGCATCCCTCCGACTACGCGGGAGCTCTTCGCAGGCTGCCGAAGAAGCTGAGAAAGCTGCTGGTGCATGCCTATCAGGGCTACCTTTTTAACATGGTGCTCAGCAGGATAATTGAAGATGGTATGGAGATTAAAGGGCGGAGCATTCCAATCTTCGGATACAGAAGCGAGCTCTCGGAGGGCAGGCAGGGTGAGATTGAGGCTGAGGTGCTGGAAGAGGAGGGTGTGGAGCTCCAGGATTTCTGGTGCAGCAGCATGCCCGAACTTGCGCAGAAGGGTGGAAGGAGATGTGCCAGCATCTCAACACGCATGAGCTGGAAGTTGGAGGAAGATGAGCTCAACCCGGGCATGGTAAAGGTGACCGTCAGGTTTTTCCTGCCCCCGGGGAGCTATGCCACCTCCGTGCTGAGGGAGTACATGAAGGCAGACCCGCTGAGCTACTAATAGTTGAAGCCGTTACTGTGGGGTTAAAAACAAGCTGAGAGGTGCGGTGCGTGATACTCACACCCCTTTACAGGGCATACGAGTGGTTTCTTGAGAGGAGGGTGAGGCAGGGAAAGCTGCCGGAGCACATAGGGGTGATAATGGACGGCAACAGGAGGCTTGCCAGACGCTTGGGTGCACAGCCATGGATGGGTCATCGCTTAGGCGCCCAGAAGCTGGAGGAGTTCTTAGAGTGGTGCATACAGCTCGGCATAAAGACGGTTACAACCTACGCCTTCTCAACCGAGAACTTCAGGAGACCGAAGGATGAGGTGGAGAAGCTTTTTGACATTTTTGAGGAGTACTTCTACAAGATTGCGGATGACGAGAGGATACACAGGAACAGGGTCAGGATAAAGGCTATCGGCAAGATTGAGAGGTTTCCGGAGAGGGTGAGACGCGCCATCAGGCATGCCGAGAGGTGCACGAGCGGCTATGATAACCTGCTGCTGAACGTTGCCATGGCTTACGGCGGCAGACAGGAGATAGTTGATGCCTTCAGGAAGATGGGCGAGAAGATTGAGAGGGGCGAGATGAGGGCTTCTGAGATTACGGAGGAGGAGGTGAGCAGGCACCTGTACACCACAGGGCTGCCTGATCCTGACCTGATAATAAGGACCTCGGGGGAGGAGCGAATCTCGGGCTTCCTGCTGTGGCAGAGTGCATACTCCGAGCTTTACTTCTGCGAGAGCTACTGGCCCGGGTTCAGAAAGATTGACTTCCTCAGAGCACTTAGAACCTACCAGCAGAGGCAGCGCAGGTTCGGCAGATAATCGGAACCATTATCGGAACCTCCAGCGGTTTTCCGAGCCACGCGAGGAAGACCGAGGGAGCAAAGCTCCCGAGGGTTCCGATACCTCCAGCGTTTCCTGCAGTGCGCTGCTCAGCGTGTTATCTGGCAGCTCTTAACCATCAGGTAGAGCTCTCTGGCTCTGGGGTTCTTCTCAAAGTGCTCCCTCACGGGAGCTATGAGCCTGTTGAGGTAG
>JALSIP010000106.1 GCA_026989875.1 archaeon
AAATGATTTTGGGATACTACAGTGAGGCTGGCTTGTTGTGTTATCTGCAAAACATTTCGCCTGTACATATACCGCATACAGCGCTCAGGAAGCATGACACAGGGAACAAATTAATACTTTGTCACCCTCAATGATTACTTAATGAGCGGTGGAAACGTTCTTGAGCTTGAGTCCTGCATAAGGGAGGACTATGAGATATCCAGAAAAAACATAATAGATGCCGAAAAGTGTGATGGCAGGTCACCCGAAGCAGAGAAGCTCATAGAGCTGGCAAACAAGAAATTTTCAGAGCTTGAAGAGGCTGTGCTGTCCTACGAGCAGAGCCGCAGCCCGGAGGAGCTGATGCATGCCGCGGGCATGGCACGGGAGCTGCGCCTTCTCAGCTCTGACGCTCTGGAAAAAGCCCGCGAGGTCAGCCTCAGCCTGGGCATCAGGCTTACCCTGGCGCTTGCCGTCTTCACCCTCACCGGCGCCCTCCTCTACCTGTACCTTATAAAGCGCGGCTTCTCCCACTGGACATTCCACGCCACCTTCTGGAGCTTCTTCGGGGTAATGACCAACCTCACCTACTCCTCCGCCAGGCACGTTATGAACAGGTGCTTCAGCAGACTCCACCTGGGGTGGTACATCTCAAAAATAATACAGGCGCCCCTGATAACCCTCGCCCTGCTGTTTCTGATAATGGGCATAAGCCTCGGGCTTGAAAGCGGCACCAGCGTTGAGTTCCGCGCCATCCTGACGGGACAGGAGAGCGACCCGACCTACGTGCTTTACGGCACCTCCTTCATTCTGGGGCTCTTCTCCAGAAGAACCTGGGAGTATCTGGAGCTCTTCAAGGACAGACTGCTGCCCAAGCCGGCATAGCTCAGTCCCTCACCATGAACTCCTCCAGCCTGTCCCTTGCCCTCTCCCTGCGCCTCTGGTGCTCCTCCAGGAACTCCAGCACCCGCTCAGCCAGGTACTGCTTGCACTCCCCGCACAGCAGCTCTCCAGCCCTGCATGCCCTCTGGCGCTCCTCAAGCCTGGCGTCGTCCTGCTCAAATATGTATGATAAGTAGCTGTACACCGAGCACACCTCGGGTCTGCCGCCCAGCCTGCGCTGCATCGCAACGCTCTCCTGACCGCCGGTGAAGGCATTCATAATCTTGCGCCTCGCCTCCTCCGGGGAGTCTGTGGTGTAAATGCTGCTCTCCGGCGAGGATGCAGACATCTTGCTTCCACCTGCCAGCGAGGGGAAGAACTTGCAGTGCACCAGCGCCGGCTTGGGATAGCCCAGGTGAGGTGCAGCATCTCTGGTTATTCTGAAATGCGGATCCTGGTCTATGGCGCAGGGAATCAGCACAGGCACCGCCCTGCCCTGCCGCTCAGTCTCCAGGAAGCAGGGCGCAGACTGCATGCAGGTGAAGAATATCAGCCCTATGTTTGTGTCGTTCCCGAAGCCGAAGACCGCCTTAGCGGTTGAGAAGGTGGTCCTCTTCGCAACCTTTAGCGCCAGCCTGTACTGGGACTTGATGTATTCGGTGTTCAGGAATATCTCGGTCTTGTCTGGCTCAAAACCCAGGGCAACCACATCCAGTGCATTCTCATAGGCAAACCTCTTAGTGTCCTCAAGGCTGAGCTCCTGCTTGAACAGGAACTTCTCGTCGTCGGTGAGCTGGAAGAGCAGCTTGGCTTCAAACTTCTCCTGCAGCCAGCGCGTGAGCATCCAGGGCATCAGGTGCCCGAGGTGGGTGTGACCGCTGGGACCTCTGCCGGTGTAGAGCACAAAGCGGTTCCCCCTCTCATACTCATCCAGAATCCAGTCAAGGGAGCGGTGGGAGTAGAATATCCGCCTGCGCAGCAGCAGGTGCAGCCCGCCGGCAAGCCTCTCAATCCTCCTCAGCAGAGGCTCGTCTATTTCCGAGGTGCCGAACCTCTCAATCAGCCTCTCGTAGTCAACCTCACCGCTGACCTCCCAGGGCGTGACCTGAAACTCCCGCATACCTCTGGCTTGAATGCATGCAAATAAAATTTTTGCCCGGATGCAGGGGTGCTGTCAGCTTCACTTGTTGTCTTCCGGGCTTAGCTTTCTCCCACCACGGGTTGAGGCTTCCCCCCCTTAGAGAATCCGGCAGAAGCTCAAAGGCTGCATTGAGACCATGGATGTAAATACCTGAGGGTGGTGGATGATAAACGCTGGGAGGGGCTACTGCCGGCTCTCGCTTGCGATACAACCAGAGCCCGTGCACAGCATTGGCACCTCTCAAACTTCTTCCTCAGGCTCTGCTTATAATGGAGCCCGGTAGAGGGAGAACCTGACCCTTGCCAGAAGAAACAGCCTGGAAGCTCTGCAGCATGCTGGGGGTATGTTTAAGCTGGCAGCACCCCGGGAGTCTGCACGCAAGGTATAAATACACATGCCATGCAGTTTAGAGGGGGTGAGAAAATGTCCGAAACCGGTGAGAAGATAAAAGAGTGGCTTGAGAAGGATGGCATTCTCCAGGAGGTTATAGATAATCCAAAGCTTGACTTCCACTATGTGGTTGGCTATCCCGCCGGGACCAGCTACACCTCCGAGATTCTCAAGCGCAAGGATGACGACAGGATTATAGTGGCGAGCAGCATCCGACTCTCGGATCGCCACTACAGTGCCCTGCGTGCCCTGCCGGATAAGGAGAGAAAGGCTGTAATCTGGCAGTGGAGGCTTGACCTGCTCTTCCGCGATGCTGACTTCAGAATGCTGCCCAGTGTGGAGGACGTGCGGGCATTTGAGTTCTCAAAGGTCATATATGAGGATGAGCTCAATCGCGGCAGGCTGATGAGCGCTCTTAAGGAGATTTTCAAGTGCAAGCTTTACGTCACCTGGCGCGTGGCTCAACTCACAGACTCTGAGCTGGAGGGAGACACCAGGATATACAGGTAAAACGGCTTTTAAATTGAAAAGCTTTCCCTGTATCTGCGTACCTTCTCCCATTCTGCCAGCTTCCTGAAGATGCAGAGGTGCTCGTGGGCAATCAGAAGAAAGTCATGCCTGCACCTCCCTTTCTCGTGTGGTTTTTCATCATCCGCTGGGGCTCTGTCACCTCCTCGCGGAGCACAAAGCGCTTAGAAAATTTTTGGTGCCTCCAATTAGCACGGCGCAGTTTAAGAAACCTGAGCGACGCGGGATGGTTAGAGGCAGGAGACGCCTGCAGAGTCAGCCCTACCACCTGCTGAAGTTGTACTGGTACTTCCTCCCGTTCAGGTACATCACCAGCATGAGCCTGTTCACGTTGAGGCTCGGCAGGGGCTTGAAGAATATCGCGCCCTCCCTGCTGCTTCCCGGGTAGAGCACATCAAGCTTTAGCTGGTCCTCCTGGGGCACCCAGTTGCCCAGACGGGTGCGCACCTTCACATAGTAATAATCATAGGTCTCGCCCCTGTCATCAATCAGCACTGGCTTGTAGGGCGTGAAAGCCAGCTTGATCTCCCTGCTCCCCGTGTTCTTCACCCTCACATCCACCCTCACGTAGGTCTCGGTGTAGGTCTTTGAGCCCACGTAGTTCACCACATCAAATCTATCCCAGAACCTGAGCAGCGTGACGCTCAGCCCGTTTACGGTGATGGTGTCGCCCATCCCGTATACCCTCTCCTCCTTCACCTCCTCCCGCTTCACGTACTCCTCCGGCACCCAGAGTGCGAAGTCATCAAAGTAAACCACCCCGCGGTAGCTCTTGTTGTTGCTCACCAGCCTCACCTTCCACACCCTGCTCCAGTCAGGCTCGCCGCTCTTTATCACATTCTTCTCCGTTGAAAACACAAAGTGCTGCCAGCCATCGTAGATGTCCCTGATTCTGAAGACGATGTAGTTGTTCCACTTCTTGTTGAAGTACACGTAGAAATCATAGGTTATCCCGGTTCTGTTCCCCCTGAACCAGAAGCTCACGAACTCGGGTTTGCCCCAGTCCACAAGCTCCGGATAGTTGTGCTCCGCAAAAACCCAGGGCTTACGCTTTCCAATAAACCTCACTTCCAAGCTATCCTTGCCGCTCTTCCTCTCAGCAGCATCATCCAGCACCACAGCCGTGGGCTCAAGGTTGCTCCAGAAGGCGCTCTGGCTGTCATCTGCTATGCTCACCTTCACCAGCCTGCTCCGGTTGAAACCCTCCGGCACCGGGGGCTTCAGGGGCAGGGTGCTGCTCATCTTTTTCTCCGGCTCTGCCGCGGGCTTCTCTTCCGCAGACGCACTCAGGCTCACCTTCACCTTCTCCTCAGGCGTGCCCGCCGGCTGGCTGACGTTGCTCTTCCAGGGCAGGGGAGCTGAAGAGAACAGCAGATAGGCGAAGATAACCGTCACCAGCGCCACACCGAAGAGCTCCGGGCTGCTCCGCCTGAACACTCTCTCCCGTATCCTTCTTCTCCTCTCCCTGAGCTCCTCGCCTCCATCAGACATCGTGGTAATAGATTGAGCTCAGGGTATATAAACCTTCAGGGGGCTGAAAGTTGCGCACTCTGCTGGTGGTTCTGATTCAGCCTGGCTGCTGAAATAAAGCGGCACAGGAAAGATTAATTAGCAGGCAGGAAGAGAAGGAGACAGGATGAGAGGTGAAGAGAGCAGCCTGAGAAGAGCAGTCAAACTGCTGGTGCTGGTGGCTTTTGCCCTGCTGCTGGCGTACCGCGGCAAAGCTGACGTGGAGGCTGTGTTTGCCTTCTACTTCTTAGCCTCGCTCATATATCAGCTTGACCCCCGCTATCCCGTGCTGGCGGCGATAGGCTCGCTGCTGGTGGCGGCGGTGCTTCTGGGGCAGCAGAGGGAGGAGCTCGCAAACCAGGTGGCAATATACGCCTACTACTTCCTGGTGGTGGGGGTGACGCTGAGCTTGGTGGAGTACGTCAGGGAGAGCAGGGCTGAGGAGAAGCCGCCGGAGGGTAGGAAGCTCAGCAGGAAGGTGCTGGCGGTGGTCTCGGGGAAGGGGGGTGTGGGCAAGACCACCTTAGCCACCAACCTGGCAGTGACCCTGGGGAGGATGGGGAAAAAAGTGCTGCTCGTGGACATGGACATTGCCATGCCCAACGTTGACCTGGCAATGGGGGTTGAGGCTGAGAGCATAGATAAGGTGCTTGAGGGGCAGGGAATAAAGGAGAAGCACGGGTGCAGCGTGCTCTCCATCCTTCCCGTAGAGGGCGGGTACAGGAACCGGGAGGCTGTGGAGAAGCTCAGGGAGCTCATAGAGAGGCTGAGGGAGGAGCACGAGGTGGTGATTCTGGACTTCCCGCCGGGCATTGAGGGGCTTGAGGTCATAGACGGGAGCATGGATGTGGTGGTTATCGCCAACCCCGACAGGATGTCCATAGCAGATGCAAACAACGTCAAGCGGACGCTTGAGGGTAGAGCAAACCTCCTTGGGGTGGTGGTAAACAGGGCGGGCGAGGTTGACGTGGATGCGGTGGAGGAGCTGGTAGAGCTTCCCGTGCTGGCGGTTCTGCCGGAGGAGCGCAGGGTCGCCGAGGCTGTGGAGGCTGAAACCCCCGTGGCTGCAGGCGAGCAGGAGTGCGAGTTCTCGGAGGAGGTGGAGGGGCTTGCCAGCTTCCTGCTCAGGTACTGGGAGAGAAGGGAAGGTGCAGGCACCTGAGCTCATGCGCAGGCATGCACCCAAAGCGCTCATCATAGCAGCTGCAGTGGCGGTGCTGCTTCCCCTCGCCGCCACTCCCGGTATCCTCTTCACCCTGGACGGAGTCATGAGGGGCAGCTCGCAGGGGCTGCAGGAAACCTACTATGGCTTCACCGCCACCACCTGGGGTGCCATTCTCTCCTGGAAGCTCGCGAACACCCTGCTTGTGGAAGCGGTGGGAATAAAAGCTGCCCAGTACCTGATGCTCTTCGGAATTCTCCTCCTTTCGGGTATATCCATGTACCGCCTCTCTGGAATGTTCACCAGCTCAGAGACCGCAAGGCTCTACGCCTCCCTGCTGTACATGCTCAACCCCTTCACCTACATCCGTCTGCTCGTGGGGCACTGGTACATCCTGGCAGCCTACGCCGCACTTCCGATGGCTGTGAGAAGCTTCCACGAGCTCCTACTGGGCAGAAGAAGAAAGGCATACGAACTTGCCATAGTAATGTCTATTGTAGCCATAAGCTCGCACATCCTGCTGACTGCTCTGATAATCCTGACCATAACTGCGCTGTTAAACATAAAGCGCCTCATAATCCGGGAAACTGCCTGCACCGTTATCAGGGCACTCGTGCTGTTTTTGCTCCTGAACGCCTACTGGCTGGTTCCAGCACTGACTGAAGAGCCCGGGAAGAACATAATCTCGCAGATTTCCGGGGCAGACATAGTTAACTTCTCACCCCGCGTGGAAGCTTTTAACCCCCTCATAACCATCGCCAGCATGCACGGCTTCTGGAGGGGCGGCTACCTCTACACCAAAGACCTCCTGCCCTGGTGGTGGGTGCTATTCCTCATCATCCTCTTCCTGTTTCTGCTCGGCCTAACCGTTGCCTTGCGGCGTGCGGAGCAGCGCCCCTTAGCTCTGTCCTTCATGGCTGTCTGGGTGACGGGTCTGCTCTTAGCCGCGGGTGCCGCAGGTCCTGCATCGCCGGCATTTGAGTACCTCTTCCAGAAATTCCAGGTATTCAGGGGTATGCGGGATACCCACAAGTTCGTGGCGATGCTCGCGCTCGCCTACTCCTGTCTTGGAGCTCTGGGTGTGGGGGAGGTGGAGAAAGCAAGAAAAACTGCCGCCCGGCTGCTGCTGCTCATCCCTCTGCTCTACTCCCTTGCATTCTTCACTGGCTTTGCAGGACAGCTCGTGCCGACAGATTACCCGGAGGACTGGTACAGGGTGAACGAGCTCCTCACGAGCGATGGCGACGATTTCAGCGTGCTCTTCTTCCCCTGGCACAGCCACATGGACCTTAGCTGGATTGAGAACAGGGACAGGAGAATTCTCAACCCTGCAAAAGCCTTCTTTCAAAAACCGGTGATAAGCGCAAGTCTTTTAGAAGTGCCTGGCAAGCTGATTCAGGTGGATACTCCCGTGCAGAGGTACATTCTGAGCCTGCTTGAGCACAACGAAAGCATAACAAACTTCGGAGAGCTCGTTTCAGTGCTCGGCGTTAAGTACGTGCTTCTGACAAAGGAGGCGGACTATGAAGCTTACGGGTTCCTGTTCAATCAGAGCGACCTGAAGCTGGTGAAGGAGACAGAGCACTTCTATGTGTTCAGAAACCTCAGGTACCTGCCTGAGCTCTATTCCACGCCCTCCGCGGCGTGCGCGGCTAACCAGGAGGAGCTTATTGAGCTGAGCAGACGGGTTGAGCTCGGCGAGAGGGTGGTGCTCTCTGAGAAGTGCGGCTACGCGGGCAGCGGGGGTGTGAGGTACAGAAAGCTGAGCCCGGTGTGGTACCGCATAGAGGCTTACCCGGGCTATGTGGTGCTCGCTAAGGAGTACTCCCCCCACTGGAGGCTCAGCGACAGAGCACCGCTTGAGGCTTACGGCGCCGTCAATGCCTGGAGGGTGGAGAGGCACGGGTGGTTTGACCTCAGATACGAGAGGTTCTACTCCACCTACCTGCCCTCCTACTTTGTGTCCCTGACGGCGATTCTATTCGTGCTGCTGAGGCTGCTGCCTGCCAAGGCTTAGCTTAATCTCTGTCAAGCCTGCTGCGGAGCCCGTCCACACGCATTCCTTCAACCTCTCATCTCCTTCAGCCCCAGCTTTTCCAGCTCCCTCTTGAGGGGCTCAAGCGGTATGCTTCCCACGAACTTCAGCCTGCCGTTTATGAGCACCATGGTTGTGGGTCCGCTCTTCTCTAAGTGCTCCTTAGCCTCGGGGTAGTTCTCCACCTCGTCACTTGCGATGTCCACCCACCTCACCTTAACCACCCCCCTGCCATACCTCCTGTCCATCAGGTTCTGGAGCACCTCGGCGTCCAGGTCAACGCTCTCGGGCAGGTCGCAGAGCCCGTCTTCGTCGCAGTTGTAGGGCACCAGCGTGCCTATTATCGTGATTTCAACCTGTGCACCTGTCTCCTCAGCCTCAACCTCGTCTGAGAATGCCTTTCTGTAGTCAATCTTCCAGATGCTGCGCTCCTCCTCCTTAGGCTCAAAGGTGGGGCAGGTTTTCTCCTTCCAGGTGTGAATCTCCCACTTCTGGCTGAACTCGTCAAACCTGGCAGCAAAGCAGGGTCTTCCGGTGTGGATGCACAGCTCCTCATGCTCCGGGTCGTGGTACCTGCACTCGCCCTGCATGCCCTCTTGAGCTCTGCTAACGTTCAAAAATGAAGTGGAGCATCGCAGGCAGAATCAGCACCCCCATGCCGTGGGACCTCTTAACTCCCGTGGAGATGGCGAGCATCCCTATGGAGGTTGCGGTGACGAGAACCAGCAGGCCGGTTACACCTGAATACACCAGCGTGGCTGCGGCTAAGAGGAGCACAACGCAGGAGTAGAGGGGGCTCAGGCTGATGCCGCTAATGCCTGTGATGCACGCCCTGGCGATGGCGAGGGTGAGCCCACCCCCTAAGGCGGTTGCCAGGAAAGCTGCCGCCACCACCAGCAGGAAGTCAGAGTAGCCCGGCAGGGAGCGCATCTCCCGCCAGGTGGGGGTGCTGCCGTGAGCCAGGGTGAGGAGCTTCTCCACAGCTATGCCCGTGCCGCTCCTGGGTCTGTGTATCAGGTACAGCGTCAGCACCGACACCACCACCATGACGGTGTTCACACCACCCTGCGCCACTAAGAACTCCCTCGCTCCCCTCCGCCCCAGCACCCCCTGAACTAAGTAGGTGCTCTGAGCGGCGCCAACTCCCGGCAGTATGCCCGCGGCTGCACCCGCAAGCGCTCCCGTGAGCATCCCGCGGAGGTATCTCCGCCGCTCGCAGGCTGTGCTCTGCTCCGGCATTTTGAGCCTGCCCGAAAGCACGCCTGCCAGCATGGTGCTGACCCCGAACATGCCCGTGAGGGCGGGGAAGAGCATCCGCTCTGGAGATGCCTGCAGGCGGTTCAGGATGATGTAGCCCATGGTGCCGGAGAGGAGCACCACAACCAGAGCGTAGAGCCTGCGCCTGGTGTCCCTTTCTGAAGCCACCATGTACGCGAGCACCAGCAGCAGCACAGCACCCATCACGGGTTTCAGCAGGCTGTAGAGGCTGGGGAGCTGCCAGATGAGGAGGGGGAGGAGCAGGAGAAGCACCAGCATGCTACCCGCACCACCCAGCACCGTCAGATAGACTGCCTCGTAGCCCCTGCCCTCTGCCAGCAGCCTCTGCCCGGGAAGCACCGAGAGCGCCGTGTCTTCCTGGGGAGCGCTCAGCAGGATGCTGGGCACGTAGCTGACGAAGGAGTGGGTCACGCTCATGGCTACTATGAAGGCGAGGGAGAAGCGGTGGTGCTCTGCCCCCAGGAAGAGCAGCGGGCTGAGCAGGCTCAGCAGGGTGTTGACGTGCAGCCCTGGAATGGTGCCTGTAAGTGCACCCGCAGCAACGCCTGCAAGCACGCCCGCGAGCGCCTCTAACAACTCACATCACCGCCCCTCTCCGGGATTACCTCAAGCTGCCTCACGGTCTCCTTTCCCCTCCTGTAGACGTACCACTCAACTCTTCCCCTGACCCTGAGCTCCACACCCCTCTCTAAGCACCCCGCATCAAG
>JALSIP010000107.1 GCA_026989875.1 archaeon
GTACCTCAGCTTACCCCTCAGCCTGCGTGCGCTCTCCGGCAGGGTCATGTTGGACTCTAAGTAAAGCGGAAAAGGCACCTCAAGCTCCTCTATGAACTCCGGGTACAGCAGCGGCTCACCACCCGTAAGCGCGACCGAGTGCAGCCTGCCGTAGCTCCGGAGCACCCGCGCCACCCGCTCTGGAGTAACAGGATTCTCCAGCTCGGTAACGCCACCGCCGGTGAAAACCCTGCATCTCCCTGGAGGCAGGCGGGTATCGCAGTAGCTGCAGCTCAGATTGCATCCCCTGAACCTCACGAAGCCCTGCCTCACCCCCAGCAGCGGACCCTCCCCCTGCACCGAGCAGAAGACCTCAGCCACCTCAGCCGCGCTCATTCCAGCACCCCAGCGCCCTCACCCGGCGCATCTTTCTGGAGACATCCCTCACCTCCTCCGCGTAGCTATCAGCCACCTCCCGCAGCAGATTTTCAGGAGCCTTCACGCCCAGCTTCTCCAGGCTCATGTAGTTCTCGCTTTTCACATTTATACCCAAGTGAATCTTGCCGCTCACCGCGGAGACGCTGGCGATGCTTACACTGAGCTTCTCTCCCCTGCAGTAGATATCATCCCCCCTTCTCTCTGCCCTCACGCCCAGCTCTGCGAGCCTCTCGCAGGCTATGCACACCAGCAGCCTCTGCCTGAGGAAAATCTCCCGGAGGCTCATTCCAAAGTGCTCCACCACAAAGTGCAGCATCTCAGGCGAGTATATCCTCTCCCCCCTCAGCCTGTCCTCCAGGTCAGCCAGCTCTGCAGTCTCAACCTCGCATTTTCCGCGGAAGGCTACGATGCTATCCTCATCAACGCCGAAGCGCACGTAAGCCCAGAGGGAATCAAGCTCCCTTCCCGTGTAGTCAAGCCTCTCCTCAAGCACCAGCACCCTCATAAGCCCAGCCTCTCCAGCAGCGGGTCCCGCCTGCCTATGCTCCTGAAAGCCCTCGCCCTGCGCATGCATGACTCGCAGCGCAGGCATGGCTTCTCATCCCCGCGGTAGCAGCTCCAGCTCCACTCCAAGGGTGCGCCTATCTTCAAGCCCAGCTCAGCAATCTGCGCCTTGCTCATCCCCACTAAAGGTGCATGCACCCTCACTCCCCTGAGGGTTGAGAAACCCAGCGCCCTGTTCGCAGCCTCCACGTAGGCGGAGCTGTTGTCCGGGAAGGTAGCCGCCTCCTCCGCATCAAAGCCCACCACAACCGCCTCGCACTCCAAAGCCTCCGCAAAGCTTGCGGCAATGTTCACGAACACCCCATTCCTGTTTGGCACCCACACCCGTCTGGCGCTCTCCTGCGCAGCCTCAGAATCAAGCTCCTCCTCCGACAGCTCGGGCAGCTCACCACCCGAAACAAGCGCTGTTTGCGTAATCTCCTCAAGCCACTCAAGCCTCAGCACCCTGTGCTCCACACCCAGCACAGAGCACACCCTTGAGGCGTACTCAGCCTCACGCTCAGCCGCACGCTGTCCGTAGTCAAAGGTGAGGGCAAGAACTAAGGACCCCTCCTCAGCAGCCAGGGTTGCTGCCACCACCGAATCCATACCCGAGCTCAGCAGGGCAACCGCACGCATGACCATGCCTCCACAACTACACCCAAACCAGCCAAAGGCAAGCTTGGAATCACTCAAGCGGCACCGCGCACAGGCTGGAGTACCTCGCACCCGATGGCATGAGAAGGCTGCGCATCAGGTGCACCTCCCCCACCCGCACCTCCCCGAGCTCTGCAGCAGAATTGCGCCTCACAAACTCTGCAGCTTCAGCACACCTCCCCTTGACCCTGGCAAGGGTCACGTGGGGCTTGAACCTCCGCCTTTCAGGCTGGAAGCCCAGCGCCACCATCTCCCTCTCCACCCGCCTCTGGAGCTCCTCCAGCCTCTCAGCCCCCTCGCCCACGCCCGCCCACACAACCCTCGGGTTTCTGGCGGAGGGAAAAGCTCCCACCCCCCGCAGCGCCACCAGGAAGCTTCCGAAGCCCCCGGCAGCCCTCTCCAGCGCCCCGCAGAGGTGCGCAACCCTGTGCTCGGGCACCTCCCCCAGGAACTTCAGGGTGACGTGCGTGCTCTCCGGAGCCACTGGCTTTAGCTGCCTCGCAGCAGGCAGGCGCGAAATCAGCGCCCTCAGTGCCTCTGTCTGCACGAGCACCGCGGCAAAGACGCGCATCTATCTGGCGCCTCTGAGGGGGCTGGGACCGAGCTTCTTTATCTCCGCTACAAACTCCTTCATCGTGCTTGCGAACCTCTCGCCCTCTGCAGCGGAAATCCAGCGCAGCATCAGGCGCTCCGGCTCAATTCCCAGCTCTGGCAGCAGCTTCTTCAGCATCTGCACCCTCTTCTCAGCCTTCAGGTTGCCAGAAACATAGTGGCAGTCTCCTATGTGGCACCCTGCAACCAGCACGCCATCTGCGCCCTCTGCAAAAGCCTTGAGCACGAACGCGGGATCTAAGCGGGCGGTGCACATCAGGCGTATAATTCTGGCATTCGGCGGATACTGCAGCCTTGAAGTACCCGCCAGATCTCCGCCCGCATACGAGCACCAGTTGCACATAAAGGCTATTATCTTGGGCTCAAACTCGCTCATCCTTCCACCTCTTTAACAGCAACCTCCGGCTCATCACGCATTGCAGCCTCAATCATGGCGTATATCTGCTCGTCGGTGAAGTGGCGTATCTGCATTGCTCCGGTCGGACATGCAGCAGCGCAGGCACCGCAGCCCCTGCATATCGCCTCATTCACCTGCGCCTTTCTCTCCACCATGGTTATCACACCGAAATCGCAGGCGCGCTCGCAGATTCTGCAGCCTATGCACAGCTCCCTGCGCACGAACGCCACTATGGGCTCGGTCTCCACCTCACCCTTCGCCATGGGTATGGCAGCCCTCGCGGCGGCGGCGCTCGCCTGCGCCACAGTATCTGGGATGTCCTTCGGACCCTGGCAGGTTCCGGCGAGGTATATGCCGTCGTTTAGTGTGTCCACCGGCTTGAGCTTCGGATGAGCCTCCGCAAAGAACCTGTCGGCGCTTCTGCTCAGCCTGAACAGACGCTGCACCTTCTCGCTGTCTGTGGCGGGCTCAATAGCCGTGGCGAGCACCACCAGGTCCAGCTCCACCTCTAAGGGCATGCCCAGCAGGGTGTCCTCCACCCTGACCAGCAGGTTTTTGGTCTCCGGGTCCTCCACAATCTCACCGGGTCTGCCCCTGATGAACCTTATACCGTACTCCTCCTGCGCCTGCCGGTAGAACTCCTCATAGCCCTTGCCGTAGGCTCTTATGTCCATGTAGAAGATGAACACCTCAGCCTCCGGGTGCTTCTCTTTGTAGAGCCTGGCATTCTTTATGGAGTACATGCAGCACACGCGTGAGCAGTAGGGGTTGCCCGCCTTCTCATCCCTGGAGCCCACGCAAAGCACAAAGCCTATGCGGTGGGGCTCCTTTCCATCGCTGGGGCGGAGAAGCTTTCCACCCGTGGGTCCGCTGGCATTCACCAGGCGCTCAAACTCTATGCCCGTTATCACATTCTCGTAGCGCCCGTAGCCGTACTCCGGCTTCCGCTTAGCATCAAACAGGTCAAAGCCTGTGGCGATGATTATGGTGCCCACCTCCAGCTCCACGACCTCATCCTTCTGCTCGTAGTCTATGGCTTCAGGTCCGCACACCGCCTCGCACATACCGCAGCCCAAGCAGGCTTCATCATCAATGGTGTAAACCAGCGGCACCGCCTGCGGGAAGGGCACGTATATAGCCTTCCTCACCCCCAGGCCGTGGTCAAACTCGTTGGGAACCTCAACAGGGCAGGCATCCGCGCACAGCCCGCAGCCGGTGCACTTGTCCTCCAGCACCTGCCTGGCTTTCTTCCTCACCTTCACCCTGAAGTTGCCGATGTATCCCTCAACCTCTTCAACCTCCGCATGGGTGAGAATCTCAATGTTCTCGTGCCTCGCCGCATCCACCATCTTGGGTGTCAGGATGCAGGCAGAGCAGTCCATGGTGGGGAAGGTCTTGTCAAGCTGAGCCATCTTTCCGCCAAGGCTGGGCGTCTTCTCCACCAGATACACCTTGAACCCCATGTCCGCCAGGTCAAGGGCGCTCTGTATGCCCGCCACGCCACCGCCCACCACTAAGGCAGCCTTCTTCACCTTCACCCTGGGCTTGTGCTGCGGCTCCAGCCTCCTTGCCCTCGCCACCGCCATCCTCACCAGGTCCTTTGCCTTCTCCGTCGCCTCCTTGGGCTGGTTCATGTGCACCCAGGAGTCGTGCTCCCTTATGTTAGCCATCTCCACCAAGAAGGCATTTAAGCCAGCCTCCTCCAGCGCCTTCCTGAAGGTGTGCTCGTGCATCCTCGGCGAGCAGGCTGCAACCACTATGCGGTTGAGCCTGTTCTCCTTTATATCCTCCTGAATCAGCTTCTGCCCGGGGTCAGAGCACATGTACTTGTAGTCCTTGGCGACAACCACATTGCCGAGCTTGGAGGCATACTTAGCCACCTCCTCCACATCCACGACCCCGGCGATGTTCACGCCGCAGTGACACACATAAACACCAATCCTGGGCTCCTCCTCATCACCCTGCCTGCTCTTGCCCTGCTCATCACCCATGCACTACTTCCTCCTTGGTGACTGTATGGGGGACAAGTATCTTGTGCAAAACTGTCATTATTTATAATTATTAAAATGCGGATTTCCATAATCCGGGGCACACGTTATACTTTCATGTGTTGATAGAATGTTCTACTTTTACAGTAAAGCAGAAGGGTGGTGGAGAAGATAGCGGAGAAGACTGCTGTGGAGGATGAGGTGCTGCGTTGTAAGGAGTGCGGGAGCACCGAGCTTTACCGTGATTATGAGCGTGCGGAGGTGGTCTGCAACCGCTGCGGTCTGGTGGTTGATGAGGGGCTGGTTGACGAGGGACCCGAGTGGCGTGCCTTCAACACCGAGCAGTCTGAGAAGCGCTCCCGTACAGGTGCCCCCATGACCTACCTGATACACGACATGGGGCTCAGCACCACCATAGACTGGCGCAACAAGGACTCTGCGGGCAGGGAGATACCCTCCAAGCAGCGTGCACAGCTCTACCGCATGCGAAAGTGGCAGCAGCGAATCAGGGTCAGCAACGCCAAGGAGAGGAACCTCACCATTGCCCTCACCGAGCTGAACAAGATAGCCTCCAAGCTTGACCTTCCCAAGAACGTGCGCGAGGCAGCGGCGGTGATATACCGCAAGGCTGTGGAGAAGGGGCTCATCAGGGGCAGGAGCATAGACGGGGTGGTTGCGGCATGCCTCTACATAGCCTGCAGGCGGTACTCGGTGCCCAGGACCCTGGAGGAGATAGCCGAGGGGAGCATGATAGACCGCAAGGAAATCGGCAGGATATACCGGTACCTTCTGAGGGAGCTGGGCATCAACCTCTCGCCAACCACTCCCTTGGACTACATTCCGCGCTTCTGCTCCTCCCTCAAGCTCTCCAGAAAGGTTCAGATGAAAGCCATGGACATACTCAACAAAGCCATGAACCTGCAGCTCACCTCCGGCAGGGGTCCAACGGGTGTGAGCGCAGCCGCGATATACATAGCCAGCGTGCTTGCAGGAGAGCGCAGAACCCAGCAGGAGATAAGCGAGGTTGCGGGCGTTACAGAGGTCACCATACGCAACCGCTACAAGGAGATAGCGGAGAAGCTTGAAATAGAGGTTACGATTTAAGCATCTTCTCAATCCTGGCAGCAATCTCCCTGAAAACCTGCAGGTAGTTGTCCTCATCCACCCGCATGTCCAGCTTCGCTCCTGCTGCTGTAGCCCTGCCACCGCCGCCGAAGAGCTTTGCGATTCTGCCAACGTCAACGCTGTCGGAGTTCCTCCTGAAGCTCAGCTTGCCATCAGGGTAAACCACCACCACGATGTCCGCACCCGTGCGCTGCAGGTGCATGCATGCGAGGGTTGAGCTCAGGTACTTCTCTGAGAGCGCAAAGGCGCAGGTGCGGTCGCCAACCCTGAGCACCATGGTGTGCTCATCCAGGTACCTGCGCCCCTTCCTCTTAGCCTCCTGGTAATTCCTGTAAGCCCGCTCAAACTCCTCGCACCAGAAGGTGCCAGCCGAGAGCTTCTCCACGAAGCGCATGCGGTCGTAGCCGGAGGAGATGACATCGTACAGCTTCCAGGCGAGCTCGTTATCCTCCCTGAAGTCGTGTGCATGAGCAAGCTCGGCTATCCTGCGGGAGACCTCATCGCCTGGCATAAAGCGCTCCTGCACCAGCTCGGCGGCGCACTTCTCCATGCTGTGCACGAACTCCGCCTCAGCAAGCTCCCCGAGCTCCACCTCACCCCAGTCGTGGTGGTCCACCCACACCACTTCGTTAGCCGAGCACAGCCTCCTGAGCTCTTCAAGCACGCCCTCAAGCCTTGAGTTCCAGCCCAGGTCTGCTATGACCACCGTCTCCCCTTCAAGCCCGCTGAGCTCCCTGACAAGCTCCGGCAGCGAGTCGTAGTCTGCGAAGTGGTGCACTATCTCCTCGCCCTCTGCAAGCGCATACCTGCGCAGTATGGCGTGGCTTCCCAGGCCATCAAGGTCCTTCTTGTGGGCTATGCAGTGCATCAGAGGTATCCGAGCCCCCTGAGGCGCTCCTTGACCATCTCCTCCTCCTCTTCGGTCATTACCTGCTCCTCTTCCTCCTCCTCATCCTTAAGCAGCTCCTCAAGCACAAACCTCACGTACTCCTCCACGCTCTCAAACTCGCCGCTCTCCTGCACCCGCCTCTCAATCTCCCTGTAAATCTCGTCCGGTATCTCCACCTTTGCCATCCCATACCTCCCGGGTTTTTCTGCTAACACTGCAGCGTAACATCTTAATCAATTAGCGACAGGTAAATCTCTGCCACGCGCTCAGCCACCCTGCTGGGGCTAAGATGCGAGGTGTCAATCATGAAGTCGTGGTCCGCATACCTCTCGGCACGCTGGCTCATGAGCTTCCTCACCCTCTCCTCTAAGCTGCCGCCCCTGAGCAGGGGGCGTGAGGTATCTCCTGCAAGACGCCTGCATATCACCTCAGGCTCTGCATGCAGGTAGAAAATCACACCCCTCCTCCTGAGAAGCCTCAGGTTCTCCGGGTTGAGCACCACCCCCCCGCCCGTCACTATAACCGCACCTTCAAGCTCTGAAATATGCCTCACAGCTAAGTGCTCCAGCTCCCTGAAGCGCTTTTCGCCGTACCTCTCAAAAATCTCGGGTATGCTCATCCCCGCCATGCGCTCAACCTCCTCGTCGGTATCAACAAGGCGCATGCCCAGTCTCTCAGCCAGCAGCCTGCCAACGGTGCTCTTGCCTGAGCCCATGAAACCTGTTAAAACTATGTTGCGCACGCTATCTCGCGTACACCTTCACGAGGGTGCGGATTATGAAAAGCTCGCTGCGGGTGGTGAAGCTGGCTATGAGCTTAGCCTCAGCAAGCTCCTCCTCCACCCAGGCAGGCGCCCCCTGCTCCTGACGCTCAACCAGCACCACGACATCGGCGCTACTACCCTCATAGAAGGGCGGAAGCCTGTAAGCCCAGGTGAAGCGCACCGGCGAGCGGCTGAGCTGCTCCGGTGCAGGGGGCTGCGCGTCTATCCTGCCAGCCACCAGCTTCTTGTGGGTGTACAGGTCAAGTATGGGCAGGATTATGGCTGGGTTGTAGCCTGCCCAATCCGGCACCCAGGCATTGAACTCCACCACCTCAGCATCTAAGGTGTCAAGGTACTCCCCGGCATCCCTGAGATTCACAACGCTGAGAGACTCAATAAAGGGGGCATAGGCAAAAATCGCCACGAGAAGTGAAAAGCTCACCGCATAGCAGGCGGTGAAGCGTGCATTCCTGCGGCTCAGCGCTGACAGAGCATAACCTGCCAGCACTGCAAGCATGGGGAAGAGGGGCATGGTGTAGCGTATCCTCTCAACTCCAAGCACAAAAATGAGCCCGAAGAGGTAGGCAGGAAGCAGCAGCTCTGGCTTGCGGCTGCGCAGGGCAAGCAGGGCACCCGCGGCTGCACTCAGCGTGACGAAGGGGTGCACCTGGAAGAAGAAGGTTGAGAAGTAGCTCTCACCCCATCTTTTGAGACCTGCCATCTGGAAGCCGCGCAGCAGCTCCATCTGCTCAATGAAGACCTGGTGCCGCAGCAGGAAGGCGATGCCCACGAGCACAGCCGCTCCGAGCAGCGTGCCGGAGACGCCGATGAGTGCGTTTCTGTCCCTTCTTGTAAAGTATATGAGAGCCAGGGACGGCAGCATGAGCATGAGGGAGTACTTTGTAAAGAAGGCAAGAGCCACCGCCACGGAGGCTGCCGCAATGCCACGCACGCCCGGACGCTCCGCAGCCCTGAAGGTAGTGTAGATTGCAAGGGTGAGAAAGAACATCGCATGCAGGTCAACCATCATCTGCGAGGGCTGCAGAAGCAGGAAGGGTGAGGCGAGGAGCAGCATTGCAGGCAGGGCTTCCTCCACCCCGAACATCCGCCTGCCGAGCCTCCCGGTCAGCATGACGGTGCCCGCAAATACCAGCGCGTTGAAGAGCTGAATGTAAAGCCTCTCCTCACCAAAAAGCCAGAATATCATCCCGTACAGCAGAGGCACCAGGGGCATATCGCTCCAGGGGTTTATCGCCTGCCCCCACTCGCGCAGCAGGTATGCTGGACCGTAAACTTCGGCGTACTTGGCGTAGGTGAAGTACCTGCCGGCGTCTATCACGATCTCAGGCACATGCAGCAGAGCAAGCGAACTCGCAATCGCCAGGAGCACCGGCAGGCGCCTGCCCCACAGACGGAGAAGCAGCAGCGCGGTGGGTGCAGAAGCGAGCGCCAGTAGCGCCACAAAGGGCAGCTGCGAGGGCTGAAAAACCCACCTCCAGCTTGAGGTGTAGTTGATGTCATGAGCGCGAAGAAGGAAGAGTAGAACAGCCACCGCAAACCCTGCAACGCTCACCACGATGGGGTTGAGGAGCTCTTCCTCCTGAGCCTTCATGATGGTGTGTCGTCCTGCACACTAATAACGCTTTTGCCTTGAGGCGCGGAGGATAATAACTTAGCCCCCTACCTTCCGTACTTCATCTCCTCTGCGGCTAAGAGGTAGCTCTCCCTCCAGGCGTTTGCGGTCTCGTACCTGTCCCTGCCGGCGAAGATGTACACCTTCTGCCCAGCCCTGAAGGCGTCCCTCTTCACTAAGAAGGCTCGCTTCTGCTTGATTTTCTGCCTCTCTTGGGCGGTGGTGAGGTTTGCCACGATTTCGCCCACGCCCTCGTAGGCTTCGTGGCCGCCTAAGATGATGATGTAGCGCCTCTTCGCATACTCGCTGAAGTTAGCAGCGCTGACGATGTAGAGCTTTATTCCCTGCTCCTCCAGGTAGCTCACTAAGTCAGAGGCGAGGGCGAGGTCTATGGAGTTGGCTAATA
>JALSIP010000108.1 GCA_026989875.1 archaeon
ATTGCCGCCGCGGGTGTGCTTTTAGCTGCACTTCTGGGTTACATGCTTCTGCAGAAGGGTGGCGGGGATGAGGTGGATGCCGGCGGGGAGATATTCATCACCCCGGCGGAGTACGACTTCGGTGAGGTGAGCGTTTCCGGTGGCGAGGTGAGTGCCGACCTGCGGCTCAGGAACATCGGCAATAAGCCCCTGGTGCTCAGCTACATTGATTCCTCCTGCGCCTGCACCACCGCCTCGGTGATTTACAGGGGAAAAGAGGGTCCCAGGTTCACGATGAGCGAGCACGGCACGAACCCGGAGAACTGGAGGCTTGAGATACCTCCCGGGGACGAGGCGGTGCTGCGGATATACTACAACCCTAAGGTGCATCCGGACCTGAGGGGTGAGGTGAGCAGGTATATTGAGGTGTACTCCAGCGACCCCGAGAAGCCTGTCATAAGGGTGTGGATAAGGGTTTTCCAGGTGAGCTGAGATGAAACGTGTGCTGGCTCTGATGGGAGCGGTGGTGGTGGCTGCTGCGGTTTTTGCATACCTCTCGGCTGGAGGCACGCCAAGGGCAGAGGTGGTGCCCCCGGAATACGACTTCGGCAGGGTGGGATATACCGAAGTGGTGGCTACGCTGAGACTGCTCAATTCCGGGGACGCCCCACTGGTGGTTAAAGGTGTGAGCACTTCCTGTGGATGCACGAAAGCGGAGGTTAGCAGACGCCAGATAGAGCCTGGCGGAGAGGCGGAGCTGATAATAAGCTTTGACCCCAGACGGATGGGTGTGGAGATTGAGGGTGAGGTGTACCGGGAGGTTTATGTTCTGACCAACGACCCCGAGAATCCCGAGCTGGTGGTGCCTGTAAGAGCGGTGGTGGTGAAGTGAAGCTTCAGATGTTCTTTCTGCTGATGCTGCTTCTCCTGCCGGTGCACGCAGAAAGCCAGAGGGAGGCTGTGATATACTACAACCAGGCATGCTCTGCATGCATAGTGTACATAAACCAGACGCTGGTTCCGCTGCTGACACAGGAGGGAGTTAAGGAGGTTGAGCTCAGGGATTACATAAATAACCCGCAGTACAGGCGTGAGCTCGTGGCGCTGCACCGGGATGCAGGCGTGCCTCCTGAGCTGTGGGCGCACATGAGCACGGTGGTTGACGGGAGGATATTCATTGAGGGGCACCTGCCTGAGCAGGTTATAAGGGATGCGCTTCAGGCGAAGGGCACGCTGGTGGTTTACAGCGATGAGATGAAGCCGCAGGAGAGCTACCTGGTCTGGGCACCTGGAGGTGCTGTTGAGGAGTTTGATGCAGGACGCTCACCCTTAGAGTACGCGCCAGATGGCGGTGCAGGGATGGCACAGAACTACGGCAGCACCGGTATGCTGCTGCTGGTTGTGGTCTCGGGCTTGCTTGATGGCATCAACCCCTGCGCCTTTGCGGTGCTGCTGTTCTTCATCGCCTTCCTGTACACCCTCCAGAGAAGCAGGATGGACGTGCTCAGGATGGGCGCAATATACATCTCAGCCATTTACCTTGCCTACTTCCTGATAGGGCTGGGAATAATGAAGGCGATGGTCTTTGCCGGCAAACCCCACTTCATGGCAAAGCTCGGCGCATGGCTGATAGTTCTGCTGGGCATGATAAACATAATCAACCACTTCCAGCCAATGCTCCTCCCGGTAAAGCTGCGCATACCCGCCTTCACCCATGCAACCCTGAGGAGATGGGCGTACAGGGGGACTGCCCCCTCTGCGGGAGTGCTGGGGTTCCTGGTGGGGCTGTGCACCTTCCCGTGCTCTGGGGGGATATACGTGGCTATACTCGCACTGCTGTCTGCAAAAACCACCTACGCCCAGGGGCTTGCATACCTGATGCTTTACAATCTGATGTTTGTAATGCCACTGATAGTGATACTTGCCATAGCCTCAAATGAAAGGGTGACCGCGAGGCTTAAGGAGCTGGAGGAGAAGCATGCCAGGAGGATGAGACTCTTCTCGGGCGTGGTGATGCTCACCCTCGGTGTGGCTATTCTGGTGTGGTTCGCATAGGCTCAAATTTGGTTTTAGACATTAATGTTCGGTGCGGGTGTAAAAACCACCGGAGGCAGTGCCCACGCAGACCTTCTTGGATGAGTGGATCGGCGTAAAGCTCAGGGAGAGGAAAAAAAGGGAGCGGGAGCCTCACAGAGCCAGACCCGCAAGGTATATCAGGCTGAGACCCAGAGGGTACCCGCTGAGAGATGTCTCAAGAACCACGCTGCTCAGCGTGAGTGATGAGAGGCTTTTTGAGATCTATGCACGGGAGCAGTGGCTGGGCACCACAGTGGCTCAGGGTGATATACTCTTTGACCAGAGGCTGATTCCAGACTTTGCCTTTGAGGTTGTGAAGGTCCTCCCCAGAGGGGAGGTTACTATAACCGAGGATACCAGGATTTTTATTGAGAGAACGCCCTACACAGCAAAAACTCACAGAGAAGTGAGGTTCTCTGATATCATAGGGCATGAGGATGTGAAGAAGAAGTGCAGGATAATCCTAAGGTACCTGAAGGAGCCGGAGAGGTTCGGCGACTGGGCGCCGAAGAATGTGCTGTTTCACGGTCCGCCTGGCACGGGAAAGACCATGACCGCCAAGGCGCTGGCAACGGAGGCGCAGGCAAGGCTTTTCCTGATACGTGCGACCGACCTGATAGGCGAGTACGTGGGCGACGGCAGCAAGCGCATCCACGAGCTGTACTCAAGCGCCAGGGATGCTGCGCCGAGTGTGGTGTTCATTGACGAGCTTGACGCCATAGGGCTTGACAGGTCATACCAGGGTGTCAGGGGTGATGTGAGCGAGGTGGTGAATGCCCTGCTGACGGAGCTTGATGGGGTGCAGGAGAATCCAGGTGTGGTTACCATAGGTGCAACGAACAACCCGCTGATGCTTGACAGGGCTCTGAGGAGCAGGTTTGAGGAGGAGATATTTTTCAGGCTGCCGGATGAGAGGGAGAGGTACCTGATTCTGAAGCACTACGCCAGCAGAATGCCGCTGAAGGTGGAGGCAGACCTGAGGGTGGTTGCAGGGCTCACCCAGGGAATGTCCGGCAGGGACCTGAAGGACAGGGTGCTGAAGGTGGCGCTGCACAGGGCTCTGCTGGAAAACGCACCCGCGGTGAGAAAGGAGCACATAGAGTACAGCCTGAAGGTGTTCTCCGGGAGAACTGAGCCCAGAGAGCTGTACATTTAGTGGAGCTGTAAGGAGACGCCTCTGCTCATCTCACAGCTTCACAGCCGCATTAAGAAGACCCGCGGTACTTCATACCTGAAGTCTTCTCAGCCTCGTCCATGCCTGGAGGAATCCCGGGCACAGTTTCTGGAACTAAAATCAGAAGCACGCGATGCGTGGCACTACTCATCAGCTCCACGCTGGCAACCCTCCGTGTACACGAGCCCCGCTCAGGTGAAAGGTTTTTATGTGCAGGAGGAGGAGTATAAAAACATGAGGCTGCTTCTGCCCAGGGAGTACCTTTCGGGGCTTCTCGTGATGAGCATCGGCTTTGTGTTCAACATAGCCTACTGGAGCTACAAGTACAGCATTGAGAAGAGCGGCATTTACCGTGAGCTCTCCACAGACCCGCTAAGCACCCTTCCGGTTCTCTTCTCGGTGCCCCTTTTCATACTCATAGGCTACTACATGATAAAGGAGAGGATACTTCGTGCCCAGGTGGAGGAGTCAAAAAGCAAGCTTCGTGAGACCTTCTCGGAGCTCCACACCATACTCCACACCGTGCCGGCGGGCGTAATAACCACCGACTCGGAGGGGCTGGTAAACTTCTTCAACCGCAGGGCGAAGGAAGACCTCCGCTTAGAAGACAGAGAGCTCATAGGTGCGGAGGTGGGCAGTCTCTTCCGGGAGCCCGAGGTGGGGGAGAAGGTGGAGGAGCTGCTCAGCTCAAAGCCCGAGGGAAGGCAGGCGGTGCTTGAAGCCAGCCTGCGCTCCGGCAAAGTCGTGCAGGTATCCATGTCCCAGATGCCAGGCAACCACAGACCCGAGGGCGTTGTCATAGCCTTTGTTGACATAAGCATGCTCAAAGACATGCAGAAGAAGCTTGAGGATGCCTACAAGGAGCTGAAGGAGATAGAAGAGCTCAAGAGCAACATAATAGCCAACGTGAGCCACGAGCTTCGCACCCCCATAACCATAATCAAGGGCTTCATAGAGATAGCAATGGAGGAAAAGAAGGAAGAAGAGAGGATAAACAATCTTAAGTCTGCCCTTCGTGCCCTATACAGGCTTAACAACATAGTGGAGGACCTGATACAGGTTGCCAGAGCAAAGAAAATGCCTTTCAAACTCCAGCGCAGAAGAATAAAAATAGAGGATGTGGTTAACAGAGCTGTTGAAAAGAAGAAGGCTGATGCAGAGGAGAAGAACATCACCGTAGAGGTTGAGCACGGCTACAGGGGTGAGATGATTGCCGACCCGGAGAACCTGGAGCACGTGCTTCTCAACCTCATAGACAACGCCATAAAGTTCAATCATCCCGGCGGCAGCGTCAGGGTCACCACCTCAAGGAGAGACGGCTGGGTGGTGCTGAGCGTGAGCGACACCGGCATAGGAATACCCAAGGAGAAGCTGGAGGAAATCTTCAAGCCCCTGACCCAGATAGACCCCACGCCAACCCGGCGCTACGGCGGCACAGGCACGGGGCTGGCGGTTGTAAAGAGCATAACCGACGCCCACGGCGGCAAGCTGGAGGTTGAGTCAGAGCCCGGGAAGGGCTCAACCTTCAGGGTTATACTGCCCATCGCGCCGCCCATACTCTGGTGAGGGATGCACATGGTTGTTAGAGGATTGCCCCTCCGTGATTACGCCCTTGGTATAGCGATAATGTCAATCGGGATATTTCTCAACTTCTTCTACTTCGGTTACGACTTAATAGTTCTCGGCAGACCAATACAGGCACACTTCAGTCCAGAAGATTTTCACCATGCAATAGTCATGCTGCTTTCCATCCCGGGCTCAATCCTGCTCGGCTGGGTTTTCATCAGGGAGCGCAGGGCGAGGCTGCAGCTTGAGGAGGCTCACAGAATGAAAAACCTCTTTCTTGACGTGCTCAGGCATGACCTGCTGAACCCTGCTGGCGTGGTGGACAACTTCATTGACCTGCTGCTTGAGGATGCCGACGAGAGCATGAAGAACGACCTGCTGGCAATGAAGCGGGCAAACCGCAAGATTCTTGAGATTATTGAGGATGCGACGAAGCTGGCAAAGCTTGAGAGCATAGCCCCCGAGTTCAAGTACATTGACTTAGATGCCGTGATTCAGGACGCGATTCACGATACCGAGGGCATGCTTAAAGAAGCCGGAATGCAGGTGGAGTACCGCTCTCCCGGGCATCTGCCCATGAGGGGCATGGGTCTGCTTTATGATGTCTTCACCAACCTGCTGAGCAACGCCGTCAAGTATGCTAAGGAGGGAGGGAAGGTGGTGATTGAGGTGCAGGATGAGGGGGAGCACTACACAGTGCGTGTTAAAGACTTCGGCGAGGGCATAGCCGACGAGTACAAGGAGAGCATCTTTGAGAGGTTTCAGCGCAAGGAGAAGAAGGGTGTGAGGGGTGTTGGCTTAGGTCTGGCGATAGTGAGGCGGATAGTTGAGCTTCACGGCGGCAGGGTGTGGGTGGAGGACAACTCACCCAGGGGTGCTGTTTTCGTTATAAGGCTTCCAAAGGTGCCTAAGCATTCCAGTACCTCCTGAGGATTCGCCTCACCTCCTCAAGCCTGGCACCGCCCGCTGGCTCGTACTCCTCGCTCAGCCCCCTTATGCCGTGCAGGGTGCTCTCAACCCCTGCGGCGAGGGCGCTGCTGCTGTAGCCGCCTTCCAGGCAGAAGGCAACCTTTGAAAACCTGCGCAGCCTCCTGCCCATTTCAGCGTAGCAGCGCTGCGTCAGCATGAACCCTCCCAGCGGGTCGTCCACCGCGGTGTCGTAGCCCGCAGAAACCAGCACCAGCTCCGGCGAGTGCTGCTCCGCCACATCCAGCGCCAGCTCAAAAGCCTCCAAGTACTCTGCATCCTCCGTGCCCGGAGGCAGGGGGATGTTCACGGTGTACCCCTCGCCCTCACCCTCCCCGGTTTCCTCCACCATCCCCGTGCCAGGGTAAAGGGGGTGCTGGTGCAGGGATATGAAGAGCACCTCGGGTGAGGTGTAGAACACCTCCTGGGTGCCGTTGCCGTGGTGCACATCAACATCCAGCACCACCAGCCGCTTCATGCCCCTCGCAAGCATCTGCCTGCAGGCTATGGCGACGTTGTTCAGCAGGCAGAAGCCCATGGCTCTTTCTGGCATGGCGTGGTGTCCAGGAGGTCTTACCAAGGCAAACCCGCAGCCGTGCTTAGTGGCAAGCTCCGCCGCCAGAACTGCACCACCTGCTGCAAGCAGCGCCGTGGTGAAGCTGTGCTTGGTCAGGTAGGTGTCTGCATCAGCCCAGGCTTCAGCCTCACTGAGCGCTCTGAGGTTCTCTATGTGCCTCCGGGTGTGCACACGAAGCACCAGCTCCTCTGACACGGGCTCGGGGGTGTGCACCTCCTCCCGCTGCAGCAGCGTGCCGAGTCTCTCAAACCTGCGGGCATTCTCGGGATGGCTGCTCATGCTGTGAAGCTCGTGCTCCCTGAAGTAAACTATCACCTGCCTCCCCCCACCACGAACCTCAGTATGTAGTAAGCCACGCTCAGGGTGTCCCTCAGGGGTTTGATGTGGGACTTCTCATCACCGTACACCGCCGACACAGGCACCTCGCACACCTTCAGCCCCTTCTTCACCGCCTCCAGGATCATTATGTGCTCTATTGCGTATCTCTCAGCCCTGAGCTTTAGCAGCCTCAGCTTGCTGGCTCTTATTGCCCTGAAGCCGCTCTGGGGGTCTGTTATTCTTCTTCCTGTAAGCAGGCTTATTATGGTTGAGGTGACCAGGTTGGAAAACCTCCTCTGGGGTGGCATGCTCAGCTTCCCGGAGAGGAACCTGCTGCCTATCACCAGGTCGCACCCCTCCTCTATCTTCCTGAGCAGCGCGGGTATCTCCTCCGGCAGGTGCTGCAGGTCTCCATCTAAGGTCACCACCACATCGCATTCCCCAGCTGCGCTGAAGCCCTGCCTCAGGGCGTTGGCTTTGCCGGTGTTTCTGGACAGCGACACCACCCTTGCCCCCGCACGCTCCGCTATCTCTCCGCTGCCGTCACTGGAGCCGTCGTTGACCACCACCACCTCATCCACGTAACTCAAGGTCTTGCGAACCACCTCCCCTATCCTCTCCCCCTCGTTGTACACGGGTATTACAGCCACCACCCTCATATCAGGTAAACTCTTCATGAGGCTTCTTTTTAAATGTTTTTGCACCCTTCCTGTTGGCGACGTTACCTTTGCGGGGTTGGGTGAGTGAACCGGGATGAGAGTTCTGGATTTTGAGCGGGTGCTGGAGCTTCTTGAGGAGCTGCGTGAGGATGCGCTGCACTCGCCGGTGCTGGTTGAGGGCAGGCGCGACGAGCTTGCCCTTCGCAGCCTTGGCGTTGAGGCGGAGTTCATCTGGGTCTCCAACCACACGCCCTGGTACGAGCTGTGCGAGGAAATCAGCAGGAGCCACCGCAGGGTGATAATGATGCTGGACGCCGACAGGGCTGGAAAGGCGATGAGCCGGCGGCTGAAGCACCACCTCTCCCAGATGGGTGTGCAGGTGGTTGAGCGCCACATGCTGCTGCTGAAGCTGCTGGACACGCACCAGGTGGAGCATCTTGCAAAGAGGTTTGTCAGGGTCAGGGCGAGGGTGTGTCCGCGGGGGGCCGGTGATGCAGAGCTGGAAGAGATTTGAGTACAGGGTGAGGGACGTCCTCCAGTCTCTCGGCTACACCGCCCACCGTGTGCCGCTCAGCGGCTCGGCGAGGCTGCTGAAGGGTGACGTGGTGGCTGAGAAGGGGGGAATAAGGCTCAGGATAGAGGTA
Organism: archaeon; assembly: GCA_026989875.1. GTDB lineage: Archaea > Hydrothermarchaeota > Hydrothermarchaeia > Hydrothermarchaeales > BMS3B > JAADFH01. Next base: position 7,960 of record JALSIP010000108.1, read on the forward strand.
AAGTCAACCAGAAGGAGGGACAGGATAACCATAGCGAGAGAGGCGATTGAGAAGATAGCCTCCGTGCAGGGAGGCGAGCTCGGCGTGCTGGTTTTCTCGCTGTACAGGTGCAGGTCGGTTTACGGAATCACAGCTCACGGGATGCTGGGCACAGTCTGTGCCCATGAGCTGAGATGCAGGGGCAGCAGGTATCTGCAGCTCTCCAGGAGCTATCTGCGGGAGCACGCATCAGCGGGTGTGAAGCTGCGCTTCAGGGACGACGCAAAGAGCTACCTGCTGCTTGAGCTCTCCAGGCTGCTTGAGGAGATTGAGGCTAAGCAACAGGATGAAACCTCTGAAGGAAGGGCTGCTTCTCCCTGTAGAGGTGCCTGAGCACAGCCTTAGCCTCCACGGAGGTGCAGGCGAGAGCTTCTGCAAGCTCGCACAGCCTGCGCTCGCGCATCGCCAGCCTCACCTCAGCCAGCATGCTGCCGAACACGCCAGCGTTGTGGGCGAGCAGCAGCTCCGTGCTCACCCCCTCCCTCTCCATTCTCCTGCAGGCTCTGCATCTGCAGGGCAGGGCTTCAAGCCTGAGCGAGCTGGCGCTGAGGGAGGAGAGGGGGGTGAGGTACCTGCCGGAGAGGGCAGCCCTAACAGCACCCGAGCTGTCAAACACGTCTCCGCCCATCAGCACGAGCAGCGGCAGCATTCTCGGCTCCACGCCGGGAAGGTAGAGGGCGGTGTTGGTTGAGGCTGTGCACCTGAGCTCTGTGAGCACCTCCACCAGTAGCTCAGGGCTCAGCTCGCCGGCGTGCGCAACACCAAGCATGCTCCTTTCCCGGAGCTTCTCAGCCACCTTCCTCCAGAGCTCCGGGTGGAGCCAGCCGTCCAGCATCACCCCGTGCTCCGGGTGCTGCTCCGCAAGCTCCAGCACACCCTCAGCCCAGCGCTCAGCCACCCGCCTGTGGGAGCACAGCCTGGCAGAAGCCTGCGGCAGTAGCTCAAGCTCCGCTCCCGCAGCTCTCAGGCTCCCGGCAAACACGCCGTGGTGTACCACCAGCGGCTTCTTAGAGGTTCGCACCCAGCGGGGTGCTATGTAGGCGTCGCCCCTGGGCATCCCGGGAAGCACGGGGGTGAGCAGGCAGGGCGTGGGCAGGTAGCCGCTCCCCAGCCTGAGC
>JALSIP010000109.1 GCA_026989875.1 archaeon
CCTCACAGCTTTCACAAATAATAGTATATCAAACCGAGACCGGTAATACGCAACCAGTGATACCGTAATACCCCCTTCATTTCCACTGCAGGAAAGCAGTCAACCTCAACCACTTCTGAACAGTCCTTCCTGTGTGGTGAGAATGTGCCCGGTGTTCTGTAATATGTCAACGTAAAACTTCACGCGCTCAAGGTCTTCATCAACCCTGTCAGCCAGTTCCTCCACGCTTCTTGCTGGCAGTGCATCCAGCAGCCGCCTGATGAAGCTCCATCCATCGTGCGGTAATCTTTGCCAACGGTATCCTTTACAATCAGCAAGGAAGGCTTTACATATGACAACTGAAAAACAGCTCAGGGTACTCAGGAAGCTCTACGAGTCTTCAAAGAGTCTGAAAGTTCACTCAGCCCTCAAGACTCAGGAGGAGTTAGCCAAGGAGCTCGGGATAAGCAGGCAGGCGCTGAGCATGCACCTGAGGCAGCTGAGGGAGCAGGGGCTTATACGCACCGGCAGGGGTTTCATAGACCTCACCGACCGTGCGCTTGCAGAAATCGGCAGGCTTGGCGAAGAAGCCTTCGTGCTGGTCAGGGTTGAGCCAAAGCACAGGGGTGATGTTTACAGGAAGCTCTGCACCTCACCTGTTGAGCGCGTCTACCGGGTTGCTGGCGAATACGACATAATAGCGGTGCTGCGTGCCGAGAAGCTCGGAGAGGTTCTCAACCTTTTAGGAGAGGCAGAAGGAGTAACAGAAACAGCCTCCCACGTTGTGATAGAGATGCACCAGGTGTGAGCATGGGCAGGATAGAGATAAACCAGAAGTACTGCAAGGGGTGTGGAATCTGCATAGAGTACTGCCCCATGAAGGTTTTTGAGGAGGCGGAAGAGCCAAACGAGCGGGGCTACTTCGTGCCAGCGGTGGCGCACCCTGAGAGGTGCACGCTGCTGAAGGTGAGCCGCCATCTGCGCAGGCGAGCCTGCGGGCTCTGTCAGGACATGTGTCCGGACTTTGCAATAGATATAGATGTGCATGCGGAGGATGAAGAAGAATGAGCCACCTCACTGGAGTAAGGTTTCTGCAGGGCAACATAGCCTGTGCCGAAGGTGCCATCGCCGCTGGCTGCAGATTCTTTGCGGGCTACCCCATAACACCCAGCACCGAGGTTGCGGAGTGGCTCGCCAAGCGGATGCCCGAGGTTGGCGGGGTATTCATTCAGATGGAGGATGAGATAGCCAGCGTTTCGGCTATAGTTGGAGCGCGCTGGGCTGGCAGGAAGGCGATGACCGCCACCTCGGGTCCAGGGTTCTCGCTGATGATGGAGACCGTGGGCTATGCTGCCATGACCGAGACACCCATAGTTATAGTGGACGTTCAGAGGGGCGGTCCCAGCACCGGGCAGCCCACCCTGCCTGCAACAGGGGACGTGCTTCAGGCACGCTTCGGCTCTCACGGCGACTACTCCATCATAGCCCTCTCCCCCAACAGCGTGCAGGAGATGTTTGATCTCACCGTTGAGGCATTCAACCTGAGCGAGCGCTACCGGGTGCCGGTGATGCTCATGGCAGACGAAATCGTGGGGCACATGAGGGAAAAGGTGGTGCTTCCCGAGGAGGTTGAGACCTTCACCGCACCCCTCAGCAGGAGAGGCTCAAAGTACCACTTCAGACCTGCCAAGGGCAGCCTCGTTCCCAGGATGCAGGTGTTCGGCAGGGGTTACGGGGTGCACGTAACTGGCCTGACCCACGACGAGCGCGGCTACCCCGCCACCGCCGACCCGGTGATTCACACAAAGCTGGTGCGCAGGCTGGTGGACAAGATTGAGAAGAACGCCGGCAGAATAATAAAGGTGGAGGAGCACCTCACCGAGGATGCGGAGGTGGTGCTTGTATCCTACGGCGCACCCTCCCGCTCCGCTCTCGCGGCGGTGCGTGAGCTAAGAGCAGGGGGAATAAAGGCGGGCATGCTCAGGCTCATCACCCTCTTCCCCTTCCCCTGCCGCAGGGTGAAGGAGCTTGCGGAGCAGGCTGAGCTTGTGGTGCTGGAGATGAACCTCGGGCAGATGCTCAGGGAGGTTGAGAGGTGTGCCCGCAGGCAGGTGCACTTCCTGCCCAAGATAGGCGGAGAGCTCCACACCCCTGAGGAGGTGGTAAGATTCGTGAAAAAGCTTTGAGTGAGGAGCACCCCTCGCTGAGCTTTCTCCGTGCTGAGAGAATGCCCCACATACTGTGCGAGGGCTGCGGAAACGGGATAGTGGTCAACGCCATGCTTGAGGCGATGGTGGAGCTTGAGCTTGACATGGAGAAGGTGGTGTTCGTCTCCGGCATAGGGTGCTCCTCCAGGATACCCGGCTACCTGAAGTTTGACTCACTCCACACCACCCACGGCAGACCCATAGCCTTCGCCACCGGCATAAAACTTGCCAACCCGGAGCTTGAGGTGATTGTCATAACAGGCGACGGAGACATGGCAAGCATAGGCGGAAACCACTTCCTGCATGCAGCAAGGCGAAACATGGACATGCTGGTGATATGCTCCAACAACTACAACTACGGCATGACCGGCGGGCAGGTGTCGCCAACCACACCCGTGGGCTGGAAAACCACCACCTCCCCCTACGGCAACCCCGAGCCCCCAATGGACATAGCGAGGGTTGCCAGCGCCGCTGGAGCCAACTACGTGGCAAGGTGGAGCACCGCATCGCCGCTGCAGATAAAGCAGGCGGTGAAGAAGGCGCTGCAGAAGGAGGGCTTCCGCTTAGTTGAGGTGCTCACCCAGTGCCCCACAGTCTTCGGCAGGCGTAACAGACTGCGCACCGCGGTTGAGATGCTGCGCTGGTACAGGGAGAACACCGTTGCCCTGCACCACGCCGAAGAACTTGAGAGACAGGGGGTTGACCTCTCGGCGAAGGTGGTGGTGGGTGAGTTTGCGGACAGGAACAACCCCGGGCTGGTGCGCAGGCTCGGGCTGGTTAAAGAGGAGAGGAAGCCGGAGAAGAGGGAGGAGAGGGCTGAGAAGCGTGCAGAAGAGGACGAGAGACTCAGAGAGGCGAGAAGACGCATCCTTGAGGCTATTGAGAGGCTGTCAACGCCGAGAGTGAGGAGGATGATTGAGCTCGGCATGGACGTTGAGAAGATAGAGGAGGAGCTGCTGAAATGAGGGTTGAGGTGCGCTTCTCCGGCTTTGGTGGGCAGGGGATAGTCACCGCTGGCATAATCCTGGGCAGGGCGGCGAGCATATACCAGGGGCTGCATGCGGTGCAGACCCAGAGCTACGGACCTGAGGCGAGGGGCGGCGCCTCAAGAAGCGAGGTGGTGATAAGCGACTCCGAGATACTCTACCCGAAGGTTACTAAGCCGGATGTGTTTGTGGTTATGTCTGGAGAAGCCATGCAGAAGTACATCAGGGACGTGGGAAGAGGCTGCACGGTTATCTATGACTCCTCGCTTATAAAAACACCCCCGGAGCGCGGGAGAGCTTATCCAGTGCCCGCCACGATGCTGGCGAAGCGGGAGCTGGGCAGAACGATTGTGGCGAACATAATAATGCTGGGCGCGCTCAGCGCGATAACTGGCATAGTGGACGGAGAGGCGCTGGAGAGGGCGGTGCTTGACACCGTACCAAAAGGTACGGAGGAGCTCAACCTCAGGGCGCTGCGCCTGGGGCTGCAGAGCACCTGGCAGGAGGCTAAGGTTTAATAGCACGCGTGCCGAGAGGTGTGTGGATGAGCTTCCAGAGACCGAGAGGTACCAGGGACTTCCTGCCGGAGGAGATGCGGCTCAGACGTGAGCTGGAGCAGAGGGTGTGCGCCATATTCAGGAGCTTTGGATACCTGGAGGTTGCAACTCCAACCTTTGAGCACTTAGAGCTCATAACCGCAAAGTCGGGGGAGGAGATTGTTGAGAGGCTGTACAGCTTCCAGGATAAGAGCGGCAGGTGGCTTGCCTTAAGACCGGAGTTCACTGCACCCGTGATGAGGATGTACGTCAACTCCCTTCAGTCTGCCCCCAAGCCCCTGAGGCTGTACTACTTCGGTCCCTGCTTCAGGTACGAGCGTCCGCAGTCTGGCAGATACAGGGAGTTCTGGCAGGCGGGTGTGGAGCTGATAGGCTCGGCAACGCCTGAGGCGCAGGCTGAGGTGCTTGCCTTGGCTGATACCGTGCTGAGGGAGCTGGAGGTGAGCTACGAGCTGCACGTGGGCAGCGTGGGGGTGCTCAGGAAGCTGCTCGCCTGCCACGGCGTTGGCGAGGAGGAGCAGGTGAGGATTATGGGCATGATAGACCGGGGTGAGATGCTGAGGGCTGAGGACATGCTGAAGGAGCTCGGGGCAGGGGAGGTGACCGCCACGCTGCGCAGCCTGACTGAGCTCAGGGGCGGCGCGGAGGTGCTTGAGGAGGCTGCGGAGCTGCTAAGGGGCTGCGGAGATGCCCTGAAGGAGCTGCACAGGCTGGGGGAGGTGCTGGAGGCGCTGGAGTGGTACGGGGTGAGAGAGCTCAGGGTTAACCTGGGCATTGCAAGGGGGCTGGACTACTACACCGGGATGGTGTTTGAGGCTTATGTGCCGAGTCTGGGCGCGGAGAAGCAGGTGTGCGGAGGCGGGAGCTACTCCCTTGCAGAGGTTTTCGGAGGCAAACCCGTGCCCACCTCTGGCTTCGCCTTCGGCTTTGACCGCCTGCTTCTGGCGTGCTCTCAGAAGCCTGCACAGGAGCGCAGGGTTATGGTTATCCCGCTGGGGGTGGAGATGCTGAAGGAGGCGGTGGGGATTGCGGGAATGCTGAGAAGCAGAGGGGTGAGCTGCGAGCTTGAGGTGATGCGCAGGAGGCTGGGAAAGGCACTGGCTGGAGCGGATGCGAGGGGTGTGAGCCACGTGGTGCTGGTGGGTGAGGAGCTCAGGCAGGGGAAGGTGGTGCTCAGGGACATGCACACGGGTGAGCAGAGGGAGGTGAAGGTGGAGAGCCTGCCAGAGGTGCTCAGCTCTGCCTGAGCTTCCTGAGCCTGCCTCCCCTGAGCTCAAGCACGTGGGTGAAGGCACGCTCCAGCTCTTCCCTGCGGGGTGAGGTGGAGAAGCACAGGAAAAACACGCCCTCCTCGCGGAGCTGCTCCGCAAGGGCTGCAACAACTTCTGGAGCGTCTCCGCGGAGGCGCTCTAAGTGCTCCAGGCATACCACCAGCAGCGCACCTGCGGGCATGCGCTCAGCCTCCGAGTCCGGCTCGCTGGAAATGAGCAGCTTTCCGGAGGAAGCGTGCTCTGCAAGAGCCTCAGGGAGGCTGCCGGTGAGCACAGCCTCTCTGCCGGCATTTAAGTGCTCCCGCAGCACCGCCTCAACCACGCTCTCAAGTTCCTCCGCAGGCACGTAAACCAGAGCACCCTCCCCCGAGATTCCGCTGAGGTCTTCAACTTCCCCTTCCTCCGCCTGAGCACCTCTGGCTTCCTGTGCAGGCTCTTCAGCAGCCTCTTTTTCCAGAGCCACGGAGACCACGTTCTCGGCGAGCAGACTCACGGGACGGGTGTAGCTGCGGTAGCCTTCTGCCTGCACCTCAAGCTGGAACTCGTCGCCTTCAAGGTCGCGGAAGCTGGCTATGCCGAGCTGGTCGGTGCGGGCTTCAAGCTTTCTGCTGCCGTGCAGGGTTACCATGGCATGCTTCACGGGCATGCCGGTGGCTCTGTCGCTGACCACCACGAGCAGCTCCTCGGCTTTCAGAGCAACCTGAAACACCTCACCCTGGTCCATGCTTATGTACCTCTGGTGCTCCTGCCGCTCTATGCCCTCACCCTCAACCACCACGGTGTACCTGCCCTGGGGGAGCGCCTCAAAGCTGCACCTCCCTGTGGGGTCGGTTAGCCTGAGCTCCTCTATGCCTGCCTCCGGGCAGCGCAGCAGCACTCTGATGCCAGCCAGCGGCTCCTCACGCCTGTCGGTGACCAGCACGGTGAAGGTGTAGCCCCGGTGCTCTTCCTCCTCTTCGTATTCCTCTACAGGCTCCGCAGGTGCCTCTGCAGGCGCTGTGCCACGCTCCCACGGAGAGGGCAGGGTGATGCGTGGAAGCCGGGGCAGCCTGAGCACCGGCAGATGAAGCCTGAAACGGGGAAGGCTGAGACCCTGCAGCAGGGTGAGGGCTGAGAAGGGTATGAGGAGAAGCGCACCCGCGAGCACTCCAGCCTCTGCCGAGCCATAGAGCTTGCCGGCAGCCACGCTCAGGGTGAAGAGGAGCAGTCTGGGTGCTGCAGGTTTGCCCTTCAGTGAGGCTACTGCCGAGCTCAGCACCAGAGCCAGAGACAGGAGGAGGTAGTGCCGGAGCTCAAGTCTCAGCATGGGCAGCGGGAGGGTAAGAGAGAGAGGCAGGGTGAGCAGCGCGGGCAGGTAGGCAAGAAGCTCTGCAAACCTGTGCACACTGAGCTTCTCAGGGTGCAGCCTGTCACAGACGGCTGCTAAGAGCACGGCAGGCAGAAGGAGGTAGGGGAGAAGAGCGCCCGCTGTGCCGTACATCACAAGAGTCCCGGCAGCGTAGATGCCTGCTGCCAGACAGGTGAGAAGGTAAGCATGCACGAGCAGCGAGCGCGGTCTTAGCATATTTTTTATGTTGAGCTTCCAGAGTATTAAGCTATGCATCACTTCAGAGTACTGGCGGTTGATGTAGGCATGGGCACGCAGGATGTGCTGATGTACGACTCTTCCAGAAATCTGGAGAACTGCACGAAGATGGTGCTTCCCTCTCCCACGAGAGCGGTGGCGGCGAGGCTGAGAAGGCTGAGGTGCCACGTGTTCCTTAGGGGGGAGACGATGGGCGGTGGACCGCTCACCGCCGCTGTGGCAGAGCACCTGCGCAGGGGATACAGGGTGGCAATGACGCCCAGAGCGGCGATGAGCCTCAGGGATGACCTGGAGCAGGTGCGTGCCATGGGGGTGGAGGTCTGTGAGTCGCCGCCGGAGGGGTTTGAAGAGGAGGGCTATCAGGTGGTGGAGACCGGGGACCTGAACCTGGAGCTTTTCAGGAGCGTCGCAGAGCAGGTGGAGGAGGATTTTGAGTTTGACTGCATAGCCGTGGCGGTGCAGGACCATGGCAGAGCTCCACCGGGCGTGCCCGACAGGGTGTTCAGGTTTGAGAACCTGCAGAGGCTGGTGGAGGAGGGCAAGCATGTGCTTGAGCTGTGCTTCACCTCACCCCCGGAGCACTTTACCAGAATGAAGGCGGTGGAGAGGGTGCTCAGGAAGACGGGGTCAAGATACCTGGTGGCTGATACCAAGCTTGCAGCCGTCGCAGGGGCGCTGCACGGCGTGGAGGAGAGGCCTGCAGTGGCTGTGGATATAGGCAACGGACACACGCTGGTGGCGCTGGTGGATGAGCAGAACCGCCTGGCGGGTGTGCTGGAGCACCACACCCACATGCTGAGCAGAGAGAGGCTGATGGAGCTGATACGCAGGTTCCTGAAGGGGGAGGTGAGCAACAGGGAGGTGTACGAGGAAGGCGGGCACGGATGCGTGATTGCAGAGGCGCCAGGCATAGAGGCGGTGCGCGGGATTGTGGTGACGGGACCGCACAGAAGAATGCTGGCAGGCGAGCGGGTGGTTTTCGCGGCTCCGGGAGGTGATGTGATGCTCACCGGCGCAGTGGGGCTGGTGGATATGGCGCTGCATGCCGAGGGGCTCGTGTAGCAGGTGGTGTGAGGGTGAGACCGAGAATTGCAATAGTTGACTATGGTATGGGAAACCTGAGGAGCGCCTTCAGAGGGCTCCAGAAGTGCGGTGCAGAGCCGGTGATAACGGCAGAGAAGAGGGTTATAAGGGAGTGCGATGCGCTGGTTCTTCCCGGAGTGGGCGCCTTTGAGCTGGCGGTGAGGAGGCTGGAGGGGCTGAGGGAGTGCATACTGCGGGAGGTGGAGGATGGGAAGCCGCTGCTGGGAATCTGCTTGGGTCTGCAGCTGCTGTTTCCTGTGAGCGAGGAGGGCAGCGGCAGAGGGCTTGGACTGCTGAGGGGAAGGGTGAAAAGGCTGCCAGAGGGTGTGAAGGTGCCGCACATGGGGTGGAATTCCGTGAGGATACTCAGGAGCTCGCCCTTAATGAAGGGGCTGGATGATGGAGAGTTTTTTTATTTTGTTCACTCGTACTATGCTTCGCCAGAGGAGGAAATTACCGTGGCGGTGTGCGAGCATGGCACAGAGTTCCCCGCCGTGGTGCAGAAGGGTGGAGTGTTTGCAACGCAGTTCCACCCCGAGAAGAGCGGAAGAGCAGGTCTTAGGCTGCTTAAAAATTTTGTGGAGGTGGCAGGCTATGATAAGGGTGTCTGACAGGTGCGTGGGATGCGGCGCGTGCATGCCTTTCTGCCCTGCAGGTGCGATAAGCGTCTTTGCCAGGGCTGAAATTGATGGCGAGAGGTGCACCGGATGCGGAGCCTGCCTGCGCTTCTGCCCGAATGACGCCATTGAGGTGGTGACGTGAGGGCGCTGGTGGCTGGTGCTGGACTTGGCGGACTGCTCACCGCCTGCGCCCTGGCGAAGCGGGGGCTGGAGGTGGAGGTGCACGAGAGGCTGCCATACCCGGGAGGGAGGTTCACCAACATCGTGTATAAGGGCTACCACCTGTCAACGGGAGCGCTGCACATGATACCCCACGGAAGAAGGGGTCCCTTGGGCGAGATGCTGAGAGAACTCGGCGCCAGCGTGGAAATTCTGCCGTCTTCGCCACAGGCGGTGTTCAGGGTTGGAGGGAGAGACTACGGGATGGAGGAGCTGCCCTCTGTTTTCCCGGCAGGTGAGAAGCTCAGGGCTGCAAAGGTGCTTGCCCTGATGAAGCTGGGCAGGTGCAGGGCTGAGGCAGGGGAGAGCTACGGGGAGTGG
>JALSIP010000110.1 GCA_026989875.1 archaeon
CTACTGGTTGCTGGAGGTATCGGAACCCCCGGGAGCTCTGCTCCCTCGGTCTTCCTCGCGTGGCTCGGAAAACCGCTGGAGGTTCCGATGGTTGCTGGAGGTATCGGAACCCGCTGGAGGTTCCGATTATTATCACACATCCAGCACTCTCACCTCTTTGGCGTGTGCCTGTATGAAAGCCTTGCGAGGCTCCACCTGCTCGCCCATGAGTATGCTGAAAATCCTGTCAGCCTCCACCGCGTCCTCCACCGTAATCTGCAGCAGCGTTCGCCTCTCCGGGTTCATCGTCGTCTCCCAGAGCTGCTCCGGGTTCATCTCCCCCAGCCCCTTGTACCTCTGCACCGTTGCACCGCTTCCCAGCCTCTTGAGCAGCTCCTCCAGCTCCGCATCGCTGTAGGCGTAGTACTCCCTCTTCCCCTTGGTAACCCGGTACAGCGGCGGCTGTGCAATGTAAACATAGCCCCTCTCAATCAGCGGCAGCATATAGCGATAGAAGAAGGTGAGCAGCAGGGTGCGTATGTGTGCGCCATCCACGTCGGCGTCGGTCATTATTATAATCTTGTGGTACCTCACCTTATCAGGGTCAAACTCATCCCCGATTCCAGCGCCTATGGCAGTTATCATCGCCCTGATTTCCTCATTCCTGAGTATCCTGTCAAGGCGTGTCTTCTCCACATTCAGAATCTTTCCCCTGAGCGGCAGAATCGCCTGAAACCGTCTGTCCCTCCCCTGCTTTGCGCTGCCACCTGCAGAATCACCCTCCACAATGTACAGCTCGCTCTTCGCCGGGTCCCGCTCCTGGCAGTCCGCCAGCTTCCCCGGCAGCCCCTCCCCATCAAGGGCGCTCTTGCGCCTGGCAAGCTCTCTGGCTTTTCTCGCCGCCTCCCTTGCCCTTGCAGCGAGCACGCACTTCTCAATAATCTTTCTGGCGACGCTGGGGTTTTCCTCAAAGAACCTGCTCAGCCCCTCATTCACCACACTCTCCACAATCCCCTTAACCTCGCTGTTGCCCAGCTTCGTCTTGGTCTGCCCCTCAAACTGTGGCTCAGGGATGCGCACGCTGAGCACCGCCGTTAAGCCTTCCCTCACATCCTCGCCGCTCAGCGTCATATCCCCCTTCAGCAGGTTGTTCTTCTTCCCGTACTCATTTATCACTCTTGTAAGAGCCGAGCGGAACCCTGTTACATGCGTCCCTCCCTCAACGGTGTTTATGCTGTTCACAAAAGCATGAAAATTCTCATGGTAGCCCGTGGTGTACTGCATCGCCAGCTCCACGTATGTTGAATCCCGCTGGCTCTCAAAGTGTATAACCTTGCGGTGCAGCGGCTCTCTGCCCGAGTTCAGCCACTTCACGAACTCCACAATTCCGCCCGTGTACCTGAAAACCTCCTCCCTGCCCGTGCGCTCATCCCTCAGGATTATCTTAACCCCCCGGTTCAGGAATGCCAGCTCCTGCAGGCGCGTGGCTAAGGTATCGTAGCTGAACTCCGTGGTCTCAAAAATCTCCGGGTCAGGCTTGAAGGTTATCTTTGTACCCGTGCTCCTGGCTCTGCCCACCACCCTCATCTCCTCCACAGGCTTGCCCCTCTCAAAGCGCTGCCTGAACACCCTGCCATCCCTGCGCACCTCTGCAACAAGCCACTCGCTCAGCGCGTTCACCACGCTCACGCCCACGCCGTGCAGTCCGCCGGAGATGCGGTAGGCTTTCTTTCCGAACTTTCCGCCGGCATGGAGCATGGTGAGGGCAATCTCAAGCCCGGGTTTGCCGTACTTGGGGTGGATGTCGGTGGGAATCCCCCTGCCATTGTCAGCCACGCTCACGCTGCCATCGGCATGCAGCACCACCTCTATCCTGTTGCAGTAGCCTGCCAGCGCCTCATCTATGCTGTTGTCCACCACCTCGTAAACTAAGTGGTGCAGCCCCCGTGAGGAGGTGGAGCCTATGTACATGCCCGGGCGTCGCCTTACCGCCTCAAGACCCTCAAGAACCTCAATATCCGCCGCTGCGTACTTCTCCTTCTCCAAAATCATCCCTCTTCCGAGGCTGTGAGCTCAATCAACCTGAGAGAGCAGGTTACCGTCTTGATGCATTTCAGAACCCTGCCCTTGCCATGCTCTGCCTGTAGAACTCCTCCACATCCCTGCGCTCCTTCTCGTCCATGCTTCTCACGTACCTGTCATCTCTGAGGCTTCTGCCGGTTTTCGCCTCCCACTCGCTCACACTCATGCTGAACCTCTCCTGCACCCTGTCCCTGTAGAGCTCCGGGAGCACGTTGAAGGCGCAGAAGGGCACGATTCGCAGGTCAGGCAGGGCATAGTGCACCGAGCACTTCCTCACCCTTGCGACGTCGTAGTTGTAGGTATCCTGGAAGTGCATCATCCCTATGAACAGGGAGTTGCGGTTCAGCTCGGTCAGCTCTCTGTAGGAGCCCTTGGTGAGGGCGCCGAGCAGCAGGCGCTTCAGGTCCAGGTACTCCGGCATATTCTTCTCGTCAATGAAGCGCGAGATGCCCGTGAGCGCCTTCAGTATGCTTATCCCCCTGCCCGCTATCTTGAAGCGCGAGCTCTCAACCTCCTGCCTGAGCTCCTGCAGGAACTCAAAGAAGCCCTCAACATCAAAGAAGCTGGTGAGCGGCACGAGGGTGTTTCCCTTTCTGAAAAGATAGGTCGCCATACCGCAGGCGAAGTGGGTTGAGAGCCTGTACTTCGGCTTTGCAAATATGCTCTCCATGAAGTCTGTTAAACGTGCGGTGCTCGGCACGGGGAAGAAGTCCTCCTTAGAAACCACGCCAGTCTGCTCCTCTATGGCTTTTATCACCCCCGGTATGGTTATGCGCTGCTTCTCCCGCTCCTTCCTCGGCATCCTGCCCACAAGCGACACCGGCTGGAAGTTAACCCCCCGCACCACGTGAATGTTTCCGAAGGCAAACCTGATTATGTCTCCAACCTGATGCAGGTTGACATTCCTTATGACCGTGGGCACCAGCATCATGTTCATGCCGGTTTTTTCGGCGTTGCGTATCACCCCGGGCACCTCCCAGTAGTTCTTGGGGTTGACCTCCGGGGTTACGCCATCAAAGCTCATGTAGAGTATTATGTGCCCGCCGTTGCTGCTGCCCGCCTGCTTCATCCTCCTCATCAGCTCCAAGTTGCGGGACAGCTCAATCCCGTTGGTGTTTATGAGCACGTGCAGGAAGCCAGCCTCACGGCAGGCTTTAATTATCTCCACTATATCCTGCCTGAGCGTGGGCTCGCCGCCGGTGAGCTGCACAGCCTCGGCGCCCACGGGCTGCTCAGCCCTCAGCACGTGCAGCATCCTCTTTATCCTGTCTATGGAGGGCTCGTAAACCTTGCCGCCCTCCTTCGCATAGAAAAAGCAGTACCAGCAGGTGAGGTTGCAGCGGTTGGTCACCACGATGTTTGCCAAGCCTGTGTGGGACTCGTGCTCCTCGCACAGCCCGCACTTCAGCGGGCACCTGGCAGAGGGCAGGGTGACATTGGGGTTAAGCAGCTTAACGCCGGTGTCAGCAAACCTGCTGGCACGGTGATACAGCTCCGCATCCTCCCAGTAAATCTCCTTAATGTGCCCGTGCTCTGCGCAGTGCTTGGCTATCCACACCTTTCCATCCTTCTCGTAAACCACCGCATCCACCAGCATGCCCGCGAACTTCCCGGCGGCGGCGCATTCCGGGCACACGGAGCGGGTGTGGCTCAGAATCCTCGCACCCTCTTCGGCGAGGTGGAACGGCACCCAGTGCTGAGCCCGGGAATCACCCGCACTCTCCGCAAATGTGCCGTTGGTATCCATTGTGCATCCTCCCTCCTTACTATTCAGCTCTCTTATCTTATAAAAATTTTGGCGTTTTGTCCTTGCCCCGGGGTGAGATTTTTAAATACCGCAAACAGGAAGAGCCCTCCTGCGACATTTTTCGTATCCTCAGCTCAGGCAGAGCACCGCCGGGACTTCCGTAGTCCATACTCTCCCGCATCACGCGCTCCCCGCAAAAAGTATATTAATGGAGGGGCAGATTTTTAAGCTCATGAAGCTCGCTATAGTGGCTGCGGAATTCAACTACGACATCACCTATGCCATGGTGGAGCTTGCAAAGGAGCATGCAGAATTTCTGGGTGCTGAGGTTGTGCAGGTGGTAAAGGTTCCCGGGGTTTTTGACATGCCTCTGGCGGTGAAGAAGCTGCTTGAAAGACGGGACGTTGACGGCGTTGTCACCTTGGGGGCGGTGATAGAGGGGCAGACGGAGCATGACGAGGTGGTCATGCAGCACGCTTCCCGCAAGATAGCCGACCTCGCCCTGGAGTACTCCAAGCCCGTGGCGCTGGGCATCTCGGGGCCAGGGATGAGCAGGCTGGAGGCGCACGAGAGGGTGAAGTATGCCAGGCGTGCGGTTGAGGCGGTGGTCAAGATGCACCGCAGGCTGAAGGAGCTGGGTTAGCTCGTGCCGAAGAGCTCAAGCACCCTCTCAATTATGCTTCTGGTTGATGGCAGCGGGCATGAGGTGTATCTCCCGAGCCTGACAACCCTGCACTCCAGCTTCAGCGCCCTGCACATCTCCTGAATCTCCTCCTCCGTGTGCCTCTGGTCGGGACCGAGGGCTATCACGTCAGGAACCACCCGCCTTATCACCTCCCGCATGTCCTCGGCACCCACCAGCGCCACGTCCACCGGCTTGAGTGCCCTGAGCATCTCCAGCCGCTGCCGCTCCGGCACAACGGGTATGCGCTTTCTGTCCCTCACCGTCTCATCCCTCGCCACAACCGCGCACAGCGCATCCCCCAGCCTCCTGGCACTCTCCAAGAAGAACACATGCCCCGGGTGCAGGATGTCAAAAACCCCGCCAGCCAGCACCACCGATATCTCCGCCCTGCCGGTCTCCGTGAGCCTCCAGCCCTCCTCTGAGGCTTCAACCAGCCCCGCAGCCAGAAGCTCCTCAAGCTTCCCGGCGCAGCATCCGAGCTCCTGCTCAAGCCTCTCTCCCTGAGCCCAGCCCGTATAGAAGCTGTGCTTCCACACCGCCGCGAGCACCCTTCTGCGGCTCACCTTCCAGCCTCCATTCTGCTCCTCACCCTCCTCACTATATCCGCGTGCACCTCCTCAATGCTCCGTGCAGCGTCAACCACCTCAAAATTCGCAGAGCCCTCCGCAAGCTTCAGGTAAACCCTTCTCACCTTCTCCAAGAAGTCTGCCCTCTCGTAGTGCTCGCCCGAAAGCCTCCTCTGCACACCTATTCTGGAGAGAGCCTCCTCAGCGGGCAGGTCAAGGCAGAGCACCATGTCAGCCTCCGGTGCGAAGCTGTTAACCTGCCTGAGCCAGCGCATATCAATCCCCGAGGCATGCTGGTAGGCGTAGGAGGAGTAAACGTACCTGTCCGTGACCACCACCGCACCCGAGGCAAGCGCCTCCTGAATCTCACGCACGTGCTCGCTCCTGTCGGCTGCAAAGAGCAGCGCCTCGCTCCTGCTCAGGAGTTCGGCTTTTCTGAGCACTCGCCTGAGCAGCCTGCCTATCTCACCCTGTGTTGGCTCGCCGGTGAGGTGCACCCTGAAGCCCCTTCCACGAAGCCAGCGAGCCAGCAGCTTAGCCTGAGTGCTCTTGCCCGAGCCATCTATGCCCTCAAGCGCTATGAGCATGGGCTAAGCTTCTGCAGCCCCATTTAAATATCCTTCCCATTGTTACCAGCACGGGTGCTCTCTGACACAGCATGGCCACGGTAGTGTAGCCTGGTGAGCACAAGGGACTGTGGATCCCTTAGCCCGAGTTCAAATCTCGGCCGTGGCCCTTCCGTCACGCTTCATTCTCACCCCGGGGGTATAAGCAAGCTTTTTATACGGATGTGTTTAAATACCGGTATAAAGTTAAACACAGTCGTTTTACGGGGTGTTGACGGATGGAGGTATTTGTGCCCCTCAGCCGGGCGATGCAGATTGTTGACAGTCTGAGGGATAAATACATCTTCAGGCGTGAGACCCGGAGTCTCCCGGTTTCTCCGGAAATTGCAGGAAGGGAGCTTGCGGCGGACATAGTTGCGAGAGCAGACTCACCGCCCCACCCCACGGCAAGCTACGACGGCTATGCCCTCAAGAGCGCTGACAGCATGCGCTATCCCCTGCGCATCGTGGGCAGTGTGTATGCGGGTGAAGCCTATGAAAGCCTGCAGGAGCTTTGCAGTGGAGAGGCTGTTTACATAGCCACCGGCGCCTTTCTGCCACCTGGGGCTGACTGTGTTCTGAAGCTTGAGGATGCGAGGGTTGATGGAGACCTGCTGTACGGTGTCCCGGTGGAGAAAGGTACAAAAGTTGTGCCGGCTGGCAGCAATTATCGCAGGGGTGAGGTGCTCATAAAATCAGGCACCAGACTGCGGGCACAGGAGATAGGCATACTTGAGGACCTCGGGGTGGAGGAGGTGGAAGTGTACCGCAGGCTGAGGGTGGGTGTGCTATCAACAGGAGACGAAATAGTCACCGGAGCTGTAAGGGACATAAACTCCAGGGTAGTGCTCACCCTGCTCCGGCAGTGGGGATGCGCAGCCACCCATCTGGGGGCGGTAGAGGACAGTTACAGGGCGATCAGGCAGGCACTTGAAAAAGCAGCAGAAAGCCAGGACTGTGTGGTAACCAGCGGCGGAATCAGTGTGGGCAGACGTGACTGCCTGCTCAGAGCAATGGAAGAGCTGGGTGAGGTTTTGCTCTACAGAGTGAGAACCCGCCCAGGCAAGCCCGTTGCTATCGGGGTGATTGACGACACCCCCGTGTTCGCTCTCCCGGGAAAGCCCACAGGTGCACTGATTGCAGCACAGCTTCACCTGCGCAGGTACATTCTGGGCGATGCTCCCCAGCCCGGTCTGAAAGCCAGGCTCACCAGTACCATCAGGCTGGCAAGAGACGGGGTCCCTGACATGGCAAACATCGTATTTCTCCGGCTTGAGGATGGTTATGCGGTGCCCATGGGTTTCCCCGGGAGTGAGATGCCGCTGACAGACAGAGGTGACACCTACAGCGTCTCAACCATCGCCTCAAACCTGCGGAGCACTCTGGTTGACGGATATGCCATACTTGAGAGGGACACAGTACAGGGGGAAGCGGTGGAAGTCCATCTATTCAGCTGAGGTGCCGCTGGTATGGAGCCTGGTGACAGAGAAGCCATGGAGCTGGCTGCCAGACTTCACGGGCACCTTGCTCCCGGAATTGCACTCGGTGTGAGGATGGCGTCTCTGGCGCTCAGGAAGCTTGGCACTAAGAGGGGCAGCAGAAAGCTGGTTGCCATCAGCGAAACCGCAAGATGCCTGGCAGACGGGATGCAGGCAGCCACCGGGGCAACCCTGGGGCACGGAAACGCCTTCATTGAGAACTACGGCAAGCTGGCGCTAACCGTTGGAAGGAGCGACACCAGGCACGGCTACCGGGTTGCTCTTCGCTCAGACGCCTGGCGAAGCTCTGCACTCATGAAAAAGTGGATGCTGCGGGAAGGCAGGCTGAGCAGGGAAGAAGAGATGGCGCTGGCAGAGGAGCTCCTGAATCTCGGCGAGGAATGGCTTGAAATCAAGCCCGTGAAAATTGAGCTTGATGTGCTTTTTGAGAACTCCAACATAGTCAGGTGCTCATCCTGCGGTGAGAATGTGCCGGATAGCCTGTGCACCGGTGATGGGCACTCAAAAATCTGCAGGAGCTGTGCAGGTGATGCCTATTACCGTCCGCTTGAACAGCCTTAGCTCACGGCACCTCCACGAGCACCTCACCATCCCGTGTAACCACAACTTCTATCTCCGCAAGCACCCTCCTGCCGCGAATTCTCTCCCCTGCCTCTCTCTGGATTTGTGCTGCAAGCGAGGGGAAGCTGTGGGCAATCCAGATACCCTCCTCATCTGCTCTCCTGTATATCTCCCTCACCGCATCATTTAGGTCAGTATCCGGTGGAATTGCAATGCTCAGAGGCGCCTCCAGCATTCTCACCAGTCTGATTGTATTTGCTGCCTTTCTGATGTTTTCCCTTGCCTTCCTTTCGGTAGCAGAAACGCTTGAAGGAGTTGTGCCGAGGCGCCTTGCAATCTCGGTGGTGCTCAGCCCCTGAGCTCTCAGCCGTAGCACCTCAATCTGGCGCTCTGTCAGCACCGTCTCTTTCATCTCCGATGAACCTCTCGGCAATGAAGCTGGCAAGTCTCTCTCCGGCATCCTCAAAGCTAAATACCTGGCATCCAGCCTCAATTTCGGAGTCGCTCACCACAGCCACTATCTCTCCACCTGCCATGTCTGAGAAAAGTTCAAGGTCTCTGGGTGAGGTGGCAACTAGGACCTTTGGAGTGATGGCTCTGGCGTAGCCTTCGGTCAGAACTATATCTGCATCCCCCAGGTAGCGTCTTACAATCTCAGCCAGCATCATCTCCCCGGGAGTTGTCAGCGTTATCACAACCCTGTCCGGCGAGGCTATGGCAACGGTATCTGCACCTGCTGCGGCATGCCTCCAGGTGTCCTTGCCCGGTGAGTCCATGGTGAAGCCGTAGTGGATGTGGTGTTTTACTGTGGCGATGCGGTATCCTCTGCTCTTCAGAGCGGCAATCAGGCGCTCAATCACCGTTGTCTTGCCCGCGCTCTTCCTGCCTATAACCGAAACCACGGGTGGCATGCATTCACCTCCGGCATCTCCCGGGAGCTCAGCGCCGTCTTTTCATGCCGATGTACAGCACAAGCGGCAGAAGCACAGGCAGCAGGCTCAGCGAGGGTGCGCATATTCTCCTTTTCTCCAGCTTTTCCACCCGTTCCTG
>JALSIP010000111.1 GCA_026989875.1 archaeon
GTGGTAGATTTGCCCAGAGCCATAGGACATCAGAAGTCTGACTTCATTAGAAACTTCTTCAAGCTCCGACAGGAGATTCTTCTGATATAATCTCTTTACGAACTCAAAAAAAATTATGAAGATTGTGTCATAAGGATGATAGGTTGGATATCTATCAAATCTCCTTATCCTGTTTTTGTTACTTGGATCTAATAAATCTGCTTCATATTTGAAGAAGCGGTTTATCCTATCAAGAGATTTAAAATCGTAAGAATCAAAAAAGAACAATAGCTCAGCCCCTTTCTGATATAGAAATGCCATTCCAGAGTATAAAGTAAATGCACATTTTTTACATAGTTTTAGCTTATTATTGTCAGGTGTTATGGAGTCTATCTTTCTGAAAAAAGGGAAAATGTAAGAGACGTGATTCAAAACTTCGTCTTTATTACCGCAATAGGAACATTCACCTTTTGACGTCTTAAAGAATGTTGAAGTTATCCCAGCATTGTAACTCCTGCTTGAGATAGGAAAACCCTTACCTTTAAATGCTCTAAGAATATCTCTCTCGCTGGTTGTATCACCAATACTAACTTCACCAATAAACTCTTTTGCAGGTTCTCTTATATTCTCCTTTATAAAATCGTCATCAATCTCTAAATCTCCAAGTATTCCCTCAACTTCACCTATTCCAAAATATCTGTCTTCATCTTTTCTCTTCAAAAGCTTAGAAAGAAACAACTGTCCATTACGGTAATATTCATCTATCATGCGAATCCTCCGCAACAGTACATATCACTTCAGTGAACCAGCTGCGTCTGAAAGGTGCTACACTAAATTTTAGCTTACTTAAATAAAAACTTTTCGGAAGGCTCGGCAGTGCTGTCAAATTAAGATGTTCTCACTCCCGGCATGCTGCAGGTCTTCCGGGCTCTTTTCCTGGTGCTCCGTCGTGAGGTTCTCTCAGGCTGTGTGCGTTCTTGCGTGGTTGCAGAAAGAAGCCGGGCTCAGCACCTCTGACATGCGCAAGGTTTTTAGGCACCATGTAGAAAACTCTTCAGCATGTCTCACCGGAAGCTCATCAGCGCTCTTGGTTACGCCTCTCTCTTCACCCTGCTTCAGGCGGTTGCGCTGTACCTGCTGCTCTCCATCAGCCTCTTCCACACCGGCATAAACGTCTTCAGAGCCTACCGGGCATTCTTTGAGAGCGTGCTCTTCCCCTTAGACAGGCTTTACTTTCTGTTCGTGGACGTTATGTACGCCATCTTCGGACCCTCCTACCTGCACGTCATCGGCTTCAACAACGTCTTCAAGCTCACCCTTTTCGTAATCTTCCTGAGCAACCTTGGACTTTTTATCCTGCTGAGAAGGTCGTTGAAATGAGAATCGTTGACACCGAAGAGGGCAGAATACTCGGAGTGAACTTTGTTGACCTGGTTGTGCTTGCGGTGATTCTCTTTCTGGCATTCTCCTTTGGAAAAACCCTTCTCGGCAGCGAGCTCGTGTTTGACGGTGATGAAGTGTACAAGGCTGTGAAAGCCTACAGCAGGCTTGACAGCAAGGGCTTCATAGTTGAAGCCAGGATAGAGGGCAGGTACATAGGCGACCCCACCAGGAAGCTCAGGAGCATGCGCGGGGTTGTGGTCTCTGCCAGAGGCGGCACCCTCTACCTCAGGAACATCCACGGCGAAGTTTACACCGTCGGCGGCAGCATGAGCTACCTTGAGGACGTGGCTGCTGAGAGAATTGAGCTTCTGCCAGTGGCTGAGTCAACCCTGGGCATGTACTCGGCGAGAACCCACTTCAGGAGCACCGGCGAGATGCTGGACGCCTTAGAAGAGCTCAGGCAGGCTGCGGGTGCAGGCAGGCTCATGCTCACCGGGGAGCTGCTCTTAGCCTCAGGGAACGCGAGCCTCCCGGTGCTCAAGCGCGAGCTTGAGACCTGCTACTACTGCACCACCTTGGAGGTCTACCGAGCCGGAGAGGGGCTTTACCTGATATCAATGAAGAACGTTGAGCTCTCCGAGCTCTCAGCGCTGCGGAGGCATGCCGGAGACGTTTCTGCAGAGGAGCTGAGGATATACTTGGGATACGGGCGGGAGCTCTCTTCAGGGGAGCTTGAGGAGGCTGAGAAGGCAGCGGCAGAGCTTGGATTCCTGCGCAGGGGCGGTGAGACTGGCTATGCGAGCATCCGCAGACTGCTTTAGAGCGCCGCTGGTGCTCAGAATTATCTGCTTCCTTCTTGTCTCGGCAGAGAGGAGCAGAACCCTCGGCTGCGCACGCCTTCTCGGGGCATGGCTTGAGACATCCTTCAGCACCTCCCGCTTCAGGAGGCTGGTGCTGCACCTTCCCCGCCTTTACCCGGCGGCGCTGTGGGCACGCCTTGACAGGCTTAGCGCCGTTGCGGAGTTCAGCCTGAGCCCGCCTGTGCTGGTGGGCGCCGCCTACGCCGCCTTCCTGGTGCTGGGAGGCTCGGGCGTATCGCGGGCAGCCTTCCTCCCGGTGGCGGTGTTCGTGCCAGCCTTTGCCCTCGGCTACCGCGTCTGCAGCGCCGCGCGTGCCCGCCGGGTTGCCTTTGAGGAGCACAGCCAGAGGCTGGCGCTGAGCCTGCTCCTCGCCTCCTTAGCTGCTCTCTGCCTTGACATCTACAGGGCTGGTGCGGTGCCGCTGATTGAGCCGGCTGCCAGGGCAAAGCTCAGCGTGGCGCTCACCTACGCCTCCACCTTCTTAGTACCCGCGGCAGTGCTCTTGGGTGCCGAGCTCTGCGAGAGGCACCGCAGGGGAAGCATTAGCACAGCCGAGGTAAGGATGTACCTGCTTGCCCTTGCGGCTGGAGCGGTGTTCCTCATAACCCTGCTGGGCTTCAGAACCCAGACCGCAGTGGCGGTGCTGAGCTTCCTCATCCTGATGCGCATGTACAGGCTCATAGGCAATGCCGAGATACTCGCAGCCGCCGTGCTTCTCGTGGCTGCAGTAGGCGCCATAGGTGCCCACCGCTTAGCCAGCGGCGGTGGCGAGGCAGACATAGGCGAGGTGCTGGGTGGCAGGGCAAAGCTGACGGTGGCAGTTTACGACCAGCTCGTGCGGCAGCTTCAGGAGGCGGGGGCGCTGCTCACCGGCTACTACCACGGCAGGCTGGCGCTCAGCACCTTCTCCTCCTTCCTGGGCTTTGTTCCGGGTCCAGGTCTGGGTGCAAGAACCGCCGTGGCGCAGGAGTTCGGGGTCAGCGGCATATCCATGACCTCCACGCTGCTGGGCACGGTGGTGCTGGACCTGGGTCTGGTGGGCGTGGCGCTCTTCGGCATCTCCTCAGGTGCAGCCATAGGCTCCGCCAGAGCAATCGCCTTCACACGCACAGGCGCGGCGCTGTACAGCACGCTGCTGGCATACATCCTGGTTGGCATAGAGACGGGGCTGGTGGACTTCAGCGTGCTGCTGCTCTTCAGCCTGCCACCCCTCCTGCTGCTGTGCTCGCTGTGGAGGTGCAGCGGTTGAGGGTGCTGGTGCTGAGCATCTGGAAGCCAGCCGCGGGAGGTGTTGTGACCCACGTGCACGGCTACACCTCATGCTCAGAGCACAGCTTCACGGTGCTGGGCTACCCGCTTGAGCTGCCCCCACTGCTCAGAGCTGGAAGCTACTTAGCCTACGCTCCGCTGCGTGCCCTGCTCCTCCACCGCTCCAGGAGCTTTGACGTGGTTCACGCCCACTACGCCCTCCCCCAGGGCGCCGCGGGGGTTGTTGCAGGCAGGCTCCTGCGCACACCCTTGGTGGTTACCCTGCACGGCACAGACGTTGAGCTTCTTTCAGGCTATGCTCCGATGCGCTGGCTGCTGAAGGCACTGCTCAGGCGGGCTGATGCAGTAACGGCGGTGAGCGCCTACTTAGCACGCAGAGCTGAGGAGCTGTTTGGAGTTGAGTGCAGGGTGGTGTACGGCGGGGTGAGGTGCCCCGCTGAGGTGCTCCCGCTGCACAGCAGGCGCAGGCAGGTGCTCTTTGCGGGCAGCCTCAGCAGGAGCAAGGGCGCTGACCTGGCGCTGGAAGCCTTCAGCCTGCTGGCTGAGGAGTTTGAAGCACTGGAGCTGGTCTTTGCGGGTGCAGGAGGTTACGGCAGAGCCCTCAGAAGGATGTGCCGCCGTCTGGGTCTGGAGCACAGGGTGAGGTTCGCCGGCGTGCTGAGCAGGCGTGAGCTTGAAGAGCACTACGCCACCTCGCTGGCGCTTCTCATGCCCTCCCGCAGGGAAGGCTTCGGGCTTGCGGTGCTTGAAGCCATGGCTCACGGCACGCCGCCTGTTGTGAGCTCTGCAGGCGGGCTTGCGGAGGCTGTTGAAAACCGCAGAAGCGGCATGGTGGTGGAGGAGCCGAGCCCGGAGAGCCTGGCGGAGGCGCTGGAGGCGCTGCTCGGCAGCAGAGAGCTCTGGGAGAGGCTGAGCAGGGGGGCGAGAGAGAGGGCTGAGCAATTCACCTGGGAGCGCACCGCGGCAGAGTACTCAAGGCTCTACAGGGAGGTGACGGGTGCATGAGGCTGCTCAAGCCAGAGCTCGCGTTTCCGCTTGCGTACCTGCTCTTCCTGCTGCTCGCTCTGAGCGCCTACGTTAGCCCTGTAACCTCGCCCTACCTGCGCTTCGCCACCGTGAGTGCGGCGGCGCTGGCTCTCACCCTGACGGGGCTCGGGCTGTTCATCCTGGGTGTGATAGCTGGAAGAAGGCTCACCCGCATGCCCGGGAGGCTGCTGCTCCCCACCATAGCCCTGCTGAGCTTCTATGTGCTCAATCAGGAGTTTCCGGGCTACATGCTCCTGAGCGCCGCAGCCGCTGCGGGAAGCGTTTTCCTGTGGCTGGGCATCACCAGGTTCGCATCCCCCTCGCTGGTGGGGCTGAGCTCATCCCTGCTCGCCCTGCTCGCCCTGGGCTACACCCTCTCCAGAGGCGTGCCGCTGTTTGATGCCGCACTCAGAGAGCAGGTTGCGGTCTCGCCGGGGAGAGCCATATTTCACGGGCTGGGCGTGGTGGGCTCAAGCATGCTCATGGTGAGCACGCCCCTGCGCCTCTCCCTGCCGGTGCTCAGCCTGCTGGTGGCTGGAGGCGTGCTGGCAGGCTTCAAGAGCGACGCCATTGCAATTGCGCTTAGCTCCTGCACCGCCGCCCTGCTCCAGCGCAGGCTGAGCATGCACGCGCTGCTTCTGGCTGGAGGCTTTGCGCTTGCAGTTCTCACGCTGGTGAGCACCCACATCGCGGGTACCGCCTACGGCACCTGGAGCATTCCGCCCTGGTACTACCCCCTCTACCGTGCGGGCTTCACCTTTCTGGTTTTTTCTGAGGCGGTGCAGCTCTCGCTACCCCTGGGGCTGCTCCACGGCAGGGCGCTGCTGGACGTGAGCCAGACGATTGCAAGCACGAGCGTGCTGGGCTACGGGGAGGAGCACATCATAACCACCACCTTCTTCGGACCGGCGGTGCTTGACTTCGGCGTGCTGGGGGTGCTTACGGGCGTGCCAGCAGGTGCATACCTGGGGCTGATGCACCGCCTGAGCCGCACGCCTGCGGGTGCGGCATGCTATGCAGCGGCGCTGGTGCACATGCTCATACTCATAGAGGTGGGCGTGCAGCCCACCAGCGTGCTCTTCCTGCTCATGCTTCTCTTCCTCTCTCAGCGAGCGCAGCGGCTGTGAGCTCCGCTATCCTGGCGGCTGCTTCCCCTGGCTCAGCAGCACAGTATATCGCCCTGCCCACAATCTCGTAGTCAGCCCCCGCACGTATCGCGCTCCCCGGCTCAGCCCCCTGCGCACCCACTCCGGGCGAGATTATCACTTTCTCTCCCGCAATTCCCCGCAGCCTCCTCAGGCTCTCCAGCCTGGTTGCCGGCGCCACTATGCCCGTGGCGATGCTCAGGCACCTCCTGGCGATGCTATCAGAAACCGGAGTTATGAACTCCTCAGCTCCCGCATGGCTCATGTCAGCCACCACGAACACCGGCAGCACCTCTGCGCAGGCTCTGACGCTCTCGTAGCCGGTGAAGCCGTGGGCTATTATGTAGGAGGCACCCGCATCCCTGGCAATTCTCGCTATGGCAGCGCACACGTGGGGAACGTCCGCCACCTTGAAGTCTGCTATCACAGGCAGTTGCTCAGCCAGCCTGCGAATCAGGCTGATGCCGGAGCTCAGAACTAAGGGATAGCCCACCTTCACCGCATCCACGTGCTCAGCCACCTGAGCGCACACCTCAAGGGCTCTTTCACCGCTCTCCACATCCAGCGCCAGTATCAGCCCGTGCCTTCTCTCCATTCCTTCATCCTCTCCCTGAGACTTGCCACCAGAAGGGGCAGCACCATCGTAACATCCCCTGTCACGCTCACCACCCTCGCATGCCTCGCCGTCTTCCCCCAGCTCACACCCTCCTCAAGCTTTGCACCGCTCAGGCTGCCGGCATCCTCACGGTCAAGGGTTATCTGAATGCCGTAGTCTATTCCGCCCCGCAGCAGGCAGGCACCCAGGATGTAGTGCTTGGGAACCCCCCCGCCCAGAAACAGCGCACCCACACGCTCCGCCTCTATTACGAGCTGCGCCATCTCGCGCATGTCCTTCACGGCATTCAGCACCAGGGTGTTGTTCTGGCTGAAGAAGAAGAGCTGCAGCCCCACCATGGAGTCTGTTATCGCGGGTGAGAAGACTGGCACGCCCTTCTCGTGGGCTGCCCGCAGGAAGGAGTGCCTGTCCTTCAGGCTTGCACCTATCTCGGAGAGCAGCTCCCTGACCGAGAGGTTGCTCCTCTGCTGTTCGCTCATACCCGCAAGCAGACCCTGCATGTAATCCTCAAAGGCTGTGAAGCTCTCCATCTTGGTGTAAACGTTGCCCATCCTGCCAATGCCGCGCTCGTGGAGCTCTGCATCAGCCGCACAGAAGCTGCCGGCGTAGTGCTCACCGCCGAGCGCCTCTACGACATCGTGCACCACGCTTGCCCCGTTGGTCACCACCGCCCCTACGGCACCCATCCTTATGAGCTCCGTCACCACCCTGCGCATGCCTCCAGCCACTATGCAACCCGCGATGCCCAGAAAAACTCTGGCTCTCTCCCTGACCATCTCCTCCAGGATGTTGCAGGCTTCTCCAAGAGCCCCGGCACCCAGCACACCCGCTCTTGCGTAGGCACGCATCAGCCCGTCAACGCTCCTGCACTCCTCAGCAGAAACGTGCTCAACCCTCCGCAGCCTCACCGGACTTCACCTTCCTGAGCTGCCTCTCCAGCTCTTCCAGCCTGCGGTCTATCTGCTCAATCTCTGCCTCAAATTTAGCCTTCTCAGCCGCATACAGCTCCTCGCTCATTTCCCCTGCTGCAAGCTTCTTCCTCAGGTTGTCTATGCCGAGCTCAAGCTTCTCCTTCCTCTTCCTCAGACCGCGCATCTCGGAAGCTATGTCAACCCCCCTCTTGACCCTCTCAACCTTCTTCTCAAACCCGTTGAAGGTCTTTCTCCTCAGGTCGGTTATAGCCCTGTAGTCCTTTATGCTGCCCTTCCTCCTGTAGCTTCTTGGGGCGAGGGCTTTGTAGACCTCGCTCGCTACAAAAATGGCAAAGACTGCAAGCAGAGCAAAAAACGCATACATGTACCAGTTCCTTCCGCCATCCTCCCTTTCAACCCTGACAATCACCTTCTCGGGGGGTTTGGCGCTCAGGTTGCCGGCAAAGCTCCTGATCTGCGCCTGCAGTGCCTGCTGAACCGCGGAGGTTGAGTGGGACTGGGCACTCCTCGCAAGCGCACCTGCCAG
The DNA here is from genome assembly GCA_026989875.1 of archaeon. GTDB lineage: Archaea > Hydrothermarchaeota > Hydrothermarchaeia > Hydrothermarchaeales > BMS3B > JAADFH01. The sequence goes on from JALSIP010000111.1 coordinate 7,737, forward strand.
CTTCAGGCTTGCAAGCGCATCCTTGGCGTTCAGGTAGGCGACGTACGGGTCAGAGCCCAGAGCCAGCTCCGCGGCGCTCTTCAGCTTGAAGTAGCGGCTGAGGTTTCCCAGAGCCTGATTAAGGAGCTTCTCTGCCTCATCTATGCTGGCGTTGTATATCCTGGCTTCTGATATGCTCAGGTTCGCGGACTTCACCGTCAGCAGGGTCTCGTGCTCAAGGGCGCTGGCGATGCTGAGCTGCTCCTCCGCGAGCTTCCTGTATTCGCCGTACTCTATCCTCACGGGAAAGCCCTGGTAAACACGCCTATCCAGGCTGTCTGTCAGGTATGCGATGTGCCTGCTGCTCTTTATCTGGGGCTCCGGTGTGGCGCTGCCGAAGTAGTAGCCAGGCGGCAGGGTAAACTCTATGCTCACTCTCCCAACCCCCCAGGGGTACGCACGGCGCATCGCCTCTCCCTCCAGCAGGTAGGTTCTGTCAGGACGCTGAAGGTCGGCTCTGTAGCTGTACCTGAGGCTGAGCTCAACACTCTTTGAGTACGCCTGGCTCAGGTCAAACACCACCACCCCCGCTTCGGCGTCAACCCTGGCTCTGGCACCCCCTGTGGCGTGAGCCACCACACCGTAAACCCCGGGCGGGAGGGGATAGTACACGGGCTCCTGTACAGAGAAGGGCTCGTTGTCAATCAGCACCCACTCTTCCAGGCTTATGTTGCTGCCGGCTAAGTAGTAGCTCAGGTTGTGCTGCACCGCCTCCATGCCGGCGGCACCCGCGGGGAGAAGCGCGAGCAGCACGAGCGTGGCAACCGCAACCGCACGCATGGTAGGATTTAAGAAGCGGCACGTATAAATAGGTATGCGAAGGGGTTCCAGAAAAGTTTTACTGGGGTAGGTCTGTGGATATGTAGCAGCGGGTGTGGTCTAGCGGCAGGACCCGAGCCCCCCAAGCTCGTGACCCGGGTTCGAATCCCGGCACCCGCATTCTGTTTGCTTCTGCGCGGCATCTCACAACCCAAATCTTTTTATATCTGGAAGG
>JALSIP010000112.1 GCA_026989875.1 archaeon
GCTCGTGACCTCCGAGGGTGAGAGGATGCGCTCAGAGGCGACGGTGAAGCTGAGGGTGAATGACAGGTACGAGCACACGGCAGCAGAGGGCAACGGCCCCGTCAATGCCTTAGACAACGCCCTCAGGAAGGCGCTGGAGAAGTTCTATCCCGAGCTGAGAGAGGTGCACCTCACCGACTACAAGGTGAGGGTGCTGGACACCCACGAGGGGACCGGGGCGAAGGTGCGCGTGCTGATTGAGAGCAGCGACGGCAGGAGGAGCTGGAGCACCGTGGGGGTGTCCGAGAACATAATTGAGGCAAGCTGGGTGGCGCTGGAGCAGGGGCTGGTGTACAAGCTCATGAAGGAGCACGAAAAAAGAGGGGAGTGAGGAGATGGAGCTTGAGGCAGAGGTTGTACCTCCTGGAGTCAGGGGCAGGAAGATCAGCGAGCTGCTTGAGTGCATGGCGGGCACAGCCTTCCAGGGCAGAAAGCTGGGGGAGGCTTTTCTGGTGTGGAAGGAGATGCTGAGCAGCGAGAGCTGCGTTGTCATGATGGGGCTGAGCGGCGCCATGGTGCCGGCTGGCATGCGCAGGCTGGTGGCACACCTGCTCAGGCGGAGGTTTGTGGATGTGCTTGTCACCACGGGAGCGAACGTCTTCCATGACATCCACGAGGCTCTGGGGGGCAGGCACTACAGGGGCACGCCCAATGCCGACGATGCCCTGCTGCTTAAGCACGGGATTGACAGAATATACGACGTGTTTGCCAGGGAGGAGGAGTTCAGGAGGGTGGACAGGTGGATTGCCGGGGTGAGCAGGGAGCTGCAGGAGGGCAGGGAGTACTCCTCCAGGGAGGTGGTGGAGTTTCTGGCAGAGAAGCTGCTGGAGAGGGGTGCTGCAGAGGACAGCATCACCCTTGCTGCCTACCGCTATGGTGTGCCTGTGTTCGTGCCGGCGCTCGGCGACTCTTCCATAGGCATAGCCCTCACCCTCGCGAGGAGGCAGGGGCACCGGGTGGTGATAAGCCACGTTAAGGATGTGGACGAGCTCACGGGCATAGCAGAGGGTGCGGATAGCACGGGAGTGGTGTACGTGGGCGGAGGCGTGCCCAAGAACTTCATCCAGCAGGTTGAGGTGACGCTCTCACTGCTGGGAAGCTCAAGAGGAGGGCACAGCTATGCCGTGCAGTTCACCACAGACGCGCCGCACTGGGGAGGGCTGAGCGGCTGCAGCTTTGAGGAGGCGATAAGCTGGGGCAAGGTCGCCGCAGAGGCGAGAAAGGTGCAGTGCTTTGTTGACGCAACCATCGCGCTGCCCTTAGTTGTGCATGCCCTGGAGGAGGTGCGCAGCCAGCTCAGAAAGAAGCACCCCCAGCTTTCTCTGCCGCGAGTCAGATGAAATCAATCCTGCATTCAGGCACCAGCTTCTGCTCCTCTGCCATGCGCAGCAGAAGCTCAACCGCTTTTTTCCCCTCCTCGCCGCAGTCCAGGGTGTACTCGTTCACGTACATCCTGACGAACCTGCGCAGCTCCTGTCTGCTCATCCCCCTGCCGAACCTGGAAGCGTGCTCAAGCGCCTCGTCCTCGTGCTCCATGGCGTAGGCGATGCTCCGCCTCAGGCAGGCTGACACCTCTGCCATGCGCCTCTCCCCCAGGTCACGGCGCACGGCGTTCATGCCTAAGGGAACTGGCAGAGAGGTATGCTCATACCACCACTCCCCCAGGTCAGCCACCTTTCTGAGCCCGAGCCTTGTGTAGCTGAGCTGCGCCTCGTGAATCAGCACCCCCGCATCAACCTCACCAGCCAGAACCGCTCCGGGTATGCGCTCAAAGTTCATCTCAACGGTGCTGCAGTTCGGCTCGTACAGCCTGAGCAGCAGCGCTGCAGTGGTGAGCCTTCCGGGTATTGCCACCCTTCTGCCCGCCAGCTCCTCCACCTCTCTGCCCACCACCACGGGTCCGTAGCCGAGCCCCATGCTTGAGCCGCAGGTGAGCAGCGCATACCTCCCAGCCACGTGAGGGTAGGCGTGCACTGATATGGCGGTGAGCTCGTATTTGCCCTGAATCGCAAGCCTGTTCAGGGTCTCTATGTCTGCCTGAACCTCTCTGACCTCAAATCCGCACCTAAGCCTTCCCGTCACCATGGCGTAGAACATGAAGGCATCGTCTGCATCCGGGCTGTGGGCTACCGTGAGCATGCGCATAGCCTCTCACCCGCCCTTTTTATTACTTTCTCCCCGCCCTTGAAGAAGGGCGGGGCAAGCACCACCTGGCTTGCTCCCAGAGAATAGAGCTCCTCAACCCTCTCAGCCAGCTCCTCTAAGGTGCCTGCTATGGCGAAGTTCTCCAGCAGGAAGCTTTCATGGCGCTTCAGCATGCCCCATCTGCCGCGCTCCACCAGCGCCGCAATCTCGGCAACCTCCTCCTCAATGCCCGCATGCGCCGCAAAGGCCGGGTTTGCGCCCGCCGCAACCACGGCGCAGGCTGCTCTGAGCTCGCCCAGGTTCCTGCGGTCTGGCAGCAGGAGTGCAGGCGCAACGCTCACCGTCACCGCCCTGCCCTTTACATGCTCAAGCGCCCACCTCAGGTGCTCGGGGTTGCCGTAGTTCAGGAGCACGCCGCTGGCGAGCCTGCTGCCCAGCTCAATCATCTTCGGACCAGAGGCGCCCAGGTACACGGGGACCTCAGGGGAGAGGTGCTCAATGCAGGCTCTCATCCTTTCCAGCACGCGGGCAGTGGGCACGCCCTCCCGCCTGAGGCTTCGCAGGTCTCCCGGAGCTATGCCTGCTATGAACCTGTCGCCGTAGGCAGACCTGAGCTCTGCAAAGGCTGCCCTTATCCTGGTGCAGGGACTGGCAAGGGCTGAGATTATGCAGGTGCCCACTGCGGCGCTGCGGGAGGCGTGCGCCAGAAGGGGGAGGAGCACGAAGGGATGTAGCTGATGCCTAACCTCACCCGCCCAGAGGTGGGTGAAGCCCGCACCCTCTGCTGCACTGGCGCACCTCTTCACGAACTCAGGCTCTGCGTCACCGCTGAAGTTTATCCCGAGCTCACGCTGCAAGACGCCTCACCACCTCTTCTGGCCTGCTTCCGAAGGGCGGTCCCAGGATTACCTCGTCTATGCCGAGCTTCTCAGCCTCTGTCAGGACTTCCGTGAGCTTCTCCTCCGAGGTTACGCAGAGCTCGTCCATCAGCTCTTCTGAGAGCATGGCGCAGGCTTCCTGCAGCCTGCCCCTGCGCACCTCTTCCGCCACGCCCGCCGCCGCCTCCGCAAGCTCGCCGAAGTACTCCGGCGGTGTGTCGGAGACTATAACCGCCGCCACCCTTCTGGCTTCCTCAGGTGCGTCAAGCGCCACCGGAAGCCAGAGCAGACGGCTCATGCGGCTGTACCTTCTGCGGGCGCTTCTCCTGAGATGCTCAAGGGCAAGGGGAAGGTGACTGAGGGGAAAGCTGAGTATTATGCCATCCGCTGCTTTTCCAGCAAGAGCGAGCATGTTTCTGCCTCTGACACCCATGAGTATTTCTGTCTCGCAGGCTACGCTCATCTTCCACTCCATTTTAAAGTACTCGCTTTTAACCCTCTCGCCCCTCAGGAGCATGCGCAGGCACCTTATCGCCTCCCGCATGCCTTCAAGCGTCCCCATGCCTCTTCTGTCCCCGGGTCCGAGACCCAAGCTGAACCTGTTGCCGGTGAGCTTCTGCATACCCACGGTGCAGGAGGCTATCTCCACTATGCTGTGCCTGAAGGGTGAGATTATGCCGGTGGCAAGGGGTGGTGAGCCAAGCTCAAGCGCAAGCACCGCAAGCCTGGTGAATGCCTCGCCCTTAGCATCTTCTCCCACGAAGATTCTGCGGTATCCGCTGCTGAGGGCGGCTCTGCACAGCCTGAGCGCCATGCCGAGCCTCATGCCGGTGGTTATGCCGATGGAGAGCTCCATGGGAGTTAGTGCACATTAATGTTATATCTGTGTTTGCCGAGGGATGTGCCATGGAGAAGGTGGTCATCATAAGGTACAGCGAGCTCGGACTGAAGTCGGAGCGGGTGCGCAGGAGAATGGAGAGGGCGCTGATTGAGCACCTAGGGCGTGCTCTGCCAGGGGTGAGGGTGAGCCGGGAGAGGGGCAGGATATTCCTGCACACATCCAGCAGGGAGGCTGTGGAGAGGGCGAGCAGGGTTTTCGGGGTTGCCTCGGTTTCGCCGGCTGAGGTGGTGAGTGCTGAGTTTGAGGAGCTGCTGAAGGCGGGGCTGGAGTTTGCTCTTCCAAGGGTGAGGGGCAGGAGCTTCGCCCTGAGGGTGCGCAGGGTGGGAGAGCATGAGTACAGGAGCACAGACATCGCAAGGGAGCTGGGGAGGAGAATTCTGAGGGAGGCTGATGGAGCGAGGGTGGAGCTCAAAAAGCCTGAGGTGGAGGTGTTTGTGGAGGTCAGGGGGGACAGAGCCTACCTCTACGATGAGGTGCTCAGGGGTGTGGGCGGGCTGCCCTACGGCACCCAGGGGAAGGTGCTCGCACTGGTGAGCGGGGGCATTGACTCGCCTGTGGCTGCCTGGATGATGATGCGCAGGGGGTGTGAGGTGAGCGTGCTCTTCATGAACCCCCAGCCGCTGGTGGATGAGCGCACCCCTAAGAGAGCGGAGCAGGTGGTTGAAGTGCTTGCCTCCTGGGCTTCGGAGAGACTGAGAATGTACGTCTCGCCCTACGGGGAGGTGCTGCTGAAGCTGCTCAAGGCAGAGGACTACCGGATGGGCTGCGTGCTGTGCAAGCGCATGATGTACAGGGTGGGAGAGAGGATAGCGGCACGGGAGGGCGCGCTGGCTCTGGTTACGGGGGAGAGCCTGGGGCAGGTGGCTTCGCAGACGCTGCCGAACCTCGCGGCTATCTCGGCAAGCGTGCGAGTGCCGGTGCTCAGACCGCTGATAGCGATGGACAAGGAGGAGATAATTGCACTTGCCAGAAGAATAGGCACCTACGGCATTTCTGTGCAGCCGGCGAACTGCTGCCTGGGTCCGCCGCCTAAGCCAGTGACGAGGGCTACTGCAGAGCGTGCCGAGAGTGCCGAGGAAGGGCTGGAGGTGGAGGCTATGGCGGATGAGCTGGCAGAGAGGGCAGAGCTCAGGGAGGTGTCACCCGAGGAAGCGTGACCTCAGGCAGTGGAAGACGTCGGCGGGCTGGGTTATCCTGCAGGAAATGTTCTTTTTTATCAGGATGGCATCTGGATGGTGGTCGCCCTTTATCTCACCCTTAGGGGTTCGCCTTGGAAGGGTGCGTACGGGAGCGGAGTCGTAGTCGCAGAAGCCGTGGTCTGAGATCACGATGACCTCATCGTCGTAGGGAAGGAGCTTTGCGATGGCTCTGTCAACACGCTCGTAGAAGTCAACGAGCACGGGCTCACCCCAGTGCAGGTGGGAGAGCTTGTCAAGGGCTGTGTAGGCAAGGATGAAGAGCTCTGGCTTCTCATGCTCAAGAACTTCAAGCGCCTTCTCTGTTACCTTCTCTATCTCCTCAAGCAGCTCATGCTGCTCCACGGGAACGCCATCCGCAACAGGAGTGAAGTCAACCTTGTAGCAGTAGGGGGGAACCACAAAGGGTATGTTTAGAGCTCTGACTTTCACACCCTCACGGTCCAGAATGTCCCAGATGAACTCTGCCTTTATGTCCTCCCTGCGAACTATCTCGCCGTTTACAACGAAGTCGTGGTGCCCGTGCTCTTCGGGTGATAAGCCGGTGAACATGGTGCACCAGACCTCGGGTGACCAGGGCTTCTGGTTCAGGTGAAGGGTGGTGTGCTCCCCCTCACGCATGAGCTGCCTGAATGCATGGAGACGGTGAAGGTTGGGCTTTATAATGTCCCAGGTGGCTGAGTCAACGCCTATCACAAGCATGCCTTCTCCTCCCGTGCATCTATCTGTGGATGAGCTTAAAAAGATTTGTGGTTATATAAATCCTTAAACATGCTAAAGCTGTGCCAGCTTGCAAGGGCCCGTAGCTCAGCTGGTAGAGTGCTCGCTTGGCATGCGAGCGGCCCCGGGTTCAAATCCCGGCGGGTCCATACCCATTTCGGTTCGAAACCAAGTGCCTTAAATACCAGTTCCCCCCTGATTTTTCTTCATGCCGCGCGGAAAGTACGACTTTCTGCTTGAAGATCATGATTTAAGGCGCCGGTATGAGAACGTTGCTGAGGGTCCAGCGTCACCGCAGACGTCTACCTCAGAAGGCTCGGAGCCTTCTGCGAGACTTAGAGACTTCACCTAAAGACCAGGCATAGAGTGTTTTATTAAGGGGTGATGGATAGGTAGCAAAGCAGGGGAAACTGAGAGACAGAATATGCATAGGTTTGACACCTTAGCTGAGCAAATTTGTGCTTGGAGGTCAGACTTTCAGCTTTCCCATTAGCACCCTCCCAACTTTGATGAACCAGGCAATGCTTTTCGTGAACCCGGGTAAAAATCACCCAACTGACTCCTGGGATGATTTTTCCCTGTAGTCAGGCTTAACCACCTCAAGGTCAGGAATCTTTTCAAAGTGCTTTGTGTTGTACGTAACTACCGCCAGGGAGTTCTTCAGGGCAGATGCGGCAATTATGGAATCTGCCATCGGGATGCTGTGGTCCCTTCTTATTTCTCCTGCGAGCACGGATACCTCGCAGTCAACACAGAGATGAGGAGATGTCGGAGAGTGTGGACGGTAGATGGGTCCCTGTCGACTGCGTGTGGGTGTTTCCGGAAGTTCCCGAGATATACCAGAAGAAAACCTGGCTAATAATAAAGGGGAGTGGAAGTAATCTATTTTCTTGCTTCCACCTCTCTTACAACGATGTTCAAAAACCCTGTGAAATCATCCATAAATCTGTAAAAATCTCTTTCATATATATCGACAAGAAGCAAACTCTTCTCGTCGCTCCAGCTGAAAATGTTTTCAGATTCCAGAAGTCTCTTCTTTTCACTGAAATTTCTCCTGTATCTCGCATAGAGACCGAGCATGAACAAAATTTTATCCACGATCTCCATCTTCAAATCACACGGGTTTATCCCAAAATTCCTGGAAATCAGGTATACATCGACAAAATCCCTTGCCTTTACCCCTCTTCTCGTAAGGATGGACCTGACCTTCTCGCACAGTATCTCTCTAACATCATAGACATCAAACAGGATTCGTTTTGAATATTCTTCGTATTCTTCAGGAAACAGTATTCGAAGTTCTTTAACGTCTTTTCCTACCAGACTCCTTAATTCGTGATTCAAAATCGGAAACCGTATATTCTCCACGAAATTTATCTGGACCTTAAAGAACGACCTTCTCTTCAGAATTTCGGAGTCATACCATACCTTCAGGGTAACTGTTTTATTCCCTCCCCCGGGTTCGACATAATCCGGATTGCTTTTAACGCACCTGAAGTCCCATCCTCTTTTCTCTGCTATTGTTTCGAATATATTCCCCACTTCATTTATCACAGAAGAAAGGTTTCTTCTAACTTCTTTCTGGGACATTCCTTTAAATACTTCCTGATCCTTCCAGGTAAAATCTATATCTTCCGAGAATCTGAAGTAGCCTAAATAACATTTTATCAAGCATGTTCCGCCTTTAAAAGAAAAATTTTCAGAGAAGAATTTGTTTACGGACAGATCGAGAAGCGTCTGATGTAAAATAAAATCCTTCTCTATCAAATCCTTCCTTTCTATGTAAAAGACTCTTGCAACCTCATTTACGAAATCCCTTCTCATCTAACCACTTTCTTTGCTATCTTCATGACGGTTTTGGGGTAATTTTCTGCATATTCCATGATTTTATTTCTGGACAACCCGATGGTATAGTCCGAGATGTCCATTATTATCTTTTCTTCAGGAATCCCGTTGTATCTCCATACGTATATGAAATCGAGAATTGTTTTTTCTGGATCGGAGTATTTGATAGAATTTTTTATTATTCCGAATTTAAACAAGTCCGGCTTGAGTTTAATAAATTTAAATTTATAACCAGCTACTTCTATTGACTTTTGTCTGAATATTTTATCATTTATCACATATTCCACTGTAAAGTGTTCGTGGGTAAGGTTGTTTAATTTTAGAGCGGTGTATAGAGCGAAGTACCAGTTCTTTACTTTTTTGAGTTCCAGACCCTTCGATACCAACTCCAGATGGCTGTATTTACTTTTTCCGAATTTAATCTCGTCGAGGGATTTCAGATAGAATATTCCTCTGAATATCCTCAGCAGATATCCCCTCCTGAGCAGATAGTTCACAGTATTTTTATAATCTAAATTCAGGACTTCGCATAAATTTTTGATGTCTTCGTCTGTCACAAACTCCTTCCCGCTCAGGTACAGTTTTTTCAGCAGCAGTTTTATTGTCATTTATATCACAATATTGCCTTTTTGAGCATCTTGTGATATGTATTACAATAAGTGATATTTAAATCTTTACTTTGCAACCCGCTCCTTTAAACTTTTTTAAACCATTAAAACTTAATTATAAATGTAGATCCCTCAGCAGGTCAATTATTACGTCAGAGTCAACCAGGTACATGCCTATCCATCTCTTTTCTGATCTTCTTTATGTCGATGTCCTCCTTTAAAATTCCGAAGACGTTGTCTATATCCCT
>JALSIP010000113.1 GCA_026989875.1 archaeon
AGAGCCGGAAGCGCTGCTCTCGCCTCCTCAATTCTCCCCCTCTCCACCATCCCTGCAATTCTCACCGCAATCTCGCCCAGGGTGCGCCAGCTGAGGGCAAGCTTCAGAATTACAGCCGAGAGCACAGGCTTCACCGGTGCAGGTGCAATCATCAGCAGCAGGTATGCAGCCGAGCTGAAGCCCAGCACAACACCGCCCAGAAGCATCACCCCTCCTCCGAGGCTTCCTGGAAGCCTTTTGCTCAGCCACTCTGCCACCGAGCCCATCCACGCCGTGGGGTGCAGGCGGCTGGGTGGCTCTCCTGCGAGCCTGTCCAGCGCCAGCGCTGCCAGCAGCACAGCCGCGCTCATCCCTCACCACCAAACACTATGGAGCAAAGCCTCTGCATGTCCAGACTTTTCCTCACCACCTCAGCCACCCTGCTCACCGCTCTATCAATCCTCTCACTCACATCTCCGCCCCTTGCGCTTCTGCCCAGCGCGAACTCCATGAAAGCTCTCCTGAAGCCCGGGGCATCAAAAATGCCGTGCAGGTAGGTTCCCGCCACCTTCCTCTCAGCATCGCACGCCCCCTCCCTCCAGTCTCCAGCCAGCAGCAGCGGCTCATGCTCGTGCACCGACCGACCCATGTGCACTTCATACCCCCTCACCAGCACCACTCTGCCGGTCAGCATCTCCCTTGCCTCCAGCTCCACCCTCCGCAGCACCTTCTCCCTACCGAAGGTGGTCTCCATCCTCAGCATTCCCAGCCCCTCAGCCTCCCCCGGCGTGCCGTCCTCAGCCCCCACCTCATCCACCACCCTCTCGCCCAGCATCTGGAATCCGCCGCAGATGCCGAAGATGCACACCCTGCCGTGCAGCCTGCGCAGCGCCTCATCAAAACCCCTCTCCCTCAGCCACTGCAGGTCAGCCAGCGTGTTCTTGGTGCCGGGGATTACCACCGCCCCGCAACCCTCAAGCTCCTCCGGCGAGCTCACGAACCTCACCTCCACGCCCTCCTGGCGGAATGCATCAAAGTCCGTGAAGTTGGAGATTCTTGGCAGGCGTATCACGCACACCCTGGCGGTGCCGTGGCTGCTCCTGAGCCCCATGGAGTCCTCCTCAGGCAGCTCTGCATCCTCAATGTACGGCACCACCCCCAGCACAGGCACAGAGGTGAGCTTCTCAATACCCTCAATCGCCTCCCTCAGCAGCCCCTCATCACCCCTGAACTTGTTTATTATAATCCCCTTAATCCTCCTGCGCCACCTCTCTGGGAGCAGCATAATTGTGCCGTATATGCCTGCGAAGGCGCCGCCCCGCTCAATATCCGCCACCAGCACCGCTGGAGCATCCGCCAGCTCCGCTGCTCGCAGGTTGGCAATATCAGCATGCATCAGGTTGATCTCTGCCGGGCTGCCCGCGCCCTCCATCACCACCACCTCGTACCTCTCCCTGAGCTTCCTGAGCGCCTCCCGCACCGCCTCCAGCCCCTCCTTCATTGCAAACCTCTCATAGTACTCCCCCGCGTCCACCACACCTCTGGCTCTGCCGAAGAGCACGAGCTGCGAGCGCCGCTCCCCACAGGGCTTCAGCAGCACAGGATTCATCTCCACCTCCGGCTCTATTCTGGCTGCAAACGCCTGAAGCGCCTGAGCCCTTGCAATCTCCCTGCCGTCCAGAGTAACCCAGGAGTTCAGGGAGGTGTTCTGCGCCTTAAAGGGCGCCACCCTGTACCCCATATCCGAGAAAATCCTGCACAGCGCCATGGCGATGAGGCTTTTACCGGCGAAGGACGAGGTGCCCAGCACCATTACAATTCCGCTGGCGCTCTTCATCATCCTTCTCCTGAGCTCCTGCAGCTCCTCCGCGGAGCGCTCCCCCTTCTTCAGCTCCTCCTCAAGCCTCTCCGCCACCTCCCGCCTGTGAATCCAGTGGCAGTTCCTGCAGCTCCACACCCTCTTCCCCTTTGAGCTCACTATCCACCTTCCGCCTGTGCTGCTATCTCCGCAGGGGTAGAAGGGGCAGAAGCAGAACCTGCAGTCCTGTCCCTCAAAGTGGCACGGGTAGTACCTGCACCTCCTGCTCTCATTCACCGGCTAACACCTCCTGCAGCGCCTGCAGCAGAAGCAGGTTGTCCTCCCTGAGGCGCACGCACACCCTTATAAACTCTCCCTCCAGCCCCCTGAAGTCCGAGCAGTCTCTCACCAGCAGCCCCCTTCTGAGCAGGCCTTCCTTCACCTGCGCGGAGCTCGTGCCCTCGGGCAGACGGAGCAGCAGAAAGTTGGCATCGCTCCTCATGGGCTCAGCCCCCGCCTCCCGCAGCATCTCAGCCAGCCACTCCCTTTCCCTGAGAATGTAGCGTCTGCTCTCGGTGGCGAACTCCCTGTCCTCAAGGGCTGCAATACCCGCGGAAATCGCCGGTGTGCTCACCCTCCATGGCGGCAGCCTCCGCCTGACCCTTTCAGCCACCTCCTCCTGAGCCACCATGAAGCCCAGCCTGATTCCGGGCAGCGAGTAGAACTTTGTCATGGAGCGAAGCACCACCAGGGACGGGCAGTCCTCAAGCAGTTTCACGGCACTCTCGCAGGCTGAGAACTCCACGTAAGCCTCATCCACCACCAGCACAGCATCCTCACGTGCCGCCTCCTTAGCGAGCTCCTCCACCACCTCAATCGGCAGAGCCTCTCCTGTGGGATTGTTGGGTCTGCACAGGAAGCCCAGGCTGAGCCCCCTCATGCGCTCAAGCCCCACAACCCTCGCCCCGTAGAGCTGTGCAAAGTACCTGTACTCCGAGTACGTCGGCTCCCTCACACCCACCCTCTCGCCCGCAAAAGCCTCGCACAGCGCCTTGATAAGCTCTGAAGAGCCGTTGCCAGCCACCACCATCTCCGGAGCTATGCCCAGGTGCCTTGCAGCCGCCCTGCACAGCGGCTCCGCCTCCCGGGGCGGGTAGCAGGCAAGCTCTCTGCACGCCCTCTTCACAGCCTCCAGCACAGTTCTGGTGGGACCTAAGGGGTTCACGTTTGAGCTGAAGTCAAGCGCGCCCGGGAAGCGCCAGACCTCACCCCCGTGCACCGGCTTTCGCTCATATCGCCCTGACCTCAACGCCATGTTCAGCAGGTATGCGCACGCAGAATTTTGAACCTTTCCCCGGCACGCTCTCAACGCTCACCTCGCCACCCCACTCCTCCGCCAGCTTCTTAACCAGGCTCAGACCCGCACCCATTCCGCCGTACTTCCTGTCCGCACCCCTGTCAACCTGATAGAAGAGGCTGAATATCTTCTCCTGCTCCTCCTCCGGTATGCCAATCCCCTCATCCTCCACGCACACCTCAATGCTCCCCGGCTCTAAGGAGCGCATCTCCTCAACCAGCCTGGCGCTCACCCTTATCCCGCTCCCCCTCTCCGAGAACTTCACGGCATTTGAAATCAGCGCCACCAGCACCTGCACCAGCGACTCTACGCTGGCTGAAGCGAGGGGCAGCGCCTGCTCAACCTCCACCTCCACCCTGATACCCCTGCTGCTGCAGAGCTCACCCGTCCTCTCAAGCGCCGCGTCAATCGCCCTGCCCACGTCGGCGCAGGCGTGATTGCTCCTTCTGCTGCTGAGACTCTGGAGCACCTCCGCGAGAGCCTCAAGCCGCCTTACGGCATTCACAGCAGGCTGAAGGGCAGACTCTTCGCCCATCTCCAGCAGCTCCAGCGAAGCCTTGGCAATCGTCACGGGTGTGAGGAGCTCGTGGGTGACGTTCTCCAAGATGCTCCTTCTCATCTCCTCCAGCTCCTCCGCGGAGCTCTCCCTCTTCTTCAGCAGAATTATCCATCCCCTCTCACGCTCTGAAACCGCCGGCAGCGCAAAAAGGCACACCTCCTGGAACTCCGCCATCTTCACACCATTACCTAACTCAAGCAGCTCCTCCAGCAGCACCTCTCCATCAGAGATCCCCGCAAGCCTGAGCAGCTCCCCCGCATGCTCGCCCAGCATGCGCGTGGCATGCTCCTGCACCAGCTTCAGCCTGCCCTTCTCATCCACCACCGCCACTAAGTAGATGCCCTCATCCTCGGGGTTTCTGTCCATCACCCTCCATTCCATCTCGCCTCACCCTGCACTTGGCAGTGCTCTGCGCTGACTGACGAAACGCACCCCTGCTCTCCCCACAGCCTCGTAGGCTAAGTCAAAGGCGAGAAACACCAGAAAGTACGCCAGCGGCAGGAGCTCAGCCATCCCCAGCACCAGCACGCCCAGCTTCATCATCATCCTGTAGGTGAAGAGCAGCGCGATGAGCGGCGGAAGCCTGCCTGCATCCGCCAGGTCGTTGCCCTTCTCATCCAGCACCGCCATCGCCGTGAGAACCGCAAGGGGCAGGAGCAGCACCTCCCTTGCGAGTGCCAGCATTCCAGCCACAATAACCACGGAGGACAGCACAAACACAGTGTTGTCAACCTTTCCCGTGAAAATAACGCCAAGCAGCACAGCAGCAAGCAGGGTTGCGGCATGCGGGTTACCTGCAGACACCCACAGCCACACGGCAAGTATAACTGGAGCCAGCAGGACTGCGAGCTTCCTGCTGTATATGCCCTCATCAAAAGCATCGTCTATATACTTTATACCACCACCAATCAGCATGAATGCCCCCACTTCAGCTATCACGACAACACCTCCATATAAATATGTAAAAAGCGAGTATATAAGTGTTTCAGGTGCCCCTGAGGGTTGAGACCCTTTCAGGCTGCAGAGCACGTGCACCGCCGGTAATGGCGAAAATTTTTTCTGCTATAATATTACTTAATTAAGTTAGCACCACGTTACCTGCACAGCTCCAGAATTGCTTTTGGACCACCAGCTCTGGCAGGTGAGATGGATGGGTGATGACGATGACAGTCATAGGGAAGCACATCATAGCAGAGCTTTATGGCGTGGCAAAGGAGCTGATATCCTATGAGGACAGGGTTAGAGAGATAACAGAGAAGGTGATTGAGGAGGCGGGGCTGACCAAGATAAGCTCTGTGTACAGGCAGTTTCAGCCCTACGGGGTAACCTGCGTGGTGCTGATTTCAGAGTCCCACGTTTCGCTGCACACCTGGCCCGAGTACGGGATAGTTAATCTGGACATCTTCACCTGCGGAGACCAGAACAAGACCGAAAGGGCTTTTAACCTCTTTCTGGAGCACTTCAAGCCCAGGTCTTACAAGCACTACGTGCTCACCCGGGGGTAGCGGATGCAGGGGCTGCCCCGCAATGCGGCACAGGTGCTGCGCAGGCTTGCCGGTGGCTCTGCCTCCCCCTGGGAGCTCATAGACTCGCAGGACGGCACGCTTAAAGAGTTCTGCAGGGTGCTTGAGCTCCTGCAGGAGCTGGGGCTGGTGAGGTGGAGTGGAAGTCGGCTTGAGCTGACAGAAGCCGGGAGGGAGGAGGCTGAGAGATGCGGCGCAGGGATGCCTGAGTTCAGGTGCACATGCTGCGACGGCAGGGGTTATGCGGTGCAGAAGAAGGAGCTCGTGGAGCGTTTCACCGCGCTGCTTGAGGGACGCCCCCTCCCCGTGGAGGAGTACGACCAGGGGTACATAGCCCCCGGGGATGTGCTGCTCAGGGCAGGTTTCATGCTGGAGCGGGGGGATGTTGCCGGGAAGAGGATACTGCTGATTGGCGATGACGACATGCTCGGCGTGGCGCTGGCGCTTACCGCGCTTCCTGAGCGGGTTCTCGCACTGGACGCAGACCCCAGGGTGGTGGAGTTCATAAACTCGGTGGCTGAGGCGGAGGGGCTGGGAGTGAGTGCACAGCGCTATGATGTGCGCAAGCCTCTGCCAGATGAGCTTGCGGGTAGCTTTGATGTATTTGTGACAGACCCCGTGGAGACACTGCCGGGAATAACCCTGTTCCTCTCCCGCGGGGCGGAGGCTCTCAGGGGCAGGGGGTGTGCAGCCTACTTCGGGCTGACCACCCTGGAGGCTGGCGCAGAAAAGTGGCACCGCATCCAGCGCATGCTGCTGGATATGGGGTTTGTTATAACCGACATCAGGAGGAGATTCAGCGTTTACCCCTGCGAGGACACCAACTTCTTCAGGTATCAGGAGAAGCTGCGTGTGGTTAAGGTGCTGGGCAGCAGGTGCGACCATGACTGGTTCTGGTCATCTTTCCTGCGCCTTGAGGCGGTGGAGGAGCCGGCACCGCAGGTGGTGGGGGAGACGGAGCTGGGGGAGGAGCTGTACCACGATGAGGAGTGCTGGGCAACTCCAGAATGATTCACTTAAGAGCGGTGAGGGTGAAGGTTATTCTGGTTATTGCCGTGGAGTGGGCGAGAAGCGTGAGAAGCAGCAGGGTGTAGTACATCCCCTTAGCAGGCTCAATCACCCCCGCTGCAGACACCGCAAGTCCAGCAGCAACAAGCAGGGTTCTCTCAGCCCTCTCACCCAGCCCCACATCGCACCTGGGTATGAGGTTCTCAGCCCTCGCACGGGTGTAGCTCACCATCAGGCATCCCAGCAGCGCCAGCATGCCCAGCAGGTAAGCCTGAGTGTAAACTGCCATGCCGATGACCACGGCGGCATCCGAGTACCTGTCTGTTACAGAGTCCAGAAATGCACCCACCGGGCTGCTGCGCCCGGTAGCTCTTGCAACTGCACCATCCACCACGTCAAGCGCCCCGGAGATGAGCAGCATCAGCAGCGCCTCTGCAAGCCTGCCCGTGGCAAGCAGCACACCGCATGCGAGAGCGGCGAGAAAGCCGAGGAGGGTGAGCAGGTTCGGAGGCATGCCGGAGGCTGCCACCACCCTGGCTGCAGGCTGAATCACCACAGCAAAGCGCTCACGCATGCTGGAGCTGAGCATGTGGCTTAGTAAGCTCGCCGCATGTTAAAAACTCTTGCCATCTTCATGAGGGTGGTGATTGTAACCGGGAGGCTCGCGGCACCCGCTGCAAGGGAGCTGGCGGAGCGCTTCGGCGCCAAGGTGCACGTGGCTGATGCAGAGGTGGCGAGCCTTCTGACGCCTGAGAGAATCGCCAGAAGCTTAGGAAGGGTTGAGGATGCAGACCTGGTGCTGGTGCCGGGCATGGTCAGGGGCGACGTCTCAGAGGTGGCTGAGAGCGCGGGTGTGCCGGTTTACAAGGGTACAAGGCACATAGCAGACCTGGAGGAGGTGCTCAGGAACATTGAGGAGCTGAAGCTCTCAACCACCGAGCCAGCCGACAGCCTGCTGGAGCAGCAGGTGAAGCGGGCTTGCAGGGAGCTGGAGATGGTGGAGGGTGAGGAGATGAGGGAGAGGCTGCTGAGGCGCAGGGGGAACATGCTCATAGGCGAAGTGGCGGTGGGAAGGGACTTCCCCATGCGGGTGATTGCCGAGATTGAGGATGCAGACAGGCTGGAGGATGCCAGGCTGCTGGAGAGGGCAAGGTACTTCAGGGAGTGCGGAGCAGATATAATTGACCTGGGGTTTGCAGGGGCTTCCCCCGTGAGAGTCACCGAGGCTGTGGAGCTGCTCAGAGGGGAGGGGTTCACGGTGGCGGTGGACACCATGCACCCCAGAAACATCGCCGCAGCCATTGACGCCGGCGCCGACCTCATCCTGAGCTTTGACAGGGAGATGATAGAGGAGTTCCCGGGTACAGAGACGCCCAGCGTTATAATACCGCGCAGCAGGGGAAGGGTGCCGGAGAAGGCTGAGGTGCGGGTGAGGCTGCTTGAAGAGAACATCGCCATAGCTGTGGAGCAGGGGTTCAGGAGGGTGGTGGCTGATCCGCTGCTTTCGCCGCTGAATTTTGGTTTTGTTGAGAGCATAGCTGCATATCGCATGTTCGGCAGCAGAAATCCAGATGTTGTGATGCTCTTTGGTGCAGGCAACGTGTCAGAGCTTGTTGATGCTGATTCTACAGGTGTTAATGCGCTGCTTGCAGGCATAGCCAGCGAGGTTGGAGCGAGCCTGCTATTCACGCCGGAGGCGAGCAACAAGACCAGAGGCAGCGTGAGGGAGCTCAGCACAGCCGCAAAAATGATGTTTCTGGCGAAAAGACGGAGCAGCCCGCCGAAGGACCTGGGGCTCAGCCTGCTGATGTGCAAGGAGAAGAGGCTCAGGAGGGAGCCGGTGCCGGAGGAGGTGAGAAGGGCTGAGCAGGTGAGCGCCAGAGCCGCAAGCCCGCGCTGGGACAGGAAGGGCTACTTCAGGATATACGTGGATGACAGGATATACTGCGCCCATTTCTCCGGGGAAAGGGTTGATGTGGTTGTGAGCG
>JALSIP010000114.1 GCA_026989875.1 archaeon
TGCATCATGCCCCTGAACATGTTCGCCCAGAAGTATTAAATCTAACGGCTGCACAGATTTATACGGGGTGGTATGGTTGAGGATACTTGAGCTTGAAGAACATGCGAGATTCAGCCGGGAGGAGAGGCAGCTCACCATACTGCATGACTCACCGAGCTGGCGGGTGCTCACCTTCTGCTTTGAAGCTGGTCAGGAGCTGCCGGTTCACAGCCACGAGGCAGACAGCGAGGTCATGATACTGGTGCTCTCAGGTGAAGGATGCTTCACCGACGGGGAGAGGGAGTATCCCGCAAAGCCGGGTAGCGTACTCATAGCAAAGGTCAGCGAGCCCCACGGCGTAAGGGCAGAGACCAGGATGCAGGTTCTGGTTGCAATTTCACCGCCCATTTAGGGCTACCTCAGGCTCTCCAGCACCTGCTCAACGGTGCTGGTGGGCTCAGGGGCAGTTACGGCATCCTCGTAAACCTGCCTGCTCTCCCTGTAGAAGACACCTGTGGCGAAGGGGTCCATAGCCAGCTCCATCGCCTTCTCCCTGCTTCCAGCAGTCTTCACCTCGTGCACCCTCTTCCTGAGGAGCTCCCAGGTGTTGTTGAATGCCACGCAGGGCTGGAGCACATCTATGAAGGAGAAGCCCCGGTGGGAAATCGCCTGCAGCATGAGCTCGGTGAGCTGCGCCACGTTTCCAGCGAACCCCCTCGCCACAAAGCTCGCACCCGCAGCAAGGAGCAGCAGTAAGGGGTTTAAAGGCTCCTCCGGGTTGCCCTCAGGTGTGCTCCTGCCCCTGAAACCCTTAGGGCTGGTTGCGGTTGCCTGACCAGTGGTGAGGGCATACACCGAGTTGTTGTGGACCACCATGGTTACGTCGGTGTTTTTCCTGGCGGCGTGTATCAGGTGGGCGATGCCCTCGTTGTAGGCGTCGCCATCCCCGGCAAAGCCAACGGGAATCAGGCTCATGTCAGCCAGCTTTATGCCGGTGAGCACCGGGGGCACCCTGCCATGGATGGTGTGGAAGCTGCTCACCCCAACGTAGTCGGCGATCTTTCCGTGGCAGCCAACTCCAGAAACCAGCACCACCCGCCCTGCATTATCCTCCAGTGCTTCAAGCGTCTTTACAAATGCTCTCAGGATGCCGTAGTTCCCGCATCCAGGACACCACACAATCTTCTGGGAGGTTCTGAGCATCATCTGAACACCTCCTCCAGCCTGTGCACCAGCTCCTCTGGGGTGAAGGGTCTGCCGTCCCACCTGCCTATGAGCTCGGCGTCCACGCACAGGTGCTCCCTGAGCAGTGAGCGCAGCGCACCCGAGTAGTTGCACTCCACGCATGCAACCCTCTTTCCTTTCAGCTGCTCAAGCTCCCACACCGGGAAGGGTGCGAGATAGCGCACCTGCAGGCAGGCTAAGCCAAGCTCCTCGCACGCCTCAGCCGCGGCAGGTGCAGCCGAGCCCCAGGTGACCACCGCATCGCTGCCGCTGCACCACCTCCTGACGCAGCTCATACCCCTGAGCTCCCCTGCAATGGCGGCTTCCTTTCTCATCCTCTTGTCGTACATCCTGCCAACCGTCGCCGCGTCATCCGCGGTGAACCCCGCCTCATCGTGCTCGTTGGCTGTGACCTTGACCACCGCCTCCGGCGGAAAGGCTAAGGGGCTAACACCCGAGGGCGTTATCGCATACCTCCTGTACTCATCCCCACCCTTCCAGAGCTCCGGCTCCCGCACATCCACAGCGGAAGGTTCAACATCCACCGTTACGGCGCTCTCGCACAGATAGCGGTCCATCAGCAGCACCCCCGGCACCTGAAACCTCCAGACCAAGTTGAGCATCTCGCCCGCCAAGCTGAAGGCGTCTTCAGCGTCTGCCGGCGATGCCACGAGCCTGGGGAACTCGCCATGCCCGGCATGGAGCACGAACCTCAGGTCCTGCTGGGCATGGTAGGTGGGCACACCTGTGCTGGGGGCAGAGCGCTGCGCCTCCACGAAGAGCACGGGCAGCTCCGCCATGCCGAGCATGCTGAAGGCTTCCTGCATGAGTGCAAACCCCCCGCCAGAGGTACCCACCATAACCCTGCCACCTGCATAGGCTGTGCCTGCAGCCATCACCGCCACCGCAATCTCGTTCTCAGGCTGAACCACCGTAACCCCCAGCTTTTTACCAGCCCTTGCGAGGAAGTGCAGTATCTGGGTGGAGGGTGTCATGGGGTAGGCGTAGTAGTACCTCAGTCCTGCCTTCACCGCCCCTAAGGCTGCTGCCATGTTTCCCGTGAGCACAGGCTTAGCCCTGCCGGCATGCCTGAGCTCACGCAGCCTCGGTAGCATAGCTGAGGCGTGGGAGTAGCCCATCTCCGCAAGCTTCACGTCAGCCTCTGCCTTTCTGCCGTAGGCGTCCCTGTAGAGGCGCTTGAGCACTTCAATGTCTGCCCCGTAAATCCAGGTAAGCACACCAAGAGCCACGGCATTTCTGAAGATTTCCGGGGCACCCGCGGTGTCTGCGAACTCCTTCATTGGCACGCCGTATCCCTCCTTCATGCTGAAGAGGGAGGAATCGTACACCACCACTCTGTGCATGCCCCCAGCCTCCCGCGCCGCATGCTCCCTGAGCGCCACCAGCACCTCCTCCCGTGAGCTGTGTGCGCCCACGCGGGAGTCGCTCACCCGCACAACCGCCGCGCTGTAGCCACCCCTGATGAGGGACTGGTACTCAAAGTTGGCAAACACGTGGTAGCCGTGCCTGGCGAAGAGCCTGGCAGCTATGGTGCCGGCTCCCCTTATCCCATCTCCTGCCATGCCGGCTATGCGAAAGCAGAAGTCCATCCCGATTCCCCCTCAGATAACCCCCTTGACAATAAACCTCAGCCTAGGTTTTACCCTGGCTTTTACTCCGGTCCTCTTTGAGATCTCCTCCTCCGCACTCTTCGCGAGCTCCTCCACCTCTTTCCTCACGCGCCTCTCAAGCTCCGGGTCGGAGCGCTTAAGTATCCCCCCGGGATACTCCACACTGACGTCAAGCGTGTACTCCACCTCACTCCCTCCTATATCTGTGCTCACCCTTACCCTGCAGGCAGCAACCTTCTCTATGCTGGACACCTGGGCTTCTATAACCTCTCTAAGCCCATCGCCTATGTCACGGTAGGTGTCCTCATCCTTTAGCAGAAGCTCAGGGTAGGTGTCCTTGAACTTTTCAAACTCCTCCCTGTCAACCGCAATTACAGTGACCGTGGGGTTCTTCTTGAGGTCGTCCATGATGCGGGTGTAAGCTCTGTTGCTGAATTGCTCGTCGTCGTCAGATATCCTGTAGGCGCCAATTATCCTGCCATTCTCAACCACCAAGTATCCCACAGGAGACCTGCGGTGCTCAAAAACAACCTTGAGATAGCCGTGCTCAAGCTCAAGCATGCTCTCTAAGAAGCCCTCCTCCCCGGTGAAGCTTCTGAGCTCTCTGCCCTCAGGAATGATTATTGAGCGGGATATGAAGCTGCGAATTATGCTTCTTATTTCTTCTTCTGATGGCTCTTTCAGTCTATACTTCTTAAGAAGTGCCTCACGGGAAATTTCAGGCTCTGAGATTACTTCATAGATGTCAAGAATTGCAGCATTTTCTTCAAGAAGCTTCCTGTAGTCTCCCTCTGCGCCGATCATCTTCCCGTCCCTGTACTCTATCACCGTTTTTTTGCATTCCTTACCGAAGGCTACTACCACCGCATGCCTGTAATTGTTTGCAATTTTTGCCAGATCTTCTGCAACGTTGCTGCTTTTTATTGTGTCTGTTTTTACAACGCTGTACTCTATGCCCCTTATACGTATGGTTTTCTTCAGATCATAAACCGCTACTGTCATGTTCCTTTTTTCTTTGAGTTTTTCAGGGTCACCGCTTATTACTTTGCCACGCTTTAAAATCAGTGTCACATTGCCGTCAGTGGCTTTTACAAGCTGATTTTGTGATAGGCTGAGCAGGTCGCTGAGGTCAACCTCCCCTCTGTAAACCTTGGAAGGCTTCATGTTGCAATCGTGATAAAATAACATCTAAAATATTACCTTTAATGCACAGGCTAACATGTTCGGAGCAAGGATAATATGCTGGCTGAGGTAAACTCTATGAGTGGTGGGAGCATGGCGAGACCTGTGGTGGACCAGGCTGCGTGTGTGGGGTGTGGCACCTGTGAAGTGATGTGTCCAGAGTGTTTTGAGGTGAGGGAGGATGGGAAGAGCTGGGTGATATGCGAGGATTGCGAGAGGTGTGAGGAAGTGGCTGAGGCGTGCCCCGTGCAGGCGATTTCCTGTGAGTAGGCGGTGAGAAGGTGGAGGTGTACGTCGCTTCTGTATGGCTGCACATAGTCAGTGCTATGCTGTGGCTGGGAGGCATGCTTTTTCTGACGGTTGTTCTTGTGCCGGTGCTGAAGGGTGTTGACCCCTCTCTGAGGGGCAGGCTGGTGGATGCGGTGGGTGTGAGGTTCCGCATGGCGGGATGGATATGCCTGGGGCTGCTGGTGCTCACGGGATTTGCCAACGTGCTGATGAGGGGATATTCGCTTACCAGCCCGCTGCTCTCTGCAAAGCTTGTGCTGGTGGGCGTTATCCTGGTGCTCAGCTTCTTTCATGATTTTGTTGTGGGACCCAAAGCAACCCTGGCGATGGAGAGGGGTGGGAGAGAGGCAGAGAGGCTGCGATGGATTTCTTCTGTAATTGGCAGGATTAACGTGCTGCTTGCCCTGGCTGTGGTGGCGCTGGGAGTTATGCTGGTGAGGGGTGTGTGAGCACGCTTGACTTTCGGAAAGTTTTATATGCCTGAAGGTGCATAGCTATAAATCCTGCACCTGCCTGAACCGAGCCAGGATGAGGGGAGGGCAGCACTCAGCCTGTATGCCGGGTGGGATGGATGCACAGGCTTGCGTGGATGCTCTTTGCCCTGGTGCTGGC
This sequence comes from archaeon, assembly GCA_026989875.1. Taxonomy (GTDB): domain Archaea; phylum Hydrothermarchaeota; class Hydrothermarchaeia; order Hydrothermarchaeales; family BMS3B; genus JAADFH01. Next base: position 4,917 of record JALSIP010000114.1, read on the forward strand.
TGGCACCGTGCACGGAGCTGTGCCGGGAGCTGAAGGGCTTCTCGCAGCCCAGAACCCCGACGGTAGCTGGGGCAGAAGCTATGAGCTCCATGCCAGCGCCTTTGCAACCGTGGCTCTGGAAAGCCTGGGCTACAACCTCAGCGAGGAGAGGCAGCTTCTCATCGCCAGCGCCAGCTCTACACACGAGCTTGCCCTCGCCTACTTCGCCACCGGCGATGCCGCTGTGCGTGAAGCCCTGCTGCAGAGGCAGGGCGGCGACGGCGGCTGGGAGGGTGTTGCCACCACCTCCCTTGTACTAATAACGCTGGCGGAGCAGGGCTACTCTGGCGCAGAGGTGGAGAGAGCCTCAGCCTACCTGCTTGCACGGCAAAGCAGCGACGGCGGCTTCGGCTCGGTTGAGGACACCGCACTGGCGGCACTGGCGCTGAGCAGCTCAGGCGCAGATGCTGCTGTGGAGAAGGCTCTTGCCTGGCTTGAGGCGAGGCAGCTCGCTGACGGCAGCTTCGGCTACACCGCAGACACAGCCCTCGCCTGTCTCGCTCTTGCACTCTCCCCCGAGCACGTGAACGCGAGCAGAAAAGCGGTGGAGTTTCTAAGGGAAACGCAGAACAGCGACGGCGGCTGGGGTGTGGAGGAGGGGGAGGAAAGCAGGGTTTACCCCTCTGCCCTTGCGCTGCTTGCGGTGTCTCTCCACAATGAGAGCTCGTCCGAGGTTTTGGCTGGTATAGGCTACCTTTTAGCGGCAAGGCACCCCTTGGGAGGCTGGGGAGGCAAGGCGGCAGAGGGAGGCATAGTGGAGACGGCAATAGCAATAGACACCCTGCGCTTGCTGAACTACTCCGGCGAGGCTCTCACTAAGGCAATAGACTGGCTGTCTCAGCAGAAGGCGGAGCGCAACGATGAGCTTGCCTGGAAAATTATCGCCTTAGAGGGCTACGAAAACGTCTCTGCACTTGCAGAGCAGCTTGTGCAGAGCCAGAATGCAGACGGCGGCTGGGGGATTGAGGCAGGCTACGGGAGCAGCCTGCTGGACACCGCCTTTGCCGTGGAGGCGCTTCTGCGCCTGGGCTATGTGAAGGAGGCGGAGGAAGGTGCCAGCTTTATTGAGGGCAGGGGCGATGGAGGGAGTATCTTCACCAGGGCTGCTGCCACCCTCGCCCTCAGGAGCTACTACCTCGCCGCCGAACTGCCGCCTTCAGAGACTGTGGAAGAGGCGGGAGAGTGGCTTCTGAGCACTCAGCGGCAGGACGGCGGCTGGGGCGAGGTTTACTCAACGCCCCTTGACACCTCCCTCGCCCTGAGCGCCCTGCTCGTTTCCACTCACGCACCAAACGCAACTGAGAAAGCCGCTGCTTACCTGATCTCAGCCCAGAAACCTGATGGCGGCTGGGGAGATGCTCTCACGACAGCCTTCGCTCTGAGGGCGCTTTCCTACTACAATATATCATCGAAAGGAAGAATTACAAACGTCTCTGTTTTCGATGTCTCTGAGGGTGGATTAATAGCGAGCACCTCCTTTAAACCCGGCTCGCTGATGAAGGTGGTTGTCAACCACACCTCAGCCGGGGGCAAGCTCTACGGCTACATGGCCAACCTCACCTTCGCCTTCAACGGTACCTCAGCTAAGCTGCGAATCCCCGACCTGCCTCCGGGGACCTATCCGGTGTCTGTAGTTTTACATGACTCTGGCTCGGGCGTGATTCAGGACGAGAAGAGTGTAAACATTTCTGTGCCCCCGACGGCTGAGATCCTGGAAGGCGCTGTGGTGGTCTCGCCGCTCTATGTGGAGGCTGGTGGAGAGGCAAATGTAACGATTGAGCTACGGCTCAGGCTGCGGGCCAACGTTCCTGCCAACCTCAGCGCGAGCTATGCGCTGTACTCACCCAGCGGTGTGCCGTTGTTTTCCGGCGCACTTAACACCACAATTACACCACAACCAATGCTTGCCCTGCCCCTCGGCACAGTTGAGCGCAACTTCTCGGATGCGGGAGTGTGCTTAATTGAGGTGAATGTAACTCTGAACGCCACCAACAGGAGCTTCCGCTCCTACTTCTACGTCCTGCCTCCAGTAAAGCTGACGGCAGAGAAGTCCATTGCCCCTGAAGAGCTTCTACCCGGAGATGCTGCGGTCAACCTCACAATATCGCTCAGGAGCGAGGGGCTGGCTCCCAACGTAACAAGGAAGGTTGAGGCGATGCTCGTCATCGACCGCTCCGGAAGCATGGCGTTTACAGACTATCCACCAACCCGCCTGGCAGCGGCTGTAAACGCCTCAAAGCTCTTTGCCGAGGAGCTCCTCAAGCTCAACGGCAGCAGGGTGGGCGTGGTTTCCTTCACAGGGCACAAATGCACAGACTGGTTCTTCGGCTGCTGGGCGTGGAGGTGGGACATAACCCTGGATGTGCCACTCACAGACAACCTCACCCTGATTGAGAGCAAGCTTGACTCTCTTCGCGCAGGCGGGCCCACTGCAATAGGCATGGGGATATACAAAGCCAGGGAGCACTTCGCCCAGGCAGGAGACCTCCAGGCAGAGAAGTACATAATCTTCCTCTCGGACGGCAAGGACAGCGGAAGGTGGTGCCACTGGCTCAGCGGCTGCGCCTGGGTGGGGAGCCCGCCGGAGCACTTCCCGCTCCTTGAAGCTGAGAGGGCGAAGAACGAGAGCATAGTCATATACACCATAGGGATAGGCAACCGCTCCTCCGGTGAGTTCGACGAGGAGCTGCTGATGCAGATAGCCAACATCACCGGCGGGAAGTACTTCTACGCGCCGACGCCCGAGAACCTGAACGAGATCTACAGGGAAATCGCTGGAGAGATTAAGGAGGCTGTCGCGGGGAGGGATATTGTAGTCAGGGACTTCCTCCCCACAGGAGTTGAGCCAGCGTCCTTCTCTCCGCTGCACGCCAACATAACCACCGGCGAAAACGGAACGATTGTTGAGTGGCACATCCCCAGGCTCGGCATCGGCGAGGAGCTGAACCTGAGCTTTCAGGCGATTCTGCAGAACCTCACCCCCGGCGAGAGGGTGGTTAACCGGCAGGTGAACATCACCTACATCAACGCCAACGGCGATGCGGTGAGCTTCCTCCTGCCAGAGGTTACCGTGAGGGTGCTG
>JALSIP010000115.1 GCA_026989875.1 archaeon
ATGAGAGCATGATCACCGGCGAGCCCGTGCCCAACCTGAAGAAGGCTGGTGATGAGGTGGTTGGTGCCACAATCAACCAGAACAGTGTGCTGAAGATTAGGGCAACGAAGGTGGGCAGGGACACGCTCTTAGCGCAGATTATAAGGATGGTGGAGGAGGCGCAGGCGAGCAAGCCCCCGATTCAGCACCTGGCTGACAAGATAGTGGCATACTTCATACCCGTGGTGTTCACCATAGCCATAGCCTCCTACGTATACTGGCGCTTTTTTGGCAGCGTGGATATAATGGAGCCGGGGCTGTTCGCCTTCATCTCCCTGATCTCGGTGCTCGTCATAGCCTGCCCCTGCGCCTTTGGCTTAGCCACGCCCACCGCTCTGACCGTGGGAATGGGCAGAGGTGCAGAGCAGGGCATACTCATACGCAACGGCGAGGCTCTTGAGCTGGCGAGGAAGGTTACCACCGTGATATTTGACAAGACGGGCACGCTCACCAAGGGCAAGCCCGAGGTCACCGATGTCTTAGCCTTTAACATGCCCGAGGAGGAGCTCTTAAAACTTGCCGCAAGCGCGGAAAAGAGAAGCGAGCACCCCTTAGCGCAGGCGATTGTGAGGCATGCGGAGAAGCTGGGGATAAAGCCTCCGGAGCCGGAGAGGTTTGAGGTGCTCACCGGCAGGGGCGTGGTTGCAGAGCTCGGCGGGCACAGCATAGCCATAGGCAACCGGCTGCTCATGAAGGAGCTGGGGGTTGAGCTTCCGGAGGAGGTGGAGCAGAAGCTTCAGGAGCTGGAGGGTGAGGCAAAGACGGCGATGCTGGTGAGCGCAGACGGGAAGCTTGCTGGCATTATCGCGGTGGCAGACAGGCTCAAGGAGCATGCTAAGGAGACGGTGGAGGCGCTGCACCGCATGGGCAGGAAGGTGGCTATGATAACCGGCGACAACCGCAGAACTGCCGAGGCAATAGCGGGGAAGCTGGGCATTGATGTTGTGTTAGCGGAGGTGCTGCCCCAGGACAAGGCGAATGAGGTGAAGCGCCTGCAGGAGCAGGGGGAGGTTGTGGCTTTCGTTGGCGACGGCATAAACGACGCTCCAGCTCTTGCACAGGCGGATGTGGGCATAGCCATAGGCTCCGGCACAGACATAGCCATAGAGAGCGGCGAGATTGTGCTGATAAAGGACGACCTCAGGGATGTGGTGGCGGCGATTCAGCTCAGCCAGAAGACGCTGAGCAAGATCAAGCAGAACCTGTTCTGGGCGCTGTTCTACAACACGCTGCTCATCCCCATAGCCGCGGGCGCGGGCTACGTGCTCTTCGGCATAGTGTTCAAGCCAGAGTGGGCGGCTGCAGCTATGGCGCTGAGCTCTGTCTCTGTGGTGAGCAACTCCCTGCTGATGAAGAACTACGTGCCCGAGATAAAGAGGCATGCGGCATGAGCTTCAGATTTGCCAGCGATGAGGAGGCGGAGGCAAGAATGCGCTCGGGCAGGGTGGTGCTCTGGTTCTCATCGCCAGCCTGCCCGCCCTGCAGGAAGGTGGAGCCACGCGCTGAGCGGGTAGCCAGAGCTTACGCCGACGGCGTTAGCTTCCTGCGCATCAACGTTGAAAAAGGCACAGCCCTTGCGGAGAAGCTGGGCATAAGCAGCGTGCCAACTTTCGTGTTTGTGAGAGACGGCAGGGAGCTCAGGCGGCTGGAGGGTGTGGCTTCAGAAGAGGTGCTTGAGGCGGCTGTGAGGGAGCTGCTGCAGGGGTAGATTTATCTTGGGAGAGGGCTATGATATGCCGGTGAGGCTATGAAGGAGATATACCGGGGAAAAGCCAAGACGCTGTACGAGGGGGAGAAAGACACCGCCGTGATGGTTTTCAGGGACGAGCTTACCGCGGGAGACGGTGCAAAGAGGGCTGAGAAGAGGGAGAAGGGAAGCATCAACGCGGAGATTTCAGCGGTGCTCATGCAGCTGCTTGAGAGGCATGGCATTAAAACCCACTTCATATCCTTTCAGCCGCCAAACAGGCACGTGGTGAAGAGGCTGCGCATCCTGCCGGTTGAGGTGATAGTGCGCAACATAGCCACGGGAAGCCTGGTGAGGCGCTACCCCTTTGAGGAGGGCAGGAAGCTTGAGCCGCCGGTGGTGGAGTTCTGCCTGAAGAGCGACGAGTACCATGACCCCATGCTCAACGAGGACATCGCCTTAGCTCTGGGGCTGGTTGAAAGCGTGGAGGAGCTCAGGGAGATGCGCCGCATCGCCTTAGAGGTAAACCGCGTGCTGAGGGAGTTCCTCAGGGAGAAGGGCATAGTGCTGGTGGACTTCAAGCTGGAGTTCGGATACGATGCGGAGGGCAACCTTTTAGTTGGTGACGAGATAACGCCGGACACCTGCAGGTTCTGGGATGCAAGCACCGGCGAGGTCATGGACAAGGACAGGTTCAGGAGGGACATGGGCGAGGTTATAGAGTACTACAGGGAGGTCAGGCGCAGGGTGTGCGGTGGCTAATCCAGGTGGGTGCAGATGCCCGAGCTCACCCGCCTGAGTCCGTGGCGGGTCTCAATGACCAGGCTGCCATCCTCTGCTATGCTGACAGCGGCGCCCTCCACATCCTCCTGAAGCATGTGCACCCTCACCTTCTTCCCGAGGGTTGCACAGCGCTCCCTGTACCTCGCTATGAGCTGCTCAGGGGTGACGTGAATAAGGGCATAGAGCTCCTCAAAGCTGTTAAGAAGCTCAGCCAGCAGCTCGCACCTGTCAACCCTTCGCCCGAGGAGCTGCTGCAGGGACACCGCCTGAAGTTCTTCCGGGAAGCCCGCGATGTTGGCGTTCACCCCCACGCCCGCCACCACAAACCTCAGAGCCTCTGGCTCGGCTTCTGTCTCAACCAGCACCCCGCAGAGCTTTCTCCCACCTGCCAGAACGTCGTTGGGCCACTTCAGCTCCGCGGGTATGCCGTAAAGCTCCTCCAGAACCTCTGCCACACCCAGCCCGAGCATGAGCGAGAGCAGGTTGAGCCTGTGCAGCGGGAGCCTCGGGCGAAGCACTATGGAGAACCAGAGCCCGCCTGCAGGGGAGTGCCAGCGCCTGCCCAGCCTGCCCCTGCCGGAGCTCTGCCGCTCCGCACAGACCACGGTGCCCTCAGGTGCTCCATGACGTGCAAGCTGCTTTGCAGCATCGCTGGTTGAGCCAAGCTCCTCATGCAGGTGAAGCTCCCTGCCAAAGCTGCCCCGCAGCCTGCGCATCACCCTGCCCCTGAAGAGCCTGTCGGGCGGCGATACCAGCAGGTAGCCTTTCCTGCCGGAATGTATCTCCGCACCCTGCGCCACCAGCGCGCGCACGTGCTTCCAGACGGCGCTCCTGCTTATCCTCAGCTTAGAGGCAATCTCCTCCCCTGAGACGTACCCGCGACTCTCCTCAAGCAGGCTGAGTATGCGCTCCCTGAGCTTCTCTCCACCGCCCATCAGTGGTGCTCTGGCATCTCCTTGCCCTTAGCGCTGGGATGCACCACGTCCTCGGCGAGGATTCCTATGGCTATCTTGAGCAGCAGCGTGTAGACCAGCAGCCCCAGCGCCCACACGGCAAGGGTTATCATTATCTCCATGAGTGTCGGATAGTACTCCCAGATCTCGCCTATAGGTGTGGGAATGAAGCCGGGTATCACCAGACCCATGCCCTTCTCAATCCAGATTCCCACGAAGGCGAATATGCAGGCTATGTTGAGGGTTTTGAAGTTCTTTCTGGTCTTCGGGAACAGCAGCAGCAGTGCCGCTATTATCTCTATGGTTATAGCCACCCACATGTAGGGCTGCAGCTTGTTGTAGAGCACGCCATCATGCTCAAGACCGAAGAAGAGGTACTTGAGGGGGGCGATGTGGGAGGTTGCAGCGTAGCCTACCGTGTAGATTTCGGAGCCCAGGAAGAACAGGTTCACAAGCATGGATATCAGGGCGATGTGGGCTAAGGTGAAGAGCGCCCTGTCGCTCACCACCAGCTTGCATCCCGGCTGACCTATGCAGGTGTACTTCCTGATTATCTGGAGTATGATTATTATGAAGGCGGGACCTGCGGTGAAGGCGCTTGCCAGGAACCTGGGTGCCATAACCGCGGTGTTCCAGAAGGGTCTCGCCGCAAGACCGCCGTACAGGAACGCGGTAACGGTGTGTATGCTTATCGCCCAGGGTATTGAAATCAGGATGAATATCTTTATCCACTTTCTCGGAGGCTCACGCAGGTACGCCTTGTACAGCAGGTAGCCTGGAATCAGCAGATTCAGGAAGAGGTAGCCGTTGAGCACTATCACATCCCAGGTGAGCATGCTCTGGGGCCAGTTGGGGGTGCCGGTGACCGGCATGAGGTGGAGCACCCTGTCAATTCTACCCAGGTCAACCAGCACGAAGGTGAGAACCATCACCAAGGCGCTTACCGCCATGAGCTCGCCGAAGATGGTGATGTGCTTGAACTCCTTGTAGTTGTAGAGGTAAGCGGGCAGAACTATCATAACCGCCGCCGCAGCAACGCCGACTAAGAAGGTGAAGTTGGCGATGTAGCTGCCCCAGCTCACCTGGTCGCGGATGTCGGTGATTATGAGCCCGTACTTGAGCTGGTAATAGTAGGTGAAGGCACCGAAGAGCACCATTATCAGCAGGCTTGCCAGCCAGGCATAGTACTTCCTGCTGCCTGTAAGCGCCAGCCTCACGGAGGTCAGCACAAAGTCTATGAACTTTCTCATCTCTCTCACCTCAATCTATGAAGTAGAAGAACTTGGGCTGTGTACCAAGCTCCTCCTTCAGCCTGAACACCCTCTTCTTCTCAATCACCCGTCTCACCTCGCTCTCGGGGTCCAGCAGGTTGCCGAACTTCCTCGCACCTACCGGGCAGATCTCCACGCAGGCTGGGTAGCGTCCGTTGCGGGTGCGCTGAATGCAGAAGGTGCACTTCTCCACCACTCCACGCATCCTTATGCGGTTGCCGAGATAGTGCATCTTCGGATTTATCTCCTCCCTGCGTATATAGGGGTCGCTCCAGTTGAACCTCCTCGCCCAGTACGGGCAGGCAGCTATGCAGAACCTGCAGCCTATGCACCAGTTGTAGTCCACCACGATTATTCCATCGGGCTCCTTCCAGGTAGCCTTCGTGGGGCACACCTTCACGCAGGGCGGTCGCTCGCACTGCTGGCACTGAATTGGCATGTAAAATTTATCCTTCTCAGGCACATGAGGCGGATAGTAGTAGTGCTCGCTCTCCTCCAGATTTATTCCAGCAATCACCTCCCCGAACTTCGTCCTGAAGTCCTTTGCCTTTCCACCCGGATGAATCTCAAACTTCTCAAACTCCAGCACGCGAATCCACTGTATCTCGCCCCTCCAGGGCTCCTCGGGGTTTGCCCGCGACTGATTGTTCTCACGCACGCAGGCATAGACGCAGCGCCTGCAGCCGATGCACTTCTGGATGTTCAGGGCGTAGCCCCACACCACACCCTTCCTGGGCGGAGTGGTCATTATCTCAACATCAACCCCGTACTTCTCTTTGTGCTGCTTCTCAAGCCGCTCTATGACGCGCTGCTTCTCCTCCTCGCTCATCTCCTTGTAATGCTTCTGGAAGAACTCCTCCAGGGTTACATCTATGACAGGTATGCGCAGGTTGGCAAAGGGAATCGCCGCCGCTGCAATGCCAGCCTTCTTCAGGAAGTCCCTTCTGCCTTCATCCACCATCTACTCTACCTCCAGGCAGCATACACCGCAAGTGCCAGGCTTGTTGCGAGCACGATCAGCGTCATTATGGGATAGTAGGGTATCGTCTTGGGCTCTGGTGGTTTCTCCGGCGGTTTCTCCGGCTCTATGGGCTTGAACTCGGGGTCATGGGGGTTGTGACAATCCGTGCAGATAGCGCCGGGTCTGGGAGAGTCTATCTCACCCACCCATCTGCCGTGAATGCGCTCCTGCCAGTCCCGGTATATGGTGCCGTGGCACTGCCCGCAGAGCTGCGGAGCGCTGGAGAAGGGTATCTGGGTACCATTGGAGAGCTTCAGCATGTCCCTGTTGGCGGGGCTGTGGCAGGTAAGACACCAGAACCTTCCGCCACCGTGCTTAAGCTCAAATCTGTGGTTGGGCTCCGCAGGGGCACCGCTCAGGTCTCTTGGTGTGGGGTTGGGCACGAGCTGTGCGTGGCAGACGGTGCACCTGCCCCCCGCCTCCCCCTTCTTCTCCGGAAGTTCGCCGTAACCCTCAAGGGTGCCCTTCTCCTTGAAGTATTCCCCGGCAGGACCGAGCTCCGGGGGTTTGTTGGGGTGGCAAACCACACAGCTCTCCCCGGTTTCCTGGGCGTACTGGGGCGTTGCAAAGCCCAGAGCAACGCCCGCAACCAGCACCATCGCCACGAAGCCGAACACACCGCGGAGCACTCTACTGAACATCATGTCCATGACCTCACGTAGTGAGCACCTTTCTAAGGTAATAAAAATAATATTTAAAAGTTTTGGTCTCCGGGAAGGGTTGACAACATCGTCGCTGTGAAAGCTTTATAAGCACGGGCTGCACACCAACACCCATGCACAGCGTTGGCATAGCCGGTGCCTCGGGCTACACGGGAGGCGAGCTTCTGAGGCTGCTGCTCAGGCACCCGGAGGTTGAGGTTGCCTGCGCCACCTCCCGCAGGCACGCGGGAAAGGTGCTTCACTCGGTGCATCCGCATCTCAGGGGCATCAGCGAGCTGAGGTTTGAGGGCGAGCTCGGAGCTCTTGAAGAGTGCGACATAGTGTTCTGCGCCACGCCTCATGGGGTGAGCATGGAGCTTGTGCCGCAGCTTCTGGAGGTCGGGCTCAGGGTGATAGACCTGAGCGGCGACTTCAGGCTTGAGCCGGAGGTTTACGAGAGGTACTACCGCAGGGTGCACACAGCACGGGGATTAAAAGGCACCTACGGTCTGCCCGAGCTTCACAGGGAAGAGGTGAGGCATGCCAGGCTGGTGGCAAACCCCGGCTGCTATCCCACCGCCATAATCCTTGCACTGGCGCCGCTGCTCAGCCAGAAGGTGGTTGAGGACTTCGTAGTTGCGGACGCCAAGAGCGGGATTTCTGGTGCAGGGGCTGAGCCCAAGAAGAGCACCCACTTCCCGGAGGCTGAGGAGAGTGTTCTCGCCTACAGGATAACCTCCCACCAGCACCTGCCGGAGATTGAGCAGGAGCTGCGGCGCTACGCACCAGGGCTCAAGCTGAGCTTTGTGCCGCATCTCGTGCCGGTGATACGGGGGCTCAGCTCCACCCACCACTGCTGGCTCAGGCAGGAGCTCGGGGAGGAGGAGCTCCTCTCCATCTACCGGCGCTTTTACGCCGGGGAGCCCTTCGTGCGGGTGCTTGAGCTGGGTGAGGTGCCCAGGCTGAGTGCGGTGCGCGGCACCAACTACATAGACATCGGTGGCTTTGGCGTGGACGCAGAGCGCCGCAGGCTCGTGGTGGTCTCTGCCATAGACAACCTGGGCAAGGGCGCCGCCGGGCAGGCGGTTCAGAACATGAACATCATGCTCGGCTTGGACGAGCGCACGGGGCTGGAGCTTATAGCGCTGCACCCTTAAGCTCACGCCATTCCCAAGCTGCGCTTGATTCTGGCGATGTCCTTAGCATCCGGCAGGAAGGGGTAGTTTCTGAGCTGCTCCTCTCCTGGGCGCTCGTTTCCGTAGGGGCGGTTGCACGCCACCTCACCGCTTTTTCCCCTGCAGCCGGAGGTCATGAAGGCTCTGCCCTCCTCCACCACCCTTCTCAGCGTCTCTGCGTCCACCCCGTAGCTCACCACCCTTCCCCGGCTGTCAAACCTCATATCCTCAAACCTCGCCTGCCGGGTGTGAATCAGGTACCTGGCAAGCTGCACCCTGCGGTACTGCTCTAAGGGCACCCTGGGATGCTGCTGCATTGGCGAACCCGGCTCGGGATAGAAGGCGAAGAGGTGCGCCTCAGCGCCCAGGTCGTAGGCACGCTGCACCGTGGCAAGCATCTCCTGCTCGCTCTCGCCCAGCCCCACAATCAGGTGCACGCTCACGTTGTACCTGCCGAAGCAT
>JALSIP010000116.1 GCA_026989875.1 archaeon
TCGTGCACGACCAGCCCCGTCAGAGGCTTGGGATGGAAGTAGGTTGCCTTGCCGGGCATCCTCTCACCCTCCTCAGCCACCCTGCAAACCTCCTGTACGGTGGTGGGGTTGAGGAAGAACACTGCATCATACCTGCCGCTGTCAACCTGCTCCACACACTCCTGCTCTGAGACGCTGTAGCTGGTGTTGTGCTCGTGGCTCTCAAAGCCCATGAGCTTCCGGAATATCAGCGAGTGCAGCACGCTCACGGGCAGCCTGCGCACCGCCTCAGAGCGCTTAGCGAGAAGCTCATCCATGACCGAGTAGTCCCTGAGGGTGAGCAGGTGGTAGCCGTCTCCAGCGTATAAACCTGTGTTGCGCCTGTCCGCATACAGGGCGTCAAGAAACTCGTCAAGTGCATCAAAGCGGCTGTGCTCAAAGTACTCCTTCGCTCTTCTGAGAAACTCTCCGGTGGAGAAGCGGTGCCTTACAAGCCGGTGCGCCGGCAGGATGCTAACCCCCGGGTCAGAGGCGCTCACTAAGTAGGCGAGCACGTAGTGGTGGGGCTCGCCACCGCTGCCGCCCCTCTCGGCAGCATACCCCAGCGCCGTCTCGTAGCGGTGGTGTCCGTCGGCTATGAAGAGTCTGCTGCTCCTCAGCGCCCGAACTATGCGGGATATCTCGTCGCCGTCGCTGAGCTTCCAGAGTCTGTGCCTCACGCCCATAGCCTCAAAGTCGGCAACGGGCTCGGCAGAGCTGCTGCTCAGCGGTTCAAGCTCGTGCAGCATGTATATGGGGCTGAACACCGCTTTAACATGCCTCATCAGCATAAGCCTGTCCTTTTTTGGCTCACGAAGGGTGCGCTCGTGCGGCAGAATCTCGCCGTCATCGTAGCTGCTGAGCCTGACGCAGGCTATTATGCCGTGCAGGTGCCTCTTCCGGGACCTGAGGGTGTACTCCTGCGAGTAGAAGTACAGGCACGGCTCAGCCTCACGCACCAGCACCCCCTCACGCCTCCAGCTCCTGTACAGCTCGGCAGCTTTCGCATACCTGCGCTCTCCCCTCTCGGGGTTCAGGTCAAGCCACACCACGTTCCTCGGGTGCATGGCATAGTAGCGCTGCAGCTCTTCTTCAGATATTACGTCATAGGGGGGTGCAACCACCCTTGAAAGCTCCACTCCGTCAGAGTACCTGACACCTCTGAAGGGCTTTACCTCAACCATACCCACACCCTGTTGGGAGGGGTATAAAATTTTATCGGAACAGGGATGGAGGGTGGGCAGCATCCCTATGGCGAAGAACCTGGCGCCCGCACGGGCGAGGCATAAATATTTTCTATGACATTAATGTGCTGAGTATCTCTGAGGTGAAGCCTCTGCGTTCCGCTGACACGGCGAGACTTTTCTCCGGACAGAGGGTTGGAGTTTTCGTTGACGTCCAGAACCTCTACTATTCAGCCAGAGCCCTGTACGGCGCCAAGGTGAACTTCCGTGAGATTCTCAGGGAGGCGGTGAGGGGCAGGAGCCTGATACGTGCCATAGCCTACGTTATAAGGGCGGGGATAGAGGAGGAGCAGGCTTTCTTTGATGCGCTGCACAGCATAGGCTATGAGGTCAAGGCCAAGGACCTGCAGGTGTTCCCCGGGGGTCACAAGAAAGGTGACTGGGACATAGGCATAGCCATGGACGCCATAGAGCTTGCGCCCAAGCTGGACGTGGTGGTGCTGGTCAGCGGCGACGGCGACTTCACGCCCTTGGTTGAGCACCTGCGCCGTGCTCTGGGGTGCAGGGTTGAGGTCATCGCCTTCGGCAGGAGCTGCTCTTCCAGGCTGATTCAGGCGGCAGACGAGTTCATAGACCTGGAAAAAGACCCCGGCAGGTTCCTGCTATTCAGACCATGACGTGCATCGTGGCATGCTCTACCGCCTGGAGCAGCGCTGGCTGCAGCAGCACGAGGGCGTTGCTTCTCAGCAGCCCGGAGCACCAGCGTCTCAGGCACTGCAGTGCCGAGTTTGCCCTGAGCCCCAGCTTAACGTAGGGATGAGAGGTTATGCTGTTCAGCCTCTCCCTGTAGTACTCCAGCTCCCTCTCAAGCCTCTTGATCCTTGCAGCATCGCACATCGCAGGCAGATTCTCTATGTTATCCGGGTGCACGATGGCAACCCACTGCTGCATGTAGGCGTGGGGCCAGTCAAGCTTCACGCAGGCAAACCCCTGCTCCTCGGCTAAGGAGCGCATAGTCTCAAAGGTGTAGGTGACCTCCCCTGGATAAACCCACTCATCACCCTCATAGTCCTCCTCCCCCTCCACAAAGGTGGCGGCAAAGATGCTCTCCGGCTTCATCACCTTTCTCGCCTCAGAGAGACACCGCCTGATCTGCGCCTTGGAGGCGTGGGAGAAGATGGACTGGGCGAGGATGAAGTCAAACTTCTTTCCGAAGGTGCTCAGGGTGAAGTTGCTGTCGTCGCTGAACACCGGCTTCTTAAGCCTGAGCATGTCCTCTCCAATCTCGTTCTTTATCGCATCCCTCACCAGCCAGGAGTTTGGCTCTATGCCATGGTACCTGCCCGGGAGAAGGTAGGTTATGAAGAACCTGCCGCCCCTGAGGGAGCCGCAGCCCACATCAAGCAGGTAGTGCCACTCCCTCAGCCCCAGAAAAACCAGCAGCGCAAACTGGTAGGCTCCGCCTATATCGTAGCTCTCCGGAGGCGAAACATACGCCCTGTGGTGCCTGGCACCCACGGGCAGACCTTTCCAGCTCTGTTCCTGCTCGCTCATGGAGGCACCCGTGAAGGGAGGTGTTAATTAAAGCCCTGCTTAACATACAAAATTTTTATTGAATCCCGTACTCATGCCACCGCCTGTTCACCAGCTCCACCACCTCCGGGCTCATTTCAAGCGCCTCGGGTATCTCCCTGGTGAAGCCCTCCTCACGCCACTTGAGCGTGGCGTCTATGCCGAGCTTTGAGCCCAGGTTTGGCAGGGGGGAGAAGTGGTCAAGGGTGTCTGCAGGTGTGTCTCTGACCACCACCATGTCCCTTGCGGGGTCAAAGCGGGTGCTGACAGCCCACAGCACCTGCTGGTAGTCGTGCACGTTGATGTCTTCATCCACCACCACGATGACCTTGGTCAGAGCCATCTGCCCCATACCCCAGAGCGCAAACATCACCTTCTTCGCATGCCCCGGGTAGCGCTTCTTTATTGAGACCACAGCCAAGTTGTGGAAGCCCGCTGCGGCGGGCATGTGCAGGTCAACCAGCTCGGGGAGCTGCAGCCTGAGCAGCGGCAGGAAGAGCCGCTCCACAGCCCTGCCGAGCTGCACGTCCTCCATCCAGGGCTTTCCCACCACCGTCGCGGGATAGACGGGCTGCTCCCTCCTGGTGATGCAGGTGACGTGGAATACGGGAAACTCCTCGGGGGGTGTGTAGTAGCCGGTGTGGTCGCCGAAGGGTCCCTCGGTGCGCATCTCCCCGGGCTCCACGTAGCCCTCAAGCACAAACTCAGCGCCTGCGGGCACCTCAAGCTCAACGGTTCTGCACCTCACCACCTCCACCCCCCTCTTTCTCAGGAACCCGGCGAAGGCAAGCTCGTCAAACCCCTCCGGAAGGGGCGCAACCGCCGAGAATATCACCGCAGGGTCGCCGCCCAGGGCGACAGCCACCTCCAGCCGCTCTCCTGCCTCGGCAGCCTCCCTCAGGTGCCCGGCGCCGTGCTTGTGCACGTGCCAGTGCATGCCCGTGGTTTTTGAGTCATAAATCTGCATCCTGTACATCCCCACGTTCACCCTGCCGCTTACCGGGCTGCGGGTGAAGACTAAGGGGAGGGTTATGAACCTGCCGGCATCCTTGGGCCAGGTTTTAAGCACGGGCAGCGCTTCAAGTGTAGCCTCTTCACCCTCAAGCACCACCTCCTGACAGGGTGCACGCTTCACACGCTTCGGCTTGAAGCTCAGAGCCCTGCCGAGCTTCTTGAGGCTGGCAATCTTTTCGCCTATCCCCTCGGGGATTCTGGGTGTCAGCAGCTCAGCCAGCTCCTCACCTATGCGCTCTGGCTCTCCACCCAGCGCCAGCTTCATCCGCTCCCAGGTGCCGAAGAGGTTCATCACCACAGGGAACCTGCTGCCCTTCACCCTCTCAAACAGCAGCGCCGGACCCCGCTGCTTGGCTGTCCTGGAGGCTATCTCAGCTATCTCAAGCTCGGGGTCAACCTCCACTTTGACCCTGCGCAGCATTCCCCTGCGCTCAAGCTCTGCGATGAACTCCTGGAGGTCCGAGAACATCACGCTACCTCACGGGTGCTCCTGCACCCACACCTCCCCCTCTGAGGTGTGCTCCTTCTTCCAGATGGGCACCCTCTTCTTCAGCTCGTCTATAACATACCTGCACGCCCTGAAAGCCTGCTCCCTGTGCTCGGCGCCCGCAACCACCAGAACTATGCTGTCCCCCGGCTCTAAGGTGCCGTACCTGTGCACCACGCTCACCTCTATGGCACCGAACTTCTGCTTTGCCTCCTGCCGTATCCTCTCAAGCTCCTCCTCTGCCATGCCAGAGTAGTGCTCAAATTCCAGCTTTGTCACCTCTCTGCCCTCTGAGAAGTCCCGCACCGCACCCAGGAAGCACACCACACCGCCTGTGCGCCTGCTCACCTGCAGAATACGCTCAACCTCCTCCTGTACGGAGAACTCCTCCTTCTGAAGCCTGACCCACTTCTCCTGCATAGCCACCGCCTACCTGCACCAGCCTGCTTGGAAAAAATTAACGAAAAGTTAAATACCTGCGTGAGTAAATAATCAACGGAAGACTTGCGCAGGGGAATGAAGGATGGGTCTCAGGCTACTGCTGGTTGCTGTGGTGCTGCTTCTGCTGTTGCAGGGAGTACACGGTGTGGAGGTGATAAGTCAGACCATTACTTTAGACCTCTCCGGCAGCCAGCCTGTGGCTGATGTGAGGCTGGTGGTGCTGAATGATGCCCGGGAGACGCTGGAGAGGTTCAGGTATCCGCTGCCGGGAGTGTTCAGAGATGCTGAGGTGCTGGTGGACGGCACACCGGTGGCGGCGGAGGTGGAGCCCAGCGCAGGCGGCGAATACACCTACGTTACGGTCGCCTTTCCTGAGGCACTGGAGCAGGGAGACAGGGTGACGCTGGAGTACGCCTACACCCCCTCGGATATAACCAGCAGGGTTGAGTCCCCCAGATGCAGAAGCACGCCCTGCTACATTCTCAGCTTCGCCCCCAAGCTGCTGAGCAACACCAGAGCCTTCAACTTCAGCATAATTCTGCCCCCTGGCTACGGGGTGGTTGATACCAGCCCGCCCAGCGAGATAGGCTCGGATGGCAGGAGGGTGATACTGAGCTGGCATCTGGAGGCTCCCATACCTCCGCAGCTCAGGAACTTTGGAGTTATGGTGATATATGAGCCCCTGATGAACCAGGGCATACCCTTCGGATATATAGCGGCGGTTCTTGCAGTTGTGGCTGGCATAACCGCAGGCGCGCTCGTGTACCTGCGCAGGCACAGGGGAGGGATGGAGGAGAAGATTGAGGTGCTGAGGGAGGATGAGCAGAGGATAATGAAGCTTATAGTTGAGAATGATGGCATTGACCAGAGGGAGATTGTTGAGCTCACCGGATTCTCAAAGACTAAGGTCAGCAAGATTCTGTCAGAGCTTGAGCGCAGGGGAATAATCAGGAAGGAGCCCGTGGGCAGGAGGAACAGGATATACTTGGTGAAGAGGAGCTAACACGCTTGCAGGGGGTGCGTGAGGCTTATATACCATGTCGGAGGAGTAGTGAGCATGGACGAGCTCATCGCCTACAAGCTGGCGAGCGACATTGCCGAGATAGAGGGTGTGATCTCCTGCTACGTTGTCAGGACGGATGAGGTGCTGGGCGAGGAGGCTCAGAGGGACCTCAGGGAGATGGCAACCGTGCTTCCCGCCTTCGTGCGCCAGCTACACTCAGATGCTCAGAGCGCCAGGCTCAAGTTCAGCGAATTCAAGGCGGTGGTGCTGTTGCAGGAAGAGGCTGACATTGTTGTGTTTTTTGAGGCTGACAGGCAGGAGAGCAGGATGCTCTCCCGCATCAGGGAGATTGTGGCGGAGACGATGCTATGAAGGAGGGGCTTGAAAAGCTTCACAGAGTGATGCCCGGGCTTTCGGCTTACATGCTGTTCAGCGGGGAGAGGGTGATTGCCTCTGGGGGTATTGAGAAGCCAGAAAGCCTCAAGTTCAAGCTTTCGGTGATTGAGGAGCTTCACGGCATTGAGGAGATGGTGGTGGAGCGCAGGGAGGGGTGCTCCTACCTCAGGGTTTACGGCGACACCGCGGTTTACCTTGAGTTCAGCACCAGGCCGTGCCTCAGCCTTCTCAAACTCTATCTGCGATGGATAGCAGAGGGCGTCGCACAGCAGGCTGAGCGGGAGAGCACCAGGTTTGATGAGCTGCTATACAGCGGTGAGCATGCTGCGCGTTGACGGCAGCTACGGTGAGGGCGGCGGGCAGGTGCTGCGAACCTCGCTGGCTCTTGCCGCCGTGCTCGGCAGGGAGGTTGAGGTCTTCAACATACGCGCCCATCGCCCGAAGCCAGGGCTGGGCGTGCAGCACGCCCACGGTGCACGGGCGCTCGCCCTGCTATGCGGTGGCAGGGTGGAGGGGGCAGAGCCGGGCTCAAAGCGTCTGCGCTTCACCCCGGGAAGCACCTGGAGGCGGGAGGTGAGAGCGGACACAGGCACTGCTGCCAGCATCTCGCTGCTAATACAGGTGCTTCTCCTGCCTGCAGCCTTTGCGCCTCACAGGGTCACCCTCAGGCTCTGCGGCGGCACAGACGTGCGCTGGGCACCCAGCATTGACTACGTCTCCCGCGTGCTGCTGGGCATGCTCAGGCGGGCGGGGGTGCGGACGGAGCTCCGTGTGGATGCCAGGGGCTACTACCCGCAGGGAGGCGGCAGGGTGAGGCTTGCGGTTGAGCCAGTGCCCGTGCTCCACGCCATCCCGGCAGAGAGCCGGGGCAGCCTGCTGAGCGTGCGCGGCATAGCCCACGCCTCACGCCTGCCCGGGCATGTGGTGGAGAGGATGAGCGCCGCTGCCTGCAGGGCTCTGAAGGGGTACTCGCCAGAGATTGAGCTGGAGCACAGGGATTATGCCTCAAGGGGTGCGGGGATAACCCTCTGGGCAGAGTTTGAAAACACGGTGCTGGGGGCTTGCGCCCTCGGCGAGCCTGGAAAGCGGGCGGAGATGGTGGGTGCTGAGGCTGCGCAGGAGCTGCTCTGCGAGATTGAGAGCGGGGCATCTGTGGATGTGCACCTTGCCGACCAGCTTGTGCCCTTCCTGGCGCTTGCTGATGGAAGCTCGGTTTTTCTGGTGCGGGAGCTCACCTCCCACCTGCGCACCAACCTGCACTTAGTCCGTGAGATAACAGGAGCTAAGGTGGAGGTGGCAGAGGAGGAAGGGCTCGTGAGGGTGGAAATACACGGTATAGGCTACAGGAACAGCCGCATCGGCGGATAAGTATTTTTAGGATGCCGACAAGAATACCACAATGGCTAAACCCAGGGAAAAGCAGAGGTTCGTGCTTGACACCACGGCTCTGACAGACTCGGAGCTCAGACGTGAGGGTGAGGAGCTCTGCGACGCTGTGAGAAGAACCCTCGGGCTTATAGCCGATGCCAGGATAAAGCTCAACATCTCCTGCCACATCCCCTTTCCCTCGGTGTACGAGGAGCTGGTGCAGTTCCTCAGGAGATACGGCTGCGACGAGGAGCTGGTGGTGGAGGTGGATACCTGGCTGGTGAAGAAGACTCCCAACAGGTTTGAGGTTAAGATCCCGGCCGAGGTTTTTTATGAGTACGTGAAGGACATGCGGCAGCGGATGAGCAGGGGGAT
>JALSIP010000117.1 GCA_026989875.1 archaeon
CGCTTAAACTGGAAAATAACGTGGAGAGACTTGACTTCCCGGTGACTGCCGAGGAGGCGCTGAGCATAGTGATGAGCAACCCCGAAGCCAAGGAGTTCATCTCCGAGTACCTGAGGAACGAGAGCAGGAGGATCACCAGGGTGAGCCTTAACTATGAGGTCTCAACCAAGACCTACGTCTGGAAGATTGAGCTGGTGGAGCGGGAGTGCGGCTGCAAGGTGGGCAGCGAAGAGGGGCTGAACATGCTCTCAGCGGAGGTTGACCCGGTCACAGGCAAGGTGCTCTCCCTGAAGACGCAGGTGGGCGTGAAGGAGGAAGAGATTGCAAGGAGCAGGTGCATGGAGGGCTGCCACACGGCAAACACCACCGGCACCATAGTGCTGCAGGAGGAAGAGAAATGAGTGCCAGAGCCTGGGCTAAGGCTGTAGCGATAGTGGGTGCGATTCTGGTATCTGCATACCTGCTCGCCGGTTCCGGGGGTACAGAAAAACCTGCCAGCCAGGAGCCTGCGGACAGCGGGCTCTACATGGGGCTGTATCCTGTTATTGGCGGTATGCCAGTGGAAAAGGCTGAAAAGGTTGTCGTGGTGGAGTTTCTGAGCTTTTACTGCGGAAACTGCTACCAGTTCAACCGGTACAAGCATGCCCTTGAAGAAAAATACGGCGACAGGCTGAGGTTTGTTTACAAGCCAATCGTGTGGGGTGAGCAGTCAATTAAGACCGCGGAAGCCTACATTCTCGCAGAGCGCTACGGGCTTGGTGAGGAGTTTGCAGATGCGCTGTTTGCCGCAAAGTTTGAGGAGGGCAGAAACATAAGCGACCTCAGCGTTATCATTCAGGTTGGCAGGAGTGTTGGACTGGGTGATGACTGGGTGAAGGCGCTGGAAGCCGGGGAAGCCAGAAAGGAGGCAGAGAGCAACAGACAGCTAGCCGCCGAGGTAGGAGTCAGGGAGACACCCACGCTTGTGGTAAACGGCAGGATTCTGGTGAGCCCCCACCCGACCGGCGATGACGTTGCCAGAATGGCTCAGAACCTGGACAGAATAATTCAGGAGCTGCTCTCCTGAGCCTGCAGCTTCAGCCTCTCCCTCTCGGCTATCTGGCTGAACTTCTCTGCCATGCTCCCTGGCATGGAGTTGCTTTCAGCCAGCACCCTGGAGATGTCCCTGGCGAGAACGAATATCGCATACATCTGCTCAGACTTCTTCCTGTGGATGTGGTGCGGGCTTATCCCCAGCTCCCGGTACTCCCTGAAGTACTCCTCGGGTACGCCGCTGTCAACCAGAAGGCGCATCAGGTAGTTCAGAAACTGGTGGAGGTAGAGCAAATCCTCTTTGTACATTCATCAACATCTTGTACCACCGGAGATAAAAAGTTTACTAACCCATGCACGGTGCTATGCGTGGCGGGAATAACCATGATGAAGGTGCTTGAGCATCCCGCACGGCAGCACAGAAAGCTTAAATATCGCACCGCCCTATCCCTAAGCCATGAAACGCCTGGTGATGAAGTTCGGCGGCACCAGCGTTGGCAGTGCTGACAGAATCCTGAAGGTGGCTGGGCTGGTGGAGAGGTACAGGGCGCCGGAGACGGTGGTGGTGGTGAGCGCCATGAGCGGCGTCACCGACAGGCTTGAGGAGATGGCTCACCGCGTCTCGGAGGGTGCCGACGAGAAGAGCATTCACAGCTTTGTGGAGCACCTGCGCAGAAGGCACCTGAATGCAGCGTCCAGGATAGTGGAGGCTGGCGGAAGGGATGTGAGCGGTGAGATTGAGGCGCTGCTGGCTGAGCTTGAGAAGATTCTCGTGGGAATTTCATACGTGGGCGAGCTCACACCCCGCTCCCTTGATTATGTGCTGTCCTTCGGAGAGAGGCTGTGCGCACCCCTGCTGAGCGCAGCCCTTGAGGCGAGGGGCATGGCATCGGAGTGGTTCACCGGCTATGAGGCTGGCATAGTCACAGACTCCAGCTTTGGCAGGGCGAGACCCCTGATGGAGCCCACCGCGGAGCGGGTGAGGGAGGTGCTTGCTCCCAGGCTGAGGAGCTCGGTGCCTGTGGTCACCGGCTTCATCGCTGGCGACGAGAGGGGGAGGGTGACAACCCTGGGCAGGGGTGGCTCCGACTACTCGGCAGCCATCCTGGGAGCTGTGCTGAATGCAGATGAAATATGGATATGGAGTGATGTTGATGGCATACTCACCACGGACCCATCCCTGGTTGAGAATGCCAGGGTTATAGAGGTGCTCTCCTACACCGAAGCCATGGAGCTGGCTTACTTCGGTGCAAAGGTGCTCCACCCCAAGACCATTGAGCCAGCGATGGAGAAGGGCATCCCGGTGAGGGTCAGGAACACCTTCAATCCGGAGTGCAGGGGCACGCTTATAGTGAGGGAGCAGGAGAAGAGCGACAGCATAGTCAAGGCTATAAGCGTGATGCGCGACGTGGCTCTGCTGAACATTTCGGGTGTGGGCATGATAGGCGTGCCAGGAGTGGCGAGCAGGGTGTTCACGGCTCTCGCACAGCAGAACATAAACATACTCATGATATCCCAGGGCTCCAGCGAGGCGAACATCTCGGTGGTTGTGGAGAGGGGCGATGCGGAGCGGGCTGTGGAGGCGCTGAAGGAGGAGTTCCTGGGCGCAAACGTGGTGCGCAGGGTTGAGTACGAGGAGGATGTGGCGATAATTGCCGTGGTGGGCGCCGGCATGAGGGGCACCAAGGGTGTGGCGGCACGGGTTTTTACAGCCGTGGCAGAGGCGGGGGTTAATGTGCTCATGATCGCCCAGGGCTCCAGCGAGGTCAACATCTCCTTTGTGGTCAGCTCCGCAGATGCGGAGCGTGCTGCGGGTGCGCTTCACAGGGAGTTCATAGAGGGTGATTGAATGAAGGTGCCCTACCATCCCACGCCTCCCGAGCGTGCAAGAGAGCTGCTGGAGCTTGCAGGGCTTGCGGAGGGCGAGCTGCTGGTTGATCTGGGCTGCGGTGAGGGCAACGTTATAATCACCGCCGCCGAGGAGTTCGGCGCCCGTGCGGTGGGCATAGAGATTGACCCGGCGCTGGTTGAGAGGGCGAGACGCAGGGTAAAGGAGCTGGGGCTTGAGCAGGTGCAGGTGATTCAGGGGGACCTGTTTTCGCCTCGCTTCTGGAGGCACTTGGGCGGCAGCGCTGAGTTTGCAGTGGCTGAGGCTGACGTTGTTGCGATATACCTGAACTTTGAGGCGCACAGGCTTCTGAAGCCCATGCTTGAGAGGGAGCTGAAAGAAGGTGCAAGGGTTGCATCCTACGAGTTCTTCGTGTACGGCTGGAAGCCAGTGAGGGAAAAGCCCATGATGTTCGTGTTCAGGAAGGGGGAGAGTTTCTGAGGTTCTCCCTGCCGGGAAGCCCAACTTCAGCCTGAAGCCGGGGCGGCATGCTGCAGCATCCTGAGGCGCCGGACTTCCAGCACGCCTCCGCAGCTTCCAAGTCCTCAGGAGTGTCTATCTCCATCCAGGGCAGCCCGCGAGTGGATGCACACACCACCCTGTGTCCGTGCTCAATCAGCCTCCTGAAGACCTCCTCATAGTAAACTCCTCTGCCCTGCTCCTCCATCACAGTCCTCAGGGCGCTGAAGAACTCAGCCACCATGCCAGGTGAGACCAGGGCGATTCCCGTGTACTCGCCGTGAGCCTTCTCAGGCGGAATCTCCTTGCTGATGTCAGCCACCTCACCGTCCCTGAGCACCACCTTCATCTCCTCCTCACCCAGCTCCTCCCTGAGGTCAACCAGCAGGGCTACGCCCGCATGCCTGAGCTCCATCAGGCTTTCCAGCACCCCCGGGTGGAAGAAGACGTCCGAGTTGACTATAATGAAGCCATCCTCAACCTCGCCCTCAACCAGGCTCAGGCTGTAGATGTTGTTGGTGGTGTCGTAGACGGGGTTTCTTATGTAGCTCACCCGCAGCCCGAAGGCTGAGCCATCTCCAACGCTGCTTCGCAGCATCTCTTCGCCGTGCCCCGTGATTATTATAACCTCCCGGATGCCTGCTCCGGATAGAGCCCCGAGAATGTGGGATATCAGGGGTCTTCCACCCACACTGAGCAGGGTTTTGGGCTTGTATCTGGTGAATTCGCCGAGTCTGCTGCCGAGCCCGGCTGCAAGAATAACTGCTTTCATTATTTCACCGCCCTAAAACAGGTAAATGAACTACAATAATATTTCTTGTGATTAAGGGTCTGGTTTACTTTGCGTACTGGATGTGCGGAGCAACGGGAGCTGGCAGAGATGGAGTTCAGGTATCCTCTAACCCACTACGTTTACAGGCGTTTTTCTGTGCCTCTTGCCAGGCTGATGCTCCACACCCCCGTGAGTCCCAACGCTCTCACCGTGCTTTCAACCCTGCTGGGGTTCTATGCCGCCTACCTTATAGCAGCGGGTGCCTCTCTGGCTGGAGTTGCCGTGCTCATGCTCTCCCAGGTGCTGGACTGCGCCGACGGCGACCTTGCCAGGCTCTCGGGGAGGGTCACCAGAGCGGGAGCGTACTTGGACAGGGTGCTTGACAGGTTTGTGGATGCCGCGCTTATAATAGCGCTGATTGCGCTTAACCCTGCCGAGTACTGGCTGGCTGGCGTGCTCGCCATAACCGGCACCTTCTTGGTGAGCGTCACCAGGATAATGGCTGAGGCTGTGGGGGCGGAGTGCAAGGTTGGAATAGCCACCAGGGACTTCAGGATTCTGGCGATAGTGGTGGGTGTGCTCACGGGTGAGGTCTACCTGCTCCTGGTGTTTCTTGCGGTTCTCGGCTTTGTGACCGCCCTCCACAGGATGCTCCACTCCCTGCGCCAGATGTGGTAGCCATGATATTCAAACACTTCAAGCAGGTGCTGCTGCCGGTGGATGTGAGAATCCACAGAAACGCCTTAGGTCACCTGCCAAAGCTGGTGCGCAGGTACGAGCTGAAGAAGGTGATGCTGGTCACGGGGCCCAAAACCTACGAGATCGCCGGGAGAAAGGTTGAAAAGCTGCTCTCGGGCAGCAACTGCAAGAGCTGCAGGCACAGCGTTTTCATAGTCAAGACAGCCTCAAGGGGGAGTGCCAAGAAGATTGAGCAGGAGATGCAGGGGGACCTTGGAGATTATGATGCTGTCATAGGCGTTGGCGGTGGCAAGGTGCTGGATGTTGCCAAGGTGGTCGCCTACCACTCCAACGCCCTGCTGATAAGCATCCCCACCAACGCCGCCCACGACGGCATCGCCTCGCCTCTGGCGAGCTTCAAAGAGCGGGGAATGCCCATCTCAATAAAGGCAGCCTCCCCCATAGCCATTCTGGCGGACCTGGAGATAATAAGGAAGAGCCCGGTGAGGCTGCTGCGCTCCGGCTACGGGGATTTGATATCCAACATGGTGGAGGTGAAGGACTGGCTCCTGGGTGTGGAGAAGGCTGATGAGGACTACGATGAGATTGTTGCTGGCATCTCAACCATGCCGGCGATGCTGCTGCTGAGGAGCGCCGAGGACCTGGACTTCAGAAACACCGACTACCTCAGGCTGCTGGTGAGGGGTTTAATCCTGGGAGGGCTTGCGATAAGCATCTACGGCACCTCACGTCCTGTTTCTGGCTCAGCCCACAAGTTCAGCCACGCCTTAGACTACTTAGGGTACGGCAGGGGCACCCACGGAGAGCAGGTGGGGATTGGCACCATACTCATGGAGTACCTGCACCAGCACTACTACGGGGAGGGCGACTGGGAGCTGCTCAGGTATTCCTTAGAGAAGGTGCTCGCACCCACCACCGCCAGGGAGCTGGGGCTGACACGCAGGCAGATGCTGGAGGCGCTGGTGTATGCCAAGCGCATACGTCCATCCCGCTACACCATCCTTGAGGATCAGAATCCCACCAAGAAGGAGTTTGAAATCTGCCTGGAGAAGACGGGGGTGTGCAGGTAGCCTTGCAGATGCATGAGGCGCCTGTGCTTGTGGGCACCATCTTCTATGCGGGTCAGAAGCTGCTCAGGGGAGGCAGACGCAGCTTTGACAGAAAGGCAGCAGCAGAGCTTGTGGCGAGGCAGGAAAGGCTGGCAGAGCTCACGGGCCTGAGCTGCATGCTTGACCTGGTGCTGCTTTCACCGGGGGAGGTTTCTCCGTACATTGACTTTGTGGCTGAGGTTACCGAAGTGCCCTTTGCCGCAGGCGCGGCTAAGAGTGAGCTCAGGCTGAAGGCGGCACGCTACGTGGCTGAGCTGGGGCTGCAGGAGCGCTACCTGCACAGCAGCCTTTCATTCTTTTCAGGTGACCCGGCACAAGAGGCTGGGATGCTTGCGGAGCTGGGGGTGCGCAGTACCATTCTGCTTGCCCACCCAGAATACGGAAGCAGGCTGGAGCAGGCGAAAAGGCTGGTGGAGCTGGCTCGGACTGCTGGAATGCGCGGGCTGATGGCTGACCTGGGTGTGGTGCACATAGGCGAGCTTCGGGAGGTGCTGGAGGAGGGCAGGCGAATCAGGCACGAGCTGGGCGTGAGCGTGGGCTGTGCACCTGCCAACGCCACCCACATGCTCAGGGAGAAGGTGGAGAGCCTCTGGGGCAGCAGTGGTTTTGCTGGCTTTGACAGCGCCGTTCACGCGCTGGCGGCGCTCCACTGCGACTTTGTGATGTACGGGGCTATAGAGCATGCACGCTGGATATTTCCAGCGGTGGCTGGGGTGATGCTTTTCAGCCCCCCTTAGCGTAGAGAATCTCCATTCTGAGCCCCATGCTGTCATGCTCCGGCTTCGCGGGAAGCACCTCAAAGCCCTGCTGCACACCCAGCCATGCAGAAACTGCCGCGGCAAGGGCATCCAGCAGGTCATGTGCCGGAACGTCTGCTGCCTCAGCGCTGCCGCACCAGCGCCTCAGCACACGCCTGCGCTCCTCCCTGCCAGCCTCGCTGCGCTTGCTGTGCCTCATAGCCCTGCCCGCCAGCCCGGCGAAGCACACCTCCGGGTGTGTCTCCCTCACCTTCTCCCTTGCCCTTCTGCACTCCAGCAGCAGGGCATCAACCTCCCTGATTCTGGCGCAGATGTTCCAGCTCTGCAGGCTGAGCCTGCGCCCCGTTAGCTTGAGGCTGAGCATGCTCGCCTCCCGGTAGCTGCTGGCATACACAGCCTGCCTGCAGGGCACAGGGAAGATGCTGGAGCTCCTGGGCCAGCCGAGCAGCCTCCTCGCCATAACGTCGCAGCTTCGCCTCTTAGCTGCGGGCAGCCCTATGGGGATGTCTGCCAGCACCAGCTTAACCTCTGCTCTCAGCTCATCCCAGAGAGACTCAAAATCAGGAAAAACGCAAACCTCGGCAGTGCTGCCGTCGTACAGCACTGCAACCCAGCCCTTCCTGCACACATCGGCGCCTGCCACCCTCACGCCTGCATCATCTCCTCCATTACAGCCTCCCAGGTGTTTATGAGCTCTTCCTCCCTGCCCCTCTCAATCATGGAGGCAGCTGCTATGCGGTGGCT
>JALSIP010000118.1 GCA_026989875.1 archaeon
CCTCACGAACTTCTGGGCAAGCTTTGCCGTGTCGGTCTCCCTGACATCCACCACCACCAGGGTTCTGTCCTGGTGTCCCCTCTCTCTGAAGTACCCCCTGGGGTAGATGGAGTAGCGTGACAGATGCCTGGGGTGAGCGTGCATGGGATTTGCGCCCCAGTAAATCACCAGGTCGGCTCTGTTCTTCACCTCACCCAAGGTGCAGGAGATGAAGCCAGCCTCGTGCACCGCTATGGTGGTTGGTCCATGGCACACGGTGGAGGTGTTGTCTATCACACCCCCCAAGAGCTCAGCCATCTCCACACCCACCGCCTGCGCCTCGCAGGTGGTGGAGCTCCAGCCGTAGAGCAGGGGTTTGTCAGCCTGCGCAAGCAGCTCTGCGGCTCTCTCAATCGCCTCCTCCAGGCTCACCTCCACCAGCCTGCCGTTTTTCCTCACCATCGGCTTCAGCAGGCGGTGCTCATGCCTGGAGGCGCTCAGGAACTTGGTGGTGCCAATCCTGCAGGCGTGCCTGACCTCAGCTATCCTGCCGTCCTCCACCTCAACCTCAATATCATCGCACAGCGTGCCGCAGAAGCTGCATATAACATCCCTGTGAGTCTGCCTCATTCTCGCTCACCTCTGGTAAAGCCTGAGCAGCTCCTCCAGCCTCAGCACCCTTCCGCCAGAAGCGGGGGTGACCTCAGCCTCAATAACCTTGAAGGGGGGCATGCCTGTAGCTTCAGTGCCGCCGCCTATCAGGTAGTTAGCCCAGGGACCGAGGGGCACGAATGCCACGCCCTCCTGCTCGCCCGCAGCCCTCCTGGCTAAGAGCACCAGCTCTCCCTCGGAGGTTTTAACCCTGACGGGCTCTCCCTCCTTAACGCCCAGCCTCTCCATGTCCCTGGCATCAAGCTCAACCACGGCACAGGCTTTCATGAACTCCTCCTCGGTCTTCCCCTTCTCCATGGCATCGCCCTGCGAGACAGTCCTGCCAGTCACAAGCGTGAGGCGCATGCTCATTCCTCCACCCTGCTCACAACCTCATCCACAGCCTGCTCTATCTTGCCGGACTCCACCAAGAACCTCACCTTCACCACGTCCAGGTTCTCCAGCACGGCGCTAAGCCTGCGCTTCAGCTTCTCAGCCTTCTCCGGGTCAATCGCTATGCTCTCCACCGCCACGGTGCTTTCGGCTCTCTTCTCCGGTGGCTTGGTGGAGTAGAGGTAGTGCCTGCCGTCCTCGTTGTCTACGGCATGCTCATAGAGTCTGCCCTCGCTCTTCAGCGCCTGCAGCGCGCTGGCTATTCTGGTGAGGGGCAGCCCCAGCTCCTCGGCAATCTCTGAGATTCCTGCCATGCCCTTCTCCTGCACCACCCGCAGCACCTCCCTTCTGGTGTCAAGCGCCGGCAGAGCGTCAACCTTCATGCGCTCATCCTTCTGCTCAACCTCAGCCACCTGCTCCAGCTTTATCGCACCAGCCGGGCAGGCACCTATGCAGGTGCCGCAGCCCGTGCAGAACTCGGGATTGTAAATCTTAACCGCGCCCGAAGCCACGCCGAAGCAGTCGTCGCCGCCTCCCCCCTTGCCGCCTCTCACGCTGAGGTCGCTGAGGGCGCTGACAGGGCACACAACTATGCAGTTGTTGCAGCCGGTGCACTTCTCCTGGTCAATCTCAAGCCTGAAGCTCACGCTACAGCCTCCTGAAGGTTTTCTCCCAGCTCCTTGTCCAGGACATCTGCTCCCCCAGCTCGTACCTGACCTTCTCTCTGCGCACCTCTATGGCATCCACGGGGCAGGCATGCCTGCAGGCGCCGCAGAGGATGCACACCTCCTGCCGCACGGCGATTTTCGGCACCTTCTCCCAGGGCTTGCTCTGCGGCATGCTCAGCGCCTTTGCCGGGCAGATTTCAACACAGGTGCCGCAGCCCGTGCAGCGCTCATCATCCACGCTGACCTCGCCCTCAAAAACCTTCTCAACCGCTATCGCATCCTTGGGGCATGCCTGAGCGCAGGAGGAGCAGAAGATGCATTTGCTGTCATCCCGCTCTATGGTGTTCCTCTCACCCTTTATTCCAGCAAAGGTTATCGCCCCCGCAGGGCATGCCTGCATGCACTCGTCGCAGGCTGAGCCATCATCTCTAAGCGAGCACTTATCCTGCTCAAACAGGAAGGCTCTGAGGAGCTTGGGGAAGCGTCTGCTCTCCCTCACGTCCTCTCCATCAACCCTCACGGTAATTGCCCTGAACATGCACACCCCTGCGCACATTCCGCAAAGCACACACCTCTCAGGGTCTATCTCCACGGGCACAAGCCCCTCAATACCCCTCGCAACAGCCGCACCCGTGGCGCCGAGGGAGATGGCATCAACAGGACACGCCTCATAGCACAGCCCGCAGCCCGTGCAGAGCTCTGGCTCATAAACCAGCTCCCTCCGCTCCCTGGCGCTCTCACGCCTGAACACCAGCCGGCTGTGCTCAAAGTCAACGCAGTAGCGGAGCTCATCCTCGTGCATACCTATGGCATGCTACCTTAACATTTGTCATGATTTTTCATGTTGATACCTGAGCATGCCCCTGTGCAGAGCCGTGCCCAGCAGCACTCCCTCTGCCCCCAGCTCCTCCAGAGCTTCAAGCTCCTCCACCCTCACTCCGCCTCCGCAGTACAGCTTAGTGCGGGAGCTCCAGTCCAGCCCCTCCAGCGTCTCCCTCCAGCCCCCCGAGAGGGTGCCCACGCTGTCCAGCCTGAGGTATATTATGTTAGCAGCTCCCAGGCTCTCAAGCTCTTCAAGCGCCTGCTGCGGATGCTCCGGCAGAAAGGGTGAGAGCACCCTGCCATTTTTGACGTCCAAGCTGAAGAAGGCGCCGTGCAGGGAAGATGCACTCTGCACGAGCTCCCGCAGGGCGGTCTCGCTACCTATCACGGGGGTGCACCCCAAGCGCTCAAACATCTCCAGCTCTTCAGCGTGTTTAACTCCAGCATCCAGCAGCACATGCTTTATTCTGCAGAGCTCCTCAAGCAGGTGCATGCAGGGTTTCCCGTGCACTATACCATCCAGGTCTGCCACGTACAGCTCTGGAAAGGGCAGGTTGCTGGCGATCTCCAAGGGGCTGCTGCCGTAGATGCTTTCCAGGGCACCGTAGTTCTGCCTCTCCCCCCTGACAGCGTGCACCGCCCTGCACCCCATTATGTCAAGCACGGGTATGATGCTCAGCCTCATAGTCCGAGCACGTCAAGGGTTGAGTAAATCCTGCCCTTTTCTGCCGAGACCACGAAGCGTGCAGCTCTGACGGCGCCCGCGATGAAGCAATCCCTGGAGTGTGCCCTGTGCACCAGCTCAATCCTCTCACCCTCGCCTGCGAAGAGCACGGTGTGCTCGCCTGCAGCGTCGCCTGCCCTGAGGGCGTGGAAGCATATCTCACGCCTGCTCCGCTCCTCTTCCGCGATTCCCCTGCCCCTACCGTACCTGGCGCACTCCTCAAGCCTTCTCCCCCTCGCCTGCGCAATAATCTCGCCTATCCTGAGGGCTGTGCCGGAGGGGGTGTCTTTTTTGTGCCTGTGGTGCAGCTCCACAACCTCAACCTCGTACTCCGGCAGGAGCTCCGCCAGCCTTCTGACCAGCAGGAAGAAGACGTTCATCCCGGGGGACATGTTGGGCGAGAGCACAGCGGCAATGCCACTTTTCCTGACAGCCTCCTCTATGCGATGCCTCTGCTCCTCTGTGAAGCCTGTTGTGCCTATAACTAAGTCGGCGCCCGCCTTGGCGGCGGTTTCTGCGCTCGCAACACTCGCCTCGGGATTGGTGAAGTCTATGAGCACCTGTGCACCCGAGCTGTGCAGCACCTCCTCAAGCTCTTCTGCAGTGCTGAGCCTGACCTCAAGCCCGGGGATGCCCAGAAGCTCCCCCAGCTTCCTGCCCGCCTCTCTCCTGCCCGGAGCCTCAATCGCCGCCACCAGCTCCATGTCCTCCTGCTCCACCACCTTTCTAACTATGCCGGAGCCCATCCTGCCCAGCGCGCCTGCCACAGCCACCCTTATCATCCCACCACCTTCATCCCGAGCTTCAGCAGCACCTGCTTTATGCTCTCCCTCTTCTCCTGCGAGGTCTCGCATAGCGGCAGCCTGAAGCCTCCTGCAGGCATGCCGCACATCCTCATTGCCTCCTTCACGGGTATCGGGTTGGTGTCTATGAACAGAACTTCAAAGAGCTCCTTAAGCTTTTCATGCTCCCTTTCCATCTCCCCGAAGTCCCCCCTGAGCCCCAGCTCAACAAAGCGCTGAATCCTGGCCGGCATCAGGTTTGATGCCACCGAGACCACGCCCCTCGCGGCATGCTCCCTCATCAGCTCTAAGGTGTCGCCGTCGTTGCCTGAGAGTATCACGAATTCCTCGCCGCACAGCCTGCGCACCTCTCTCCAGACCTCCCTGCTGCCGCTCGCCTCCTTTACGCCGATGATGTTGGAGTGCTCCTCGCTGAGCCTCGCCATGGTCTCGGGGGCTATGCTCTGGGCGCTCCTGCCGGGTATGTTGTAGAGCACGTGGGGTATGTCAACCTTCTCCGCTATTTCAGAGAAGTGCCGGAACAGCCCCTCCTGGTTGGGTTTGTTGTAGTAGGGGCACACCTGCAGGGTGGCATCAGCACCAACGTCTGCCGCGTACCTGCTGAGCTCAAGCGCCTCCCAGGTGCAGTTTGAGCCGGTGCCGGCAATGACCTGACACCTGGCAAACTCAACGGTCATGCTTATGAGGTCGCGGTGCTCCTCATGGCTGAGCACGGGTGACTCGCCGGTGGTGCCAGCCACCACCACGCCTGAAACTCCGGCGGAGTTCTGCAGCTCAACCAGCTCCCTGTAGGCTTCCACGTCAACCTCCGGCTTGACTCCGGTGCTCCTGAAGGGCGTGACGATGGCGGTGTAGCATCCCTGCAGCATTTCACTCCCTTGCCTGAGCGCTGCGCTTCATTATGCGGGTGACGTAGCCAGCCACCCTGTTGGCGAGCATCTTGCCGTGCAGGTCAAGCACCTGACGCACAACCTCACGGTTGTGCCGGAAGTCTGTGCTGAGCCTGTCCCTGTACTTCTCTATCAGCTCAAGCGCTGTGCGCTTTATGTACTTCTGCCTTATCCTTCCCAAACTCTATCACCTCCAGAAGGGATAAGGGGTAATTCTTCACGTGGTTAATACCGGGGTAACTCATGACTCACATATATAGGTTGTGTTCTCATGAAGGGCTGGATGATAGCGGCTGCGGGTGTGGTGCTGGTGGTGCTCATTGCCCTGGCGGGAGCGTACCTGATAGCCGGAGGGGAGGGCATAGTGCAGGGTAACCGGGTGGCTGTGGTGAGCATCTCAGGGGTTATCGCCATGGAGTCTGAGAGCGGGCTGTTTGCGGAGGGTGCCACAACTCCAGAAAGCGTGAAGAGTCAGATTGAGCATGCCCTGGAGGATGACTCGGTTAAAGCCATACTGCTGGAGGTCAACTCTCCAGGCGGAAGCGCAGTGGCGAGCGATGAGATTGCGGAGATGGTGAAGGAGGCGAGGAAGAAGAAGCCGGTGGTTGCCTGGCTGGGTGAGTGGGCAACCTCGGGTGCCTACTATGTCGCCAGCGCCGCAGACTACATCGTAGCTTCTCCTGCTACGGTCACGGGCAGCGTGGGGGTTATATTTATACTGCCGGAGTACTCGGAGCTGATGCGCAAGCTGGGGGTGAACATGACGGTGATTAAGGCGGGGGAGCACAAGGACTTTGCCAGGGGCTACAGACCGCTGACCGAGGAGGAGGAGGAGATGCTGCAGAGTGTGGTGGATGAGATTTATGACGTGTTTGTGCGGGAGGTGGCAGAGAACAGAAATCTGAGTCCTGAGTACGTGCGTGCCAGCATAGCAAGCGGTAGCGTTTTTTCGGCGAGCAGGGCTAAGGAGCTGGGGCTGGTGGATGAGATAGGCACCAAGGAGAGGGCGCTGGAGAAGGCTGCGGAGCTGGGAGGTATTGAGGGCAAACCCGAGGAGGTGAGGTACCGCAGGAAGACGCTGTTTTCAGAGCTTTTCGCAGGTGCCATGCAGAACTTTGGCTACGGGTTTGCTAAGGGCGTGGTTGAGGCTTATTCGGAGTATGGAGAGCTACGTGCTTCTGGATGAGCGCTGGCTTCACAGGCTCAGGGGGATTGAGCTGAGTGATGAGCTTCTGGAGGAGCTGGTGCTGGCTCTGGCTGAGGTGCCGGTGCTTGAAGTGGGGAGGGAGGAGCTGGAGGAGATGAGGAGGCTGGTGGGGCTCTGGAGGGAGGGGTACGCGGTGCCTTTTCCGGCACTTGTGGAGCTCCTGGGAAGGGCTGAGGCTGAGAGGGCGCTGGAGGAGGCGAGGGCGGTGATTGAGGGGAGGGAGCTGATGGCTGAGCCGGATGCGAACCTGGAGGTTGCCAGGGAGTTCTGCGGGCTTGTGGATGCGGAGAGGGTGCTGGATGTGGGAAGCGGCTTCGGCTGGGTGCCTGTGCTGCTCAGCTGGCGTGCGGAGGTTGTTGCGCTGGACAGCGCATACTCCAGAAGGGTGATGGTGGAGGAGGGGTGTCTGAGGGTGGAGGGCACGAATATAGTGCTTTCTCCATGGGTGCGCATGCTGGGAGAGGTGCGGTGCTATGGGGATTTTGCAGCGCTTTTCTGGAAGATGCATGGAGCGAGGATGGAGCGCATAAGCCTGCGCTGCGCCGATGCCACCAGGCTGGAGGAGCTGTTTGTGGATGATAAGCCGGAGTGCGCAACCGCCTTCTTCAGCTTTAATCACATGCGGGAGTGGCGCAGCGTGCTTAGGAGCCTGGCGGGGGTGGTGGAGGTGGTGTACGCGGCGATTTATGCCGAGCATCTGCAGTGGTTCCCGGTTAAGGGCTCGTACGGCTGGATGGAGGGACTGGGGGTGAGGGCTGTGGAGCTGGAGGAGATGCTGCAGACGGCTGAAGCAATGGGGTTTGATGCAGAGGTGATTGAGGGCTCATGCAGGCATCTCGCAGAGTTCGCAGTGCTGCACAGATGAGTTTACGTTGTTAGACATACCCTGTGCTTTGAGTGGGCCCGTAGCTCAGAGGAAGAGCGCTGCACTCGCAATGCAGAGGCCCCGGGTTCAAATCCCGGCGGGTCCATACTTATTTTGGTTAGAAACCAAAAGCCTTAAAGCCACTCCTCCCTGCTGAGAGATAGCTATCCAGAAGCTCACCCAGTCCCCTGTGGTCAACAATCTCATCGCAGGAGTAGTAGAAGATGGACTTGGGCTCATAGCCCCTTTCCAGCAGCCTGTGAATAAATATCTTCATCGCTGTGGTCTTGCCAACCTGCCTCGCTCCAACCAGAAAGTGCAGGGAGAAGGGCTCAAGGGTGAGCCTCTCCACAAGCTCGGGAACCCACCTTACCTCA
>JALSIP010000119.1 GCA_026989875.1 archaeon
ATTGGCATGGCGGTTTACACACCTGCAGACTACCTGAAGAGCTTTGCGATTCTCCTCCTCATCTTCTGGTTTCTGCGCAGGCATCTCTTCACCAGGATTGAGATAGACCGCGGTTTCATGCTGGCTCTCGTGCCCCCTGTTATCTTTGCCATAACCGTGCGCATGCTTGCAGATGCAGGGGTTTATCCGAAGTCAGAGTGGTGGAGTGTAACCCCCGGCATCTACGTGCTCGGCGTAGCCTACGGCTACGTGCTCGTGCGTCTGGGTATGCATGCAGAGGAGAAGTGGGGCATTGAGTACTGGAAGGTGGTTCTGCTGCTGGGCGGTGTGAGTCTGCCTCCCTTCCTGCTCCAGCTTCTTGCCCAGATGCAGGCGCCCCTGAGGCTCCTCTACCCCCTCGCCCTCGCAACCCTCGTCACCCTCGCGGTGGCTATCCCGGCGCGCATCCTCGGGCAGAGCTTTCTCACAGGCAGCAACGCGCTGCTGCTCTTTGCCCACATGCTTGACGCCAGCGGCACCTTCATAGGCATAGACTACTTCGGCTTCGGCGAAGAGCACATCCTGGCGGAGTTCTTCATAAACCTCACAGGCACAGCGTTGGTGATGTACCCGCTGAAGCTTGCGGTTTTACTGCCCGTGCTTTATCTGCTTGAAAAGTGGCGTGAGGAGGAGAGCGACACCACCTACTACTGGATGGTGAAGATTGCCATATTCATTCTGGGCTTTGGGCCAGGTGTGAGGAACTCGCTGCTCCTGACCCTCACTGGTTAAGCGCCACCTCCACCTTAGCCCCGGTAACCCAGTCAAGCTTCCTCACCTCCCGCTCCGCCAGCACCGCGAGCACAAACGCCTGGGTGCACACGCACTCCTTGGGTCTGCGCAGCACCACCCTGACCTCCCCCTCCCTTATGCGTATGCTCACCACCATTCCAGCCTCAACGATGTTCTTCCTGTGGGCAGGCGATACCACCCTTGAGAGAGCTTCAAGCACCTGCTTCAGATCACCTCTGCCCCCATCACTTCCTGCAGATGCATCAGCGCCCATTCTGCCGCCTTCTCATCTATTGCGTGCACGCACTCCCTAAGCACCTTAACCCTGAAGCCCAGCATCGCCGCGTCTATTGCGGTGTGGAAAACGCAGATGTTTGTGAGCACTCCCGCAAGGTAAACCTCCTCCACTCCCCGCTTTCTGAGCTCAGCCTCAAGCTCTGTCTGGAAGAACCCCGAGAACTTCCTCTTCTTCACAACCACATCCTCCTCCCGCCTGTCCAGCTCGTCCACTATCTCTGCACCTCGGCTTCCCTCCAGCGCATGCTCGCCCCAGAGCTCAAACTCCTCATCTCCCTCGGGGTGGGCGTCACAGACGAAGAAGACCGGCTCGCCCTTCTCCCTGAACTCCGCTATCCAGCGGTTTATCCTGGGTATGAGCTCCTTCGCTCCAGCCACCGGCAGCGCTCCATCCTCATACACGAAGTCCTTCAGCATGTCAATTATCAGAAGCGCACGCATAACCTTTTTCTTGGCAGATGGGTATAAAAAGTTATGCATCCGGTGCTGCAGGAGATTCTCGGCTTCCTGAGGGAGGACACCGGGCTATGGGACATAACCTCCGAGAGCGTTGTTCCTGGAGATGCCGGAGCTTCGGCTGAGATTGTTGCAAAGCAGGACTGCGTGGTGGCAGGTGCAAGGGAGCTTGAGCTCATCTGCGGGCACTTCGGCGTGGAGTGCAGCGCCGTTGGAGATGGCACAGCCGTGGTTGCGGGCAGCACCGTTGCCGAGCTCAGGGGCAGGGCGAGAACGCTGCTCCTGCTGGAGAGGACGATTCTGAACATTCTCATGAGGATGAGCGGCATCGCCACAGCCACTAAGAGGCTCGTGGAGATAGCCCGCAGCTACGGGGTTGTCGTGGCAGGCACCAGGAAGACCACCCCGGGCTTCAGGTACTTTGAGAAGCGCGCCATTGCCATTGGCGGCGGAGACCCGCACCGCTTCCGCCTGGACGATGCCGTTCTTATAAAGCACAACCACCTGAGGTTCTGCGGCATTGAGGAGGCTGTGAAGCTGGCAAAGCAGGTGAGCTTCACCAAGCTGGTGGAGGTGGAGGTCAGCTCGCCTGAGCAGGCGCTGCTCGCGGCACAGGCGGGGGCTGATGCGGTGATGCTGGACAACTTCACCCCCGAGCAGGTGGAGCAGGTGCTGGAGCAGCTCAGAAGCCGGGTGCTGGTGGAGGTCTCAGGCGGCATAACGCCGGAGAACATTGAGAGCTACGCCATGCTCAAGCCTCACGTGATATCAACGAGCTGGATGTGCACCTCCGCCCCCTGGGTGGACATGGCGATGCGGCTCAAGCCTTAGTCAGCCCACCTGGAGCACGCCGCCCAGCCTGCGCAGCAGTGCAATGGCTGAGAGCACTGCAAGCTGGCTGGTTCTGGGGTTCTCCCGGGAGGGCAGGTTCTCGGTGCGGAAGTACAGCCTCCCGAAGTCGCCCTCTGCAAACACCTCGTGCACATTTATCATAGCTTCAGGGTCTGCATATATCTCAACCATCGTCCTTTCAGTGCCAAGTCCTGCAAGAGAAACAGCAACCGCCACGTTTATGTTGGCTGGAAAACCCGAGATTGCCTCAAGCGCCGTGCCCGAGAAGATCCTGGTTTTCTTTCTCAGCGAGCTCAGCTCAAGCCCGCTGCGCTCAACGTAGGGTGAGCCCTGAAGCGCACGCGGGGGCTTGGTGGTTCTCAGAAGCACCCTTCTGAGCTCTCCCTCCCTTGCTGCACGAAGCGCGTCCAGCGCGCCTATTGCACCTGAAGGCACATGCACCTTTGAGCCGTGAAACCTCTCAACCCTGCGCAGAAGCTCAGGGTCAGCCAGCGCACCCGTGCTGAGCAGCACCACCTGCTTCTTCAGCTCAAGCGCGGGGAGGAGCATGCTCCTGGCTGCATCCACAGAGGCGCACTCAACCACCACCTCAGCCTCGCTCTGAAGCAGCTCCTCTATGCTGTCCGCAACCTCCGCGCCGGCAAGCCGCGCCGCTTCCTGTGCCCGCTCCCTGCTCAGGTCGTGCACGCACACCACCCTGCCCTCAACACGCCCCTCAGCCAGCGCCCTGACTATCTGCATGCCTATGGCACCGCATCCGAGCACCGCAATCCCGAGCATGCGGAAAGATTTATTATCCCAGGAGTATATATGCTTCTCTGATGTTTCATGTGGCGGGCGAGGAGGATATAAAGGCTGGAAGGACCACGGATGTGTACTTTCTCAACACCGTGAGGGTGCTGCGGGAGAAGGGCATACGCAGGCAGGTGGTGGCGGAGGTGAGCTGCAGCACCATGCGCCACCCCTGGGGGGTGCTTGCGGGCGTTGAGGAGGCAGCACGTCTGCTTGAGGGGTGCGATGTGAGCGTGGATGCCATGCCTGAAGGAAGCATCTTCTTCCCCGGCGAGCCCGTGATGCGCATCTCTGGCGAGTACACCGAGTTTGCGGTGCTGGAAACGCCGCTGCTCGGCATGCTGTGCCAGGCTTCGGGAATCGCCACCAAAGCTGCCCGCTTCAGGCTTGCCGCGGGCGACAGGCTGCTGCTGAGCTTCGGCATACGCAGGCTGCACCCCGCGATTGCTCCCATGATAGACCGCTCCGCATACATAGGCGGGTGCGACGGCTTCTCGGGCGTGGCTGCCGAGAAGCTCACCGGCATACCCGCACGCGGCACCATGCCCCATGCGCTGGTGATAGTGGTGGGCGACCAGAGGCTTGCCTGGCGCTACTTTGACGAGCTCATGCCCGAGGAGGTGCCGCGAATAGCGCTGGTTGACACCTACTGCGACGAGAAGTGGGAGGCGGTCAAGGCGGCTGAGAGCGTGCGCAGGCTTGAGGCGGTGAGGCTTGACACCCCCGCCTCAAGGCGTGGCGACCTTGCGAGAATCGTTGAGGAGGTCAGGTGGGAGCTGGACGTGAGGGGCTACAGGCACGTGAAGATTTTTGTTTCCGGGGGGATTGAGGAGGAGGATGTGCTCAGGCTGAAGCAGGTGGATGGCTTTGGGGTGGGCACGAGCATAAGCTCCGCACCCCCCATAGACTTTGCGCTTGACATCGTGGAGGTTGAGGGCACGCCCGCTGCAAAGCGGGGCAAGAGGAGCATGGCGAAGAGCGTGCTCAGGTGCAGGCGCTGCATGCGCTCCGAGGTTGTGCTCCGCGGGGAGAGCGGGCGGTGCGGTGGATGCGGGGAAGAAATGGAAGAGATGCTTCAGCCGCTGATAAGGGACGGGAGGCTTGTAAGGGAGCTTCCGTCTGCACAGGAAATTCGCAGGTATGTGCTTGAACAGCTTGAAGCTCTAAGAGGGGGTGATGTGGTTGAAAATTCTGCCGGATAGGGAGTTCGTGGAAAATGCGAATGTGAGGGATGCGGATGTGTACGAGAGGGCTGCCAGCAAGCCTCTTGAGTTCTGGAGCGAGGCGGCTGAGAGGCTGCACTGGTTCAGGGGCTGGAAGGAGGTGCTGGACAGCTCAAGGGCGCCCTTCTACAGGTGGTTCACGGAGGGGGAGATAAACATCTCCTACAACTGCATAGACAGGCACCTGGGAGAGCGCTCCTCAAAGCCTGCCCTGCTGTGGGAGGGCGAAGACGGAAGCAGAAGGGTGCTGAGCTATTCGGAGCTCCACAGGGAGGTGTGCATAACCGCAGACATGCTGCGGGGGCTGGGTGTTGAGAGGGGAGACCGGGTGGTGCTTTACATGGGCATGGTGCCCGAGCTGCCGGTGAGCATGCTGGCGTGCGCCAGGATAGGTGCGGTGCACAGCGTGGTGTTCGGCGGCTTCTCACCCCGCGCCCTTGCGGACAGGATTCAGGATGCTGAGCCGAAGGTGGTGGTGACGCAGGATGGCGCCTTCAGAAGGGGCAAAGTGGTGCCCCTGAAGCAGAATCTTGACGAGGCGCTGGAGCATGCTGGCGGAAGCGTTGAGAGGGTTGTGGTGCTGGAGAGGGCTGGAAATGAGGTTGAGATGAAGGAGCACAGGGACCTCACCTGGAGGGAGGCAAGGAGGCACTGCACCGCTAAGGTGGAGGCGGTGCCCCTTGACAGCGAGCACCCCCTGTTCATACTCTACACCTCCGGCACCACGGGCAAGCCCAAGGGCGTGCTCCACGTGCACGGGGGCTACAACGTTGGCGTTCACCTGACCGCCAGCTGGGTGTTTGACCTGAAGGAGGAGGATGTTTACTGGTGCACCGCCGACATAGGCTGGATTACGGGGCACAGCTACGTGGTTTACGGTCCGCTTTCCAACGGGGCAAGCGTGCTCATGTACGAGGGGGCACCCGACTACCCCTCGCCTGAGAGGTGGTGGGAGATTATTGAGAGGTACGGGGTCACGGTGTTCTACACCGCACCCACGGCGATAAGGTTCTTCATGAAGCTCGGCGGCGAACCCGCGAAGAGGCACAACCTGAGCTCGCTCAGGCTTCTCGGAAGCGTGGGCGAGCCCATAAACCCGAAAGCCTGGCTGTGGTACTATGAGGCTGTGGGAGGCAGGCGCTGCCCTGTCGTGGACACCTGGTGGCAGACTGAGACGGGGATGGTGATGATAACCACCCTCCCGGGGGTGGATGCCATGAAGCCGGGGTGTGCCGGCAGACCCTTCCCCGGGGTAAAGGCGATGGTGGTGGACGAGAGCATGAAGCCAGCCACCAGGGGTGAGCTTGTAATCACCACCCCCTGGCCCGCGATGCTCAGGACGCTCTGGAGGAACGAGGAGAGGTACCTGAAGACCTACTTCAGGGGCGAGGTGTACGTCACCGGCGACGGCGCAAGGGTGGACGAGGAGGGAGACTTCTGGATTCTGGGCAGGGTGGATGACGTGCTGAACGTCTCAGGACACCGCCTGGGCACGGCAGAGCTTGAAAGCGCACTGGTTAGCCACCCAAGCGTGGCTGAGGCTGCGGTGGTGGGCAGGGAGCACGAGGTGAAGGGGCAGGCAATCGTTGCCTTTGTGGTTCTCAGAGACGGTATAAAGCCCTCTGAGGAGCTGATTCAGGAGCTCAGAGCGCATGTTGCGAGGGAAATCAGCCCCATCGCCAGGCCTGATGAGGTGTACTTCGTGAGCAGGCTGCCCAAGACACGCTCGGGCAAGATAATGCGCAGGGTGATGAGGGCGATTGAGCAGGGGGCAGAGATAGGCGACCTGAGCACCCTTGAGGATGTGAGCGCCGTGGAGGAGGTGAGGAGAGCGGGGTAGCGGCTCTGCTCTCGGGTGCCTGCATTTCCAGGTGCATCTCTGCAGTGTGCTCACTGGCAGGATGGGAGAAGATTTATATACTCCCCCTCAGAAAAAGGAAAGACGAGGCTGAGCGCGCATGGGCGTTTCCATCACCATAGCTTCCGGCAAAGGCGGTGTTGGCAAGACTATGCTTACGAGCAATGTTGGGATTGCTCTCGCTCAGTTTGGCAGGGATGTCACGATACTTGATGCAGATATTGAGATGGCAAATCTTGAGCTCCATCTCGGCATGGAGGGAATGAACGTAACCCTTCATGACGTGCTCTCCGGGGAGAGGGACATCTCCGAGGCGGTGTACGAGGGTCCGGAGGGCGTGAAGGTTGTGCCAGCCGGCATAAGCCTTGACGGTCTCAGGAAGGCAGACCCCGAGAAGCTTGAGGCGGTGCTCACCAAGCTGCTCGGGGACACCGAAATACTGCTCATAGATGCACCTGCCGGTCTGGGCAGGTCTGTGGTGGCGGCGCTTGCGGCTGGGGAGCAGCTCATGCTTGTGGCAAACCCCGAGATATCTTCAATGAGCGATGCCCTGAAGACAGAGATGGTGGCAAAGAAGCTGGGCTGCAACGTGCTCGGGGTTGTGCTCAACCGTGTTGGTTTTGACAGGAGCGACCTCACGGTGCACGAGGTGGAGGTCATACTTGAGGCGAAGGTTCTCGCCACCATTCCCGAGGACCCCGAGGTCAGGAGGAGCACCGCCTACGGTGTGCCCGTGGTTCTCTGGAAGCCCGACTCCCCGGCGGCGGTTGCCATAAAGAAGCTTGCAGCCGATTTGATAGGTGAGGAGTACGTACCACCCGCACCGAAGAAGGGCAGCTTTATGAGACGTCTCATACGGGGGCTCTTCGGAGGGGTATGATTGGTAATACTCATCCTGTACCTGCTGCTGTTCTTCAGCGTGCTATTCAACGTTCTCCTGCTCTTCAGGATAAAGTACCTCAGGGATGACATAATTGAGATACGCAGAAGTGTTGAGCTTTCTCACGAGGAGCTTGAGCAGCTTAAAAGCAGGCTGATGCGCATAAAG
>JALSIP010000120.1 GCA_026989875.1 archaeon
TGTATATGTCAACAGAAAAATATTTAATACTTTCGCAAATAAACTTGCATCGCTCATCGCCTTTTCAGCAGAATTGCCATCAGTATGAGCACCATCGCCAGCCCGGGCAGCCGGTATAATGCTTCTGACAGTTTTAAACCTCCACCAATCTTTGAAAAGCAGGGGGTAATTCTGAGCCAGCAGAACGAGATGCTTGAGAAGCGAGACAGTCAGATTGACATAGCTAAGAGCAGCGACTCCAGGCTTGATTCTATTTCAGGGGCTGAGCATGAGATTATGGAGCTCAGGCGAGAGTTCAAAGAGCTGAAAGAAGCTATAATAAGAGCGGGTATAAAAGTTTGAAAGGGGTGGCTCATCTGCCACCCAGACCGTGGGCTCTGCCGGGCACGTTGTTGCCCGTGTTGTTGCCTTCCAGCTCCATCATCAGGTGCATTCTGAGCCCGTACCTGCGCATGTCCTCGGCAAGCTCCCTTCCGAGCCTTCCGAGCCCCTTGTGGCCCATCTCCTCCTCTGCATCCTCAACGCACCGTCTGTAGTTGCCCACCACCACGCCTTCCTGAATCTTCAGCGCCGCCTCAGCCTTTGCCTTGGCTGCCACCGCCATGCCAAAAGCCATGCCGTAGTTTCCAGCATCAAAGGCGTCCTCCGCGGCGTCAAGGTGCTTCTTGGCGTTTATCAGCAGGCGTATCGCTGCCACCTTCCTGCCATCCAGCTCCTCATAGCTGAGGTTCTCTGTTCCCAGTGCCTCCTCAGCGCGCTCTATGGCTTCCTCTGCTCTCTCAATAGCCTTTCTTGCCCGCTCCTCGGCGTTAACCAGCGTCACGTTGACCTTCTCAACCCCCTTCACCCTGAGCCTCTCGCGTATCCTCTCCCGCATCATGTGGGGTGCGGGTATGAGCACCACCTCCCTGCAGGAGAGGTTCTCCAGAGCCTCTTCCACCTCCTCGGGCACACCCTCAGGCTTCACGAAGAGCAGCGGCATCCCCATTCTCCTGGCATTCTCCAGAGCCTCCTGGATTCCCTCTTCATCGTAGCCCTCCACCATCACCGCCTTCTCTGCACTTCCCCAGAGCCTCGCCACCAGCGCGGCGGTGTGATACCTGTCCCTGCCAGCTAAGCGCCTGACCTCAACGTTGAGCTTCTCAAGCTCCTGCTCCGCATCAGGAACCGCAACCTCACCGCCGACCACGTAAACCACCTCTGCTCCGCTTGCCTCAATCTGCTCAACCGCCTGCTGGCTCAGCGTTCCCCAGGGAGTCACCACCAGCTCAGCCCCCAGCTTCTCCGCGAGCATCCTCGCCACGGCGAGGTCTGCGGGGTTATCGGAGACCAGCACAGCCACCTGCTCCTGTGCGAAAACCGGCACACTCAGGAGCAGAACCATTGCAATTGCATACGCAAACCCCTTCACTTTCTCACCTCCTGCATATAATCTTAATTTTACACTATTTAAAATATCCTGATAAACGCTTTCACCCCCTTCGCCACATGGCAGGTTCAGCCTTCACATAAATTTGAAAAACTTCACAAGTATTTATTTCCGTTCACTCGCATCTTTTGGTTGCTTTTTTGGAATGTCAACTATGAAAACCGAACCTTTAGGAGAATTGTCCTCAACCCAGATTCTTCCACCGTGCATCTCCACGATGCTCCTGACGATAGCCAGACCCAGCCCGACGCCTCTCACGCCCTCCTTCTCCCTCCTCCAGAACCTCTCAAATATCAGCTGCTTGTGCTCATCTGGTATGCCCTCGCCGTAGTCCCTCACCATTATCCTGACGTTTCCGTTCCGCTCTTCACCCTCCACCACCACCTCATGCTCCGAGTACTTCAGGGCGTTGGATATGAGGTTGAGAAACACATCCTCCATCAGGTCATCAACCTCAGCCGTGAGCTCGGGTAATCTGAGCTTTATGCGGTGCTGCTCCTCCGCAAAGACGCTCCTGACAGACTCAAACATGGCTCTGAGGTTGCGCTCCCTGAACTTCATCGCCGTGCCCCTCTCAAGCCTGGCAAACCTTCTGGCATCCTCCAGCACCTCCTCAATCTTCCGGACGTTTCTGCTGATTATGCCAAGGATTCTGAGCTTGTCGGGGTCTGTTTCCTTCTCAGCCATCAGCGTGGTGAATCCTCCGATTATAGACACGTAGTTTGACAGGTCATGGCACATTATATCAAGAAACACCCGCTTCTGCGTGTTTGCCTGCTCAAGCTCCTCCATGGTGCTTCTGAGCTTCTCAGCCATAGTGCGGAAGGAGTCTGCAAGGCTTTCAAGCTCATCTCCCGTCTTAACCTCGGGTATGTCCGAGTATTCACCTCTGCTGAGCTTATTTGTGGCTATTCTCAGCCTCTCAACAGGTCCCACAATGCTTGCGGTGAAGAATATCGCTATTATCACCACTATGATTATGACGTACACGGTGTAGGTGACAGCCTCCCTGAGAGTCTGCTCAAATATGGCATAGACCATTTGCTCGGACAGTCCTGCCTGAGTTACCAGCTCCTGCAGAGCCATATAATTCACCAGTGAAATCCTGGCTCCCACGATTATCAGCGGCAGTATTGAGAGGAGCAGGAAGAGCACAAACACCTTGGTGAAGAGCTTAACCCTCATCCAACCTCACCCAGCAGCACCAGAAGCGTGACCACCACCCAGCCGGCGTAGGCGGTGTGC
The DNA here is from genome assembly GCA_026989875.1 of archaeon. Lineage (GTDB taxonomy): Archaea > Hydrothermarchaeota > Hydrothermarchaeia > Hydrothermarchaeales > BMS3B > JAADFH01. Next base: position 2,675 of record JALSIP010000120.1, read on the forward strand.
AGGTATCTCAGGCGGGCTGTTTCCAGGCTGCCCATGTGGATGCTGAGACCTATGCAGGCGAGCGCCACGCTGAAGGCGAAAGTGGCAAAGGGGCTGAGCAGCATTGCCACAGGCTTAAGCGGCTCAACGAAGGAGAACAGCACCGAAAGCGCCAGAAAGGGAGGAATGAAAAGGGGGAAGCTGGGCTTGCCCCTCAGCAGCCAGGGCACCGCCACCGCTGCAGCAGCTATCATGCTTATCCTGATGCCCTTGAATGCCAGAGCAGACTCCTCAACGCCGCCATAGGAGCTGGCTATCTTCACCAGACCCGTTTGATGCAGGGTTGCACCCGCAAGGAAGGCGTAGCTCTCCGGATTAAGATGGAGAACGTCCTTGAGTATGGGTGCAATCATTGCGCCAGTGAGCCCGACGGCGGTGATGGTCATTATAGCTATGGAGGCTTCCTCCTTTCTCGCTCTTATCAGCGGGGACAGTATGGCTATGGCAGAGGCGCCGCAGACCGCAGAGCCGGTGGCTATAAGCGCGGTGAGCCTCCTGCCCATCCCGAACTTCACGCCAAGTGTGAATATTATCAGAAAATACAGTGCCATTACCCATATAATCTCAACGATTCTGTTAACACTCGCCATTCCAAAGGTGTAGAGGGGTATCTTTGCAGAGTAAAGCACTATTCCTGCGGGGATGGTAAACCGTACGAGAGTGGTTATAGCTTCGTAATTCAGCCTCTCACCTCCCACCGCAGCCCTCACAGCCATGCCGAGGAGCAGCGACATGAAAAGGGGGTCTATGAACTCAAATCTGACAGAGATAAGATACGCAAGTATGGCAAGGGACATGGCAACTACTGAAACAATAAGTACATCTCTGATGCTCCCGTCTGCCTTGTGCTGCATCTGCGCCCCCTGATGGGTTTTTGGTATCACCGCAATGAGTAGGTATTGCTCCAGTAGCTATAAATACCTTTGGGTATTGGGAGGACAATGAGAGCACGAACTGAAAAATCAGGGTGTGGCGCTGTTCAGAGCATCCACCACTCCGTATCCGTAAAGGTAGTCCCTGCCCGGCGTGCCCAGGTCCCTGGCATTTGCATCCAGCCATGCCCTGAGCTCATCAGCATCCCAGGCGCCGTTGCCGTTGAAGTCGTACTCAGGCGCCACCCGTGTTATATCTGTGGAGAGCACCAGCGCCGCCACGCCGGAGACATGGGGTGTGGCTGCCGAGGTTCCGCTGGCGGTGTAGTAGCCTCCACCCGCCCAGGTGGAATAAACATCCACGCCCGGGGCTGCGAGCTCCACCTCAGCGCCGCTGGCGCTCCACTCCGGCACACTGCCTGAGGAATCAACAGCACCCACCGCCACCACGCAGGGATACTTAGCCGGGTACTCCACCTCATCCGTTGAAGCCACGCCATCGCCGCTGTTTCCAGCCGCCGCCACCACCAGCACTCCCCTCTCGTATGCCCTGTGCACCGCATCATGCAGCGCCTGCGACTCCTGCGGGGTGCCCAGGCTCATGGAAATCACCTGCATCCCGTTGGCAACCGCCCAGTCTATGCCGGCGATAACATCGCTCTCATATCCCCTGCCCCTCCAGTCAATCACCTTAACCGCATACAGCCACGCCTCCGGAGCAACCCCAATCACGCCAGCAGAATTATCAGCAGCCGCTATTATTCCAGCAACAAAGGTTCCGTGCCCGTTATCATCGTCCCACGCGCTCGGGTCAGGTGCACGCCTCGGCGAGGTTGAAACAAAGTTCACCCCGCCCTTCAGGTTTGGTATAAGGTCGGGATGGTCTCTATCTATGCCGGTGTCCAGCACCGCAACCTTCACACCCCTGCCAGTGGGCGCGCCCGCATCTACGGCGAGGTCGCCATTTTTATCCCACACTAAGTTAGCCCTGACAAAGGCAACCCCCCAGGGCAGGATTTCGGCGGGAGGTGCCTCGGTGCCAGAGGAGGGTCTCCTTGAGCGTGAGGAGCGCAGCAGCCTCACCTCCGCATCCTCCTCCACGTATGCCACACCCTCAGCCTGCCGCAGCCTGCCCATTGCACTCTCGGGCACCACAGCGCTCACCGCCGGGATTATGCTGTAGCTCCTGATAACCTCCCCCCCGTGTCGCTTAATCAGCCCGGCATCCGGGGTGTCCTTGAAAACCACAATAACCCTCTTCTGGGGCTCACCCGCCATGCTGTGAGCTGCCGAAACACCTGCAACAAGAATCAGCAGCAGCGCCACACCCAGACGCCAGCTCAACCGCCTCTGCCTCCTGCCTCTCCGGCACAATTTAAGAAAACATTAACATCATTCACATATCCTCAAGCATCTCCTCAAACTCCTCCAAGTGCCACTCCTCCTCCCTGAGGATGTGCTCCAGCTTAGCCTTCACCTCCGGCAGGTCTATGGCTGAGATGTGCTCCCTGTACATCGCTATCGCCTCCTTCTCAAGCTCCACCACCCTGCGCACGAAATCCCTCGGCTCCTTACCTCCGAAGTCAAGCTCGCGGTGGCTCATGCTCGGCTTGCCTCCGAGCTCAACTATCAGCTCGGAAAGCCACTCAGCATGCCTCATCTCATCCAGCGCAATCTCCTCCAGCCCCCTTGCAGCCCTGCACGCGGCATCTCCAGCAACAACGGCATTTCGCATGTACACGAGTATAGCCTCAATCTCACCGCTCAGGTCCTGATTGAGCAGCTCCACAACCTTCTCCTTCTCCATGAAATCACCCCTTTAAGCCTTTGACATTCCAGACATAAAAAGGTTGGCTTAGCATGCTGCCATGGCAGCGCTGTGTTTTAAAGCCCCTCAGAAGTCGGCGTTGAGCAGCTTCTTCATCACCGGCGAGACCAGCAGCGAGCTCAGTATGTACCAGCCCAGCCATCCCAGGCTGCTCCCGTAAACCGGCAGTTCAAAGGGCAGGTTAACCACCGTCCCCTGGGGCATGGTGTACCTCAGCCAGGAGAACAGCAGCAGCAGCGGGAGCATGGTGTAGAGCATGGGCTTGAAGGCATTTGACATCATCTCCCTCTGCAGCTCAAGCATCTCCCGGTTAATCTTCATCATCTTCTTGGAGTCACCCTCCTTCTGCGCCTTCCTGAGCCTCTCCTGGAGCTGCGGCATCCTCTCTCTTATGTGCCTCATCCTCTCCCTGTCCACCACCCTGCTGGTGACCAGGGTTATGAAAAGCGAAACCAGCGAGGAGATTATAAGTATGCCTATCATGTACCTGTGCTCATTGCCTATGCTGAAAGCCAGTCCAAGGGTTGAGTTGAGCACCGCGTAGAGCGGCTCCAGCGCCTTCAACCTATATGCACCTCGCCAGCCTGTCTCCCGCCTCCTCCAGCATGTTCGTGCGATTCTCCACTATCTCAACCGTTGCTCCCGTAAGCATGGCACAAGCCATAGCCATCGCCCTGTTCATGGTCTGGTGCAGCTCAATCTCCTCCACGCTGTCCTCGTCCCTCTGTCTGGTCTCATCGCCAGCACGCCTCTCCCTGATCTCCTCCGGCGAAGCCTCAATCAGCACTATGCGCGACGGTTTAAGCTCCTCCAGCACCCAGCTCGGCAGACCTGGCAGGAAGCCTCTGGGCGTTTTTATGGTGCAGTGGGTATCCACCACCACATTCTCCCGCTTTGCAATCTCTGCAATTGCCCTGGCAGCCAGCCTCTGGATGCGCTTCTGCACCTCCGGCTCAAGCTTTCGCATCTCATCCCTGGAGCTCACCAGATTTTCCCTCTTTGCAATCTCAAACATCTTGTCCCCAAAGTTCACCACCTGAAACTTGGACTCAGCCTTTGCGAGAGCAGCGCTGAGCACCGTGCTCTTACCCACACCTGGTATTCCCGTAACCACCACGCACTTCATCTCGCTCACCTCTAAAACAGGTCGCCCACCACCCTCCTGAGCATGGGATGAATCTCCATAATCTGGTGCTTTGCGATCTCCTCGTAAAGCCTGTAGAGTATGCCCACGGTGAGCAGCACCCCCGTGCCTCCGCCCAGGGCGCCGGTCAGGTCCCCCAGAGCCGCAAGCGCTCCCACCGAAGCGCCACCCAGCACCGTAACCGCGGGTATGTAGCGCTGCAGCACCCTCTCTATAATCCTGATATCACCCCTGAACCCCGGAATCTTCATCCCCCCCTGCTGGAGCTGTCTCGCGACGGTTTTTGCGTCCATGCCTGCGGTCTCCACCCAGAATATTGAGAACAGCACCGACAGCGTTATCAGCAGCAGCGTGAACACCACCGCATGCACGGGGTCAAAGTCTGGCGTGTATATGGGTCTCGGGAAGGTGAAGAACCTCACCACACCCGTTGCCACGCCTGTAGCCTGGTCTATTGTTCCAAGCACCGGGTATCCCACCTTCTGGAGCATAGCTGCCCAGAGCTGCACGTTAGCCATGAGTATGCTGGCAAATATAACAGGGATGTTGCTGGCGTATATGAACTTTATCGGGTACCTGCCCCTCGCCCCCCTGAACCTGCCGTAGGTCAGAGGGATTTCAACCCGCATGCTCTCAAAGTACACCACTATTGCGAACACCACCAGCGTGCCCAGCAGCGGCACTAAGGAGAAGAAGTCGGGATAGCCGTTGAAGAGCGTGTAAAAGAACTTCGGCACTATACCCGCGGGCGCGCCGCCGCTGAAAAAGGGATTGAAGCCTCTCCAGGCTATCTCCTCGCACACGCCGGCGGCTATGAACAGCCCTATGCCAGAGCCAAAACCCCAGCGGGACACCACCTCATCCATGTATATAACCAGAGCCCCCGCCGCCACCAGCTGTGCCACTATCAGCACCTGGTACTCCAGCAGGTTCCCCTGGGCTGGCAGCGCCCCCATGACCACCATCACCACCGCTTCAAACACCGTAAAACCAAAAGAGAGCAGCTTCTGGGTGCCCATGTATATAGCCTTGTCCCTGGGATTGGAAAGATCAAGGTCTATCAGCTTCCCTCCCACCAGGATCTGCAGTATAATTGAGCCCGTGACAATCGGACCTATGCCCAGGGTCATGAGGGTGCCGAACTTGCTCGCCATTATGGTCTGCAGTGCACCGAAGTAGTTTATAGCCCTCTCCTCATCAAGCCCGTAGAGCATGGTATTAGCAAGAAGGAAGTATATCAGGAGGACGACCACAACCCACTTGAAGCGCTGCTTGAAGCTCAGAATCTCCCTCGGACGCTGAACCTCCGGCAGAGACGTGAGGAGTCCCTCAAACCTGTGCAGCACACCCATGCCCTAATCACTCCGGCACCACAGCCTCACCGCCTGCCCGGGCGAGCTTCTCGGCGGCTCTTTCAGAGAACTCAGCCGCCTTCACCACAAGCGCCCTGGTGAGCCTTCCAGTCCCGAGCACCTTAACCTCGCCCATGCCCGTGAGGTCCACCTCAATCCTGCCATCCTCCAGCTCTCTGGCAATGCCGGACGCCATGAGCCTCTCTATGCTCTCCTCAATCTCTCCCAGGTTAACGGTGAGCATCTCTCTCCTGGCAGGCGGCTTAAAGCCCCGCCTGCCGAAGTGGTCGGGCGCATACTTTATAACCCAGGTCCACTTTCCCTTGTGGGTGCCTGCCATGCCCCTGCCCCCCCTGTTGCCGGCACCTCTCGCCTTCTTGTGCGAGCCTCTTCCGCAGGTTCTTGAGCCCCGCTTCTTGCGTATCTTGCGATGCTTGTGCGCCATCTACCGCATCCTCCTGAGCAGCTCGGATATTCTCTCCCCCCTGTATCCCAGCGCTCCTCCCTCAGCAAAGCTCCGCTTTATCTTCCTGTACCCCTTCCTGGGCGGATGCAGCCTGAACACCCGCTTCAGGGCTGGAATGTCTGCAAGCTCTGCCCTGAACTCCACAAAAGCCTCTGCAAACTCATCTATGCTGCTGTAGGGTGTGTTCTCTCTGACGTAGGCGTCGGTCAGCCTGGTGCCGCCCTCAAGCTCCCCCCTCTCCCTCAGGAGAAGAGCCACCTCCCGGGCGCCAACCTCGCCCCAGGTAACGTAGTCCTTAACCTTCTGCAGCATTCCCATGTAGGTTGGGCGGTCATCCACTATAACGCAGTGGTTAACCCTGGTGAGCCTGAGCATCCTGAGCGTGTCCTCAATCCTGGAGTTCACGCCCACCCTGCCTCTCACCCTAACCACTGCCAGCCGCTTCATCTACCTCACCTCACCCACGGTGAAGCCCACCGCCTTCTGAGCCATCTCGCTGAGCTTCATTCTGGTGGTGTTTCTCAGAGCCTCGTAGGTGGCTCTTGTGGTGTTTATGGTGGTTCGCTTCTCACCGAAAGCCTTGCTCCACACGTCAGAAATCCCCGCGAGGGCAAGAATCTTCTTGCTCACGTCATTGGTAACCAGCCCCGTGCCCCGTGGAGCCGGCAGCAGGGTAATCCGCACGCTTCCCGCTCTTCCGGTAACGGCGAAGGGCACGCTGTGCCAGGTGCCGCATCCGCACTCCCAGCTACCGCACCCCCTCGCCACCTGGATGATGTTGAGCTTCGCATCCTTTATCGCCTTGCGTATCGCAGGTCCAACCTCTCTGGCAACTCCCTTGCCCACCCCCACGTATCCGTTCTCATTGCCCACCACCACCGTGGCTCTGAAGCGCATTCTCCTGCCCGACTTGTGCATTCTCTGCACCATGGTTATGTCCAGCACCTCTTCCTTCATCCCCGGCAGGAGCACATCCACAATCTCAGGCTCCATTATCCTGAAGCCTCTCCTGAACACCTCTGCTATATCCGTTATCTCGCCGCTGCTCACCATCCTGCCCAGTCTGGTTTTCGGCACCCACTCAACCTCATCATTCATCTCCAGCAGCCTCCCTGATCCTCTCCAGCACCTCATCAAAATGCTCCGGCAGAGCTTCCGGGTCAAGCCCGCGCTTCAGGTACTCCGAGAAGCGCTGCTTCTTAGCCTCGCCCAGCACCCTTGCGTACTCCGCTATATGCTCCCCTCTTATTCTCGCCATCTCCGGCAGCACCTCCTCACTCACAGGTATGCTGAGCCCCGCATCCAGCAGCCCCTTAAGAGCCGCAAAGCACCTGCCTCCATGCACCGGCGTTCGCAGCCCCAGGTCAGGCACAGCCTCTCTCACGCCCTTTCCGAGCGCACGCTTTCCGAGCAGGTAGCCCACCAAGTAGGCGGAGCACAGGTTGCGGGTGCCGCCCTTCCAGCCGAACTTCGCAAGCTCTTTGGAATGGGCTGAGGCAAGGGTAACATCACCCTCTGGCTGGTACTCAACCAGCTGGGCGACAACATAGCGGTTGGTGAGCCTGACAACCGCCCTGGGCTTGTGAGAAAGCAGCAGCTTGAGGCGCTTCCTGTAGTCGGTTTTGCCCTCACTCCGCCTTCTGAAGGCAACCCTGTATCTTGCTCCGCCTGCCATGCCAGCTCACCTGCTCTCCATCTCACTCAGGTAGCTCCGGAGGTGCGCTTTGCTCCTGAAAGCACCACCCTTTACCATCATGTAGAGCTTCCTGTAGTTCCTCCTGCTTAGCTTCTTCTCATCCCTCAGCTCCCTCAGCAGCCTGCGCAGCGAGCGCACACTCCGCATCCACCGCTCCTTCTTGCTCAGCCTTGCGTACTTGGAGCCCTTTCTGCTGCCATGCCCGCGTCTTCTGCCCTTCCGCTTCTGCTGCATCTGCTTCTTCCTGCGGTAGCTGCTGATTCCCCGCTTCTGCTTTGCCTGAATCACGCCTTCCCTGATAAGCCTCCGTATATCCTCTCTGGTGACTGCCTCTCTGACCTCCTCCTCCGCCTCCGGGTCTATCCATACCCGCTTTCTGCCAGCCTTCAGCAGGGCTGCAGCCAGTCTGCGCTGTGTACGGAGCGTCATTCACCTTACCTCCGGGTTGAGTACCTTAATCCCCTTATCCTCTGCAAGCCTCAGAATTTCAAGTCTCTTTCTCCTGCCCACTCCTCCTGCAATGCGCACCGCCTCTTTCTCCGCGTCCACATCCTCAAGCTGGCCCGGTGTGTGCACCAGCACCTCCCGGTAGCCGGAGGGGTGCAGACCCCTGAGCTCTGCCACGTTGCCGTAGCCGACCTTTGGCATCAGGAACTTGCCCTTCTTCTGCTTTCTGGTCTTGTTGTGCCTCCCGCGCGGTCTCCGCCAGGAGCTCCTTCTGAGTTTTTTGTGGCGGTGATAATCAACCCTTTTGAACTCCGGTTTCCTTCTGAGCCTCATACCTTCACCATCCTACACGGGCACACCATCTCTCTCAACCAGGTATATACCATCCTGAAAGGTTCTCGGGTCTCTCCTGCCAGGTCGGGTGAGCTGCTCAATTCTGGCAGCCGTCTGCCCCACCTCCTCCTTGTTTATCCCCTCCACTATCACCTCATCCCCCTGCACCTTCACCCTGCAGTTGCCGAATATCTTCACCCTCCTGGGCACCTTCTCACCCAGGTAGTTCTCCACCACCACCTCATCCCCCTCAACCCTCACGCTCATGGGGAAGTGTGAGTGCACCACCCTGAGCTTGTATGTGAAGCCCTCTGTAACCCCCTTTATCATGTTCTGAATGTGCGCCCTGAAGGTTCCCACCATGGCTCTGTGCTTTCTGCGGGGCAGCTCAGCCTCTATGAGCACCTTCTCACCCTCTCTTCTTATTCTCACCCCGGGATAAGCCAGCCTCCTGCGCAGCTCACCCCTGCTGCCGCTCACCACCACCTCATCGCCCTCAACCCTGAGCTCCACGCCTTCCGGCACCGTTATCTCCTCAGCGTATTCAGGCATTCAGCTCACCTCAGTAAACATAGGCGATCAGCCTGCCGCCCGTGTTCCTCTCTCTGGCGGCGTAGTGGCTCATTATCCCGAGGGGTGTAGAGATTACAATCACCCCGAAGCCGCTTGCTGGAAGAAAGCGCTTCTCATACTTCTCAATTTCCCTGACACCCACAGGGAATCTGGGTCTTATAACCCCGCAGTCGTTGATCTTGCCTGCCAGCCTTATCCTGAATATTCCGCCTCTGCCATCCTCTATATACTCGTACTCCTTAAGATACCCGTACTCCCTCATCACGTTCAGAACGCTGGCTATGAGCTTTGAAGCAGGCTTGACGGTGCACTCCAGCCTGCCGCTGTACTCGCTGTTCTTTATTGTTGAGAGAGCATCTGCAAGCGGATCAAAGCGCATTACCTCACCTCACTCATACTTCTTGAAGCCAATCTGGGGCGCCACCTCTCTGAAGCAGTGCCTGCAGATGTAAAGCCCGTACCTCCTTATTATAGCCCCGTAGGTGCCACACCTTCTGCACCTTCTCGTGCCCTTGCCCACACGCCTCTGCGCCATTCACACCACCTCCACACCGAACTCCTGCCTCACAAACTCAATCGCCTCATCCTTGGTAACCCTGTGGCTCCTGCCCACCTTCGCGCGCTTGAGCCTGCGGTGCTTCACCCTGTAGCCGGGGCGCTCTATGGCGACGCACACGTCCATGCCGTATATCCCCACCATGGGGTCGTACTTAACATCCGGCAGGTCTATGTGCTCCCTTATACCGAAGGCAAAATTCCCGTGCTCATCAAAGCTCTTAGCGCTCAGCCGCCTGTCCACAGCGCTCAGAGCCCTGTCCAGGAAGCTCAGCGCCCTCTCACCCCTCAGCGTAACCTTGCAGGCTATGGGCAGGTTCTTTCTTATTCCAAAGGGCTGGATGGTGCGCTTTGCCCTGAGCTGCACTGGCTTCTGACCTGTCAGCTCCTCTAAGAGCTTCTCAGCCTTCGCCAGGCGCTCACCTGCCTCGCCCACGCCCATGTTCACCGTCACCTTGGCTATGCGCAGTCTGCGCATGGGGTTCACTGCTCAAACACCCCCCTGAGCACTGGCTCCTGCTCGCCCACCACAAAAACGTAATCCTCAATGGTCTCAAACCTCTCAGAATCCCTGGAAAGCACCACCACATTCGGCTGGCAGCCTCTGACCTTCCGTATCTCCTCTATCCTTGCCAGCTCGCCCCTGTGCCTGCCACCTGTTATGTAAGCCAGGCTGCCTGAAGAGTAGCGAAGATGAGCCTTAATCTCCCCGCTCCCTAAGTCAATCAGCAGCGAATCGCCGGTGGTGTAAACATCCTCCTCCGGCTTCTCGGGATTCTTCACCCTGACCAGCACATTCCTGCCATCATGCAGGTTGAGCTGCACATGCCCGCCCTTCACTATGGTCTTGTTCTCAATCCTGCACAGCTTGCTGCCCGCCTGCTCAGCTTCAATCTCCCTGAGCACCAGCCTCCCCCGTCTGTCCATCACCACCAGCCTGTGCACCTCAGCTTCCGGGATGCTGAGCACATCCATCAGCCCCACGGGGTACTTGTGGTCCTTTCTCACCCTTCCGTCCACCAGCACCTTTCCAGCCTTGATAATCCTCTTCGCCTCTCTGGCATTTCTGGCGTATCCCAGCACGTCTCTTATGAGCACCAGCAGCGGGATGCTTCTGTCTGCTGGATGCGGACCCGGGGATGGCTTCACTATGAACCTGCTCACCCTCTTCGGAATCTTCAGCACCCTTGGAGCCGTAAGTCGCTTTGCGTGCAAGCTCATATCATCTACCTCTCAAGCATCTCCTTTCTCTCCTCATCCCTCAGCTCAAGCTTCACAATCTCAACATTTGAGGGGTGAAGCGGGTAAAGCCTCTCGGTGCCATCGCTCTTCTGCACCGTCACCCCCGTTACAAATATCCTCATCCTCTTCAGGTCAACTCTCTCCACGATGCCCTCATGACCCTTAAAGTCGCCCCTGAGCACTCTCACCTTGTCACCCTTTCGCACCGGCAGGCTCCTCCTGCCGTAGTCTTCCCTGAGCTCCCTGCTCAGGTGGGCGCACACCATCTTCTGGCGCCTGTGCATGGGGGCAGTGTACAGGCGCTTCCTCTGCTTTCTTGGCTGTGTGCTGCTCATACTACACCACCGTGCTCGCCAGGCTGGCTATCTTTGACCAGCGCTCAGCCGCCTCCTTTGCCACGGCGCCCTTGATTTCGCTGCCCTTTGGCTCGCCCTTCTCATTGGTGATAACCGCGGCGTTGTCCTCAAACTTTATCCTCCAGCCATTTCTGCGCCGGTACTCCTTGCGCTGGCGTATTATAACCGCCCTCACCACCTGCTTCCTCATCTCTGGCGTGCCCTTCTTAACGCTCGCCACCACCATGTCTCCAACACCCGCCTTGGGGTACCTGCGCCTCGTGCCCCTGTAACCTATGACCTGGATGATTTCAATCTCCTTAGCTCCCGTGTTGTCTGCCACGGTGAGCCTTGCACCGCTCGGAAGCGCTCTGGTAATGTTTGCGGGCACAGCCTTCATTCCTCTGCCTCCTTTTCAATCACCACAAAACTCTTAGCCTTGCTTATGGGTCTGCACTCCATGATTTTTACCCTCTCGCCCACCCTTGCGGAGATGCACGGCGGGTTGTGGGCGAGTATTCTGCTCCTGCGCTTCTCGTACCTCTCGTATTTTTTAATGTAACGAAGGTAATCTTTTTGAACCACCACGCTGTTGTTCATCCTGTCGCTCACCACAGTGCCCTCAATTATCTGTCCCCTCACTTTGAGGTGCCCGTGGAAGGGGCAGTGCACATCGCTGCACTCCCTCTCAGGAGCCCTAACATCCACACCTATATCGCGCATGCTCATCACCCTTTTATTCTCTCCTCAGGTCTGGCAAGGATGCTCTCGCCCTCCACCTCCAGCAGGCGCTCACCCACCACAAACTGAAAGACGGTGCCCTTCTTCGGCACCATCTTCCTGCCTCTCTCACCCTGAATAACCAGCATGTTCCTGGTCTCATCAACCACCCTTCCAGAGATTCCCACCATTCCGGCATCGCTGGCGCTAACCACCCTGCACTCCAGACCGATGAGCTCATGCCTGCTCAGATACTTAGCCCTTAGCCTCATTCGCCGCCCTCTCATTCATTATCGTCAGTATCCTCGCTATGGTTCTGCGAATCTCCCGCACTCTGCCGGGATTCTCGGGTGTGCCGATTGCCGCTGCCTTTGAGCGCTCCTTGAACAGCTCCATTCTCAGCTCCTGCAGCTTCTCCTGCAGCTCCTCTGTTCCCATGTCCCTGAGCTCACTCGCCCTTATTATCGCCATCCTGCTTCACCTCAGCCTGCTCTCCCCCAGAGCCGCCCTCCTCCTCTGCTACGCTCGCCTGCACCTCAGCCTTCTGCTCCTCACCTGCCTCCTGCTGCGGCTCCGCCTCAGCCTCCTTCGCCTTCTCCTCCTGCCTGTACACCACATCATCCGGCAGCCTCGTGCCGGGCGGCATGATCTTGACCTTAACCCCTATCACCCCGGGCTTGGGTGAGGCTACAGCATACCCCACCCTCACGAACTGCATCGCAGGCTCGCCGCAGTGCTTCAGGTAGCCGTCCACAAACTTCACGGTCTTCGCCCTCTCCCCGGTGAGCTTGCCGGAGATGGTTATCTCCGCACCCCTCGCCCCTGCATCCATTATCCTGTGCAGCGCCGTGTAGCCGGCTTTTCTGAAGTGGGTGCCCCTCTCAAGCGCCGCCGCTATGCTCCTCGCCATCACCTGCGGGTTCAGCTCCGGCACCTCAAGCTCCTGCACCTCAATCTGCGGGTTATCAAGCCCGAACCTGCTCTTGAGTATGGCGGTGAGCTTCCGGATAGCCTGTCCCTTTCGTCCTATAACCAGCCCCGGGCGCTGCACCCACACCACCACCCTGGTGCCTATGGGGGTGCGCTGCACCTCCACCTCGCCGCAGCCCGTCTTCTCCAGCTCCCGGTGCAGGAACTCAACCACCTCAAACCTGTGTATGTTGTCCTCTATGAACTTCCTCTCCAGCGCCATTACCTCTCCTCCAGCACCACCTCTAAGTGCGTGGTGGGTGTGTTGTGGGGTGTGGCTCTTGCAAAGGCTCTGGGAATCCAGCCCCTGATAATCCTGCCCCGCTGTGCTGCTATGTGGCGTATGTAGAGCTTCTCAGCATCCAGCCCCTTGTACTCTGCATTCTTCTCAGCGCTCTCAAGAACCCTGAGCACCAGCATTGCCGCCTTCCTCGGGTACCTGCCAGCGCAGGCTTTTCTTAACCCCCTGCGGTGTGCAACGCCCTTGAGGTGTCTTCTGAGGGGCAGCGGTCTGCGCATCTCCGCTATGTCAGTCAGGTACGCCTTGGCTCTGCTCAGCTTCATGCCCCTCAGCTCTCTGGCTATCTCCACGCAGTACTTGGGTGAAACCCTGAGCATTCTGCCCATTGCCCTTGCCGTTTTTTCGGGATTCTCAGGTTTGAAGGAATAGCCCAGCCTGCCCATACTCCAACCTCACTTGAGCGGTATGTACATGGAGCTTCTCGTAGCACCCACACCCGGTGAGCCGTGCTTCACCCTCTTCCTGGTGGGTGCGAACTCTCCTAAGTAGTGTCCTATCATCTCTGGCTTCACCTCAACCCTGACCCACTCCTTGCCGTTGTGCACCTGGAAGGTCAGACCCACCATGTTCGGCAGTATTATCATGTCCCTGGCATGCGTTCTGAGCTTGACGTTCTTGCCCTCAAGCGCCTTGCTCACCTTCTGCAGCAGCTTCTTCTGCACCTGCGTGAAGCCCCGCCTCAGGGAGCGCCTCTGCCTGGCTGGCAGCAGCTCGGCAAACTCCTCAAGGCTCATCTTCTTCAGCTCATCAAGCGTGTAACCACGGTAGGTGAACTCCTTTCTCGCCATGCCTACCTCCTCCCTGTCCTCCTTGCAGCCACCTGCCCTACCTTCTTGCCGGGAGGCATTCTTCTTGAAATCGTCGTGGGCTTGCCGGGTGAGCGTGAGCCTCCGCCGAAGGGGTGGTCAACGGGATTCATCGCCACCTTCCTCACCACGGGCCAGTACTTTGCCTTTGAGCGGAGCATGTGGTGCTTCTTCCCAGCCTTCATCACGGGCTTGTCCCTTCTTCCGCCGCCTGCCACCACTCCAACAGCCGCCCTGCACTCGGAGCTCAGGCTCTTGAAGCTGCCGCTGGGGAGCTGCACCACCGTTGAGTCGCCCTCGTGAGACACCACAAGCCCGTAGCTGCCAGCGCTCCTGATAATCCTGCCACCATCGCCTGGCTTCAGCTCAACATTGCACACCGGCGTGCCCTCGGGAATCCTGCCCAGCGGGAGAACGTTGCCCACATTCACAGAGGCTTGAGCACCTGCCTCAACCACATCTCCCACCCTGACCCCCTCCTGGGCAAGCATGTACCTCCTCTCGCCGGTCTCAAACACCACCTCCAGCAGGGGTGCGGTTCTCCCCGGGTCGTGCACTATATCCACCACCCTGCCCTTCACCACCCCCTGCTTCTCCGTCTCATCGTAGCGCCTGTACTTCAGGTCGCACCTGTACCTGTGGGAGGGCGCTCTGAAGACGCTGCCGCCCCTGCCTCTGCGCTGGGATATTATCCTCTTACCCATGACACCACCTCAGAATATACCTGCCTTTGTTGCAACATCCGCGGCGCTGTACTCGGGTGCAAGGCGCACGTAAGCCTTCTTCCGCCCGCGGTGAATGCAGGTGTTGACCTTCATCACCTTCACCTCGTACATTTCCTCAATAGCCCTCTTAATCTGCTGTCTGTTTGCGCTCCTTGAAACTATAAACACCAGCTTGTTCTCTCTCTCCAGCATCTTCATTGACTTTTCGGTTACGTCCGGGGAAATTATCACCTCAGTGCCCATGGCTCAAACCTCTCCTCAAGCACGCTTAAAGAGCTTTCAGTGTAAATCGTGAGCCTCCCGGGATGAGCTCCCGGTGCAAGATGCTCGGCGCTCAGCTCCTCAGCAGTAACCACGTCCACTCCTGGAAGGTTTCTCGCACCCCTGCCTATGCCCCTGTCCCGCGCCACGACCACCAGCACGCTCCTGCCGCACCTGCGCCTCCTGCCGCGCATCTTGCCTTTCCCCGCCCTTATCTTGCGCCTCTCAGCCCTCTCTATGTCGCCCGCGATGCCGAGGGCAGAGAATACAGAAAGCACGTCCTTGGCTTTTGAAACCTCCTCAAGGGCATCCTCAACCACTATAGGCAGGGTTTCGGCGGCAAATACATGCCCCCTTGAGCGCACGAGCTCGGGCGAGGCAGTTGCCGCAATCGCCGAGGCTATCGCCTTGAGCCTCTCCTTGCGGTTTATCTTCTCGTACAGCACCTTCTCAGCCTTGGGCGGATGCGCCCTCCTCCCGCCAACCGCCTGCGGAACAAAAGCCGCCCTGCCGGCGGCAGGGTGCCTGCTTCCCTTCACCCTGGGCACCCTTGAGACTCCATGCCCCGGACCCCAGGATTCGGCGGAGGTGCGCTTCCCGGCCATCGGGTCTGCGCCGTACCTCTGCAGCCGGTGGGACTGCTGCGCTATAACCGCCCTCTTTATCAGGTCGGGACGGTATGGCGCTGAGAACACTGCAGGAAGCTCCACGTCACCCTTAACGCTGCCGTCCAGAGAATAAACGCTAACCATCGCCTACACCCCCTGCTTTGAGCTGGTGCTCACGTGCACCAGCTTTGGCTCACCTTCCGGCATGCGCCTGGGCGGTCGCACCGCCGGGCGCAGGCGCACCAGCCTCTTCCTCGGTCCCGGCACCGAGCCCTCAAGCAGCACAAAGTCGCTTCTGACAACCCCGTAGCCTATAAAACCTCCAGCAGGGGTAATCTCCACCTCCCTTCCATCCAGGGTGAGCACGCCCTCCTTTCCCAGCGCGAGAATGCGCTTGTTGTACTCGGTGCGGTGGTGGTAGCCCATCTGCCCGCTCTGGGGCACTGACCACATCATCGCCGAGGGATGCCATGGCCCCAGAGTGCCGGCTCTTCTCCTGCCCTTTCTGGTCTTGTGGTGCAGAATCTTGACACCCCACCTGCGCACCGAGCTCTGGAAGCCCTTGCCCTTGGTAACCGCCGCGACATCCACCAGCTCACCCACAGAGAGCAGCTCAGAAACCGCAAGCACCCCGCCCAGCTTTTCGGAAGCATACTTCAGAGCCTCCTCCGGTGAGCCGGAAACCGGGAACTCCATGACCTCGGGCGTTTTCTTGCCTATGCCAGCCTTCCAGGGCTGGGTATGCACCAGCAGCCGCACCTCCGCCGTGCTGTTAGCATACCCCTCAATGTCCTCCGCCCCCCTGCGCTTCTTGGGGAGCCTGAGCACCCTGCCCAGGTTAGCGTGCACCTTCTCAGCCCAGCACTCGGTGAGGGTTCTCAGACCATTGGTGGTTCTGGTGTAGAGTCTTATGCCAAACACCGCAAGCGGTGGCGTCTCAAGCACCGTCGCCGCCACCACAATCTCCTGTCCGTGAGTTATTGAGTGCGGATAATCATCTACCCGCACCACATGCGTCATACCTGCCTTGTATCCTGCAAACCCCCGGACACCCGCTCCGGCTGCTGTCCACGTCCTGAACCTGGGTACAGGTGAGGCTGCCCTCTTCCTGGGGCTGTACCCCAGGCTTCCACGGTGCGGGTGATGTGCCTTCTTTCCCATCTGTTCACCTCTGCAGATGTTGGGTCCAGAAAATCCTCCGCGGTTCTGGATAGCGGATGAATGAGCTTTCAGGGATGCTGCAGGTAACATGCGCAAGTATTATGGTAAGAGTTAAAGCGTGTGTGTACAAGATTAAAAATGATTTTAATAGTTACTTCCTCACATAGCGGTAGGTTTAATACCCGGCATGGAAGGTGTTACTTATGAAGGCGGACCTGATTCTCCTGCATCCGCCCAGCATTTTTGACTTTCGCGAGCGTCCCATACTCTGGGGTCCAATAAACGACTTAGTGCCCTCCACACCCGTGTTTGAGATGTATCCCCTCGGCTTCGTCTCCATCGCCTCAACCCTTGAGCAGCACGGGTACAGGGTCAGGATAGTGAACATAGCGCTCAAGATGCTGAGAGACCCGCGCTTTCGTCCTGAAGAATATCTTGCCCGCATGAGGGCTGAGGCGTTTGGCATTGACCTGCACTGGCTGCCCCACGTTCACGGAGCACTCAACCTGGCAAGACTCTGCAAGCAGCTCCATCCGGAGGTGCCGGTGGTGATGGGCGGGCTTTCAGCCACCTACTTTCACACCGAACTCCTCTCAAAGGTCCCTCAGGTGGACTACGTTCTGAGAGGCGACTCCACCGAGCTGCCCTTTGTAAAGCTGATGGAGGTGATTGAGGGCAGGGGCAGAGCCGATGAGGTGCCAAACCTGAGCTATCGCAGCGGCAGCAGGCTCAGGAGCAATCCGCTGAGCCACGTCCCCGAGACCATTGACTGCTTCAACCTGGACTATGAGTACATTTTCAGGAGCTTCCTTCGCTCAAAGAACCTGGACATGCTTCCCTTTCTTGACTTCATTGAGCACCCTATAATGGCGGTGCTCACCCGCAAAGGATGCGAGTGCAACTGCACCGCCTGCGGCGGCTCAAGCTACGCATACGCCAGAGTGTGCAACCGGCACAGCGTCGCCCGCAGGAGCCCTGAAAAGGTGGTTGAAGACATCCTTGCAGTTCAGGAGTTTCAGGTGCCTGCCTTCATACTCGGCGACCTGGCGATAGGTGATGAGAAGTACGGCAGACGCATACTTGAGCTGCTTCGTAAGGAGAAAGTGGATATACCGCTGATTTTTGAAGCATTTGTTCCATTCTCCTCAGGATTCATGAAAGAAATCAGCAGAAGTGTTGACGACTTCACCATAGAGATGTCCCCAGATTCGGGGGTGGAGTCTGTGAGAAGGCAGATAGGCAGGAACTACTCAAACGCCGCGCTGCGTGACATGCTGGACATGGCTTTCGCCTGCGGCTGCAGGCAGTTTGACCTCTACTTCAGCATAGGGCTGAGCGGTCAGAGTGAAGATAGCGTGCATGCCACCCTGAGGCTTGCCGAGAAGCTCATGCAGGAGTACAGGGGCAGGAGGCTTCTGCCCTTCATCTCCCCCTACGCGCCCTTCTTGGACCCGGGCTCCATCGCCTACGAGCACCCGGAGAGGTGCGGAGTTGTAAAGCTCGCAGACAGCATGATGGACCACTACAGAATCCTTGACAGCGGGCTTACCTGGAAGGAGTTTCTCAGCTACCGCACCGCACACCTCAGCAGAGGGGATATAGTGAGGCTGAGCTATGAGGCTGCTCTTAAACTTGCTGAGCTTAAGGCTGAGGCTGGAATCATCAGCAGCGACTCGCTTGAAGAAATCAGGCACAGAATAGAGGTGTCCGAGGAGATGATGAGGGTGGTTGAAGCGCACAGAAGGGGTAAGTGCACGGAGGAGTATGTGAGAGCCTCCCTGGTTGAGCTCCGTGAGAGGCTGATGATAGACCGGCGGGAGCTTGACTGGTCCAGGGGGCTGAAGCTAAGAAGGCTGATGGCACTGCTGCGCAAGCTAATTGCTGTCTGATGGCTCAACCACCACGGAAAGCATCTTCTTAAGACCTGCTTTCTCGCGCAGCGCATTCACCTTCTCCGCGAGCTCCGCGTAGGGCACCACTATGGTGTGGGCGTCGCTCTCCGCCACCTCGGCTATGCTGCTGATAGGCTTCACCTCGTACCTCCCCGGATATCTCGCCCTCAGGTGCTGCTCAAGCTTTCTGAGCACGCGCCTGAGCTGCCTCTCATCCAGGTCGGCAACCACGTATATGCTCACACGCTCGCAGCGCCTGAAGGCTTCCTCAAGCAGCCTCGCCTCGCTCTTTCCGAGCCCCTCAAATCCACCTACCACCGCACATCTTCCTGCATAGTACATGCCAGAGGCACAGGGCGGGGTAACGATGGCAGAAACTTTTATTACCGCCTGCGCCAATGGCTGGAGAGAGGTGGTTGCCACGAAGCTCATGATTCCAGGTCCGGTGGAGCTTGACGATGAGGTGCTGCTGGCACTGGCGAAGCCGCTGATGGGACACCGCACCCCGGAGTTTGAGGAGATTCTTGAGGAATGCTGGCGGCTTCTCAGGATGGTGTACCGAACCCGCAACGAGGTGGCGCTGATAACGGGCTCCGGCACAGCCGCCATGGAGGCTGCGGTGGCAAGCGTGGTGGAGCAGGGCACCAGGGTGCTCTGCATCGGCGGCGGCAAGTTCGGTGAGAGGCTGGGCGAGATTGCTAAGTGCTTCGGTGCTGAGGTGAGCATGCTGGAGGTTGAGTGGGGCGGCAGCTTCACCCCTGAGGAGGTTGATGCTGCTCTCTCCGAAAGCGGTGCAGAGGTTGTAACCCTGACCCACAACGAGACCTCAACCGGGGTGCTGCACAACGCGGAGGCGGTGGGCAGAGCCGCCAGAGCGCATGATGCTATTTTCATAGCCGACGCCATCACCAGCGTGGGCGGAGATGTGGTTGAGACCGACGGCTGGGGGATAGACCTGTGCATCACAGGCTCCCAGAAGTGCCTCGCCGCCCCTCCTGGACTGGGGTTTGTGGCTGTGAGCGAACGCGCCTGGGAGCGGATGCAGGAGCTCAGGGACAGACGTGTCTTCTACTTGGACCTGCTGAGGTACAGGAAGGCGCTGCAGAAGCGCACCACACCCTTCACGCCTTCGGTAACGCTGATATACGGGCTGCATGCAGCTCTTAAGAGGATTGAGAGGGAAACCCTTGAGGCTCGCATAAGGCGTCACAGGGCACTTGCAGAGGCTACGAGGAGGGCGGCGGAGGCTATGGGGCTGAGCCTGCTGCCCAGCAGGGAGCACGCCTCAAACACCGTCACCGCCATAAGAATCCCGGAGGGGCTGAGCGACGGAGATATAAGGGGCAGGCTGAAGCGTGAGTACGGGGTGCTGGTTGCCGGCGGACAGGAGAGGCTCAAGGGCAGAATATTCAGGATAGGACACATGGGCGAGGTGAGCGCAAGGGAGCTGCTCAGCCTGCTTGCCTGCATAGAGCAGGTGCTCAGGTGCTCGGGCGTTGAGGTTAAACCAGGCTCTGGAACAGATGCCGCAAGGGAGGTGCTTGAGGCTGAGCTCGGCGAAGCCCTGCGTGCTTCTGGTGGAGGATGAACCCATAACCCTGAGCGCCCTTGAGAGGCTGCTGAGCTCCAGCTACCGGGTGCTCACCGCCAGAGAGGCGGATGAGGCGCTGAGAATCCTGAAGAGGGAAAGGGTGGAGGTGGTGGTGGCTGACCTGCGACTGCCAAAGGGCAGCGGACTTGAGCTGCTTGAATGGGTGCGCCACAACCTGCCGGAGACGAGAGTGATAATAATCACCGGCTACTCCAGCATAAAGGGCGCGGTGGAAGCAATGCGCCTCGGAGCAAGCGACTACATACCAAAACCCTTCAGCGTTGAGGACATTCAGCGAGCCATCGCAGGGGTGCTGCAGAGAAGGGAGGAGATGCTGGGTGAGATGCGGGAGGAGGAGTTTGAGGCGGTGCTCAGAGCCCTGCTCCATCCCATGCGCAGAAAGATTCTGAGCATCCTGAGCAGGGGTTCGCTGACCTTCACGGCAATCTGGAAGAGCACGGGGGCAAAAGACCCAACTTCCGTAAATTTCCATCTGAAAAAGCTGAAGAAAATGGGCATGCTCGTCCAGGACAGTTCAAAGCTGTACAGAATCACACCTCTCGGCAGAGAGGCTGTGTCTCTGATGAAATCAATTCAGAAAGCCAGAGGCTCCTGAAGTGATGTTCAATAACCGCCGGTTACTAAATGTTTTAACTGCGGAAGTTTTTGATAATCAGTCCCAAAAAAGTATATATGTGAGTGTGTGCACAGAGTTAACGGGGGCTGGGAGGGGGGTCCTGGATTTTAAATTGGGCTTCTGCTCATTCCGTTATTTTCTGCACCGTGCAGCACCAAGAAGCACCACTTCCGCCTCAACCCTTTACCTCCTGCTGGATTCTGCTGCGTACATCCAGGATGACTGGCGGCGGGTATGCTGAAGAAGCACCAGCCGCACATGGAAAAAGCTTATTAAGCTGACCCGTGCCAAGATAGCATGGGTGCCTGAATGAGGCTTCTGCTGCTGCATGTTGATTACATTGAGTACAGAGCCAGGGAGAAAACGAGCATAGCCGAGGACGTGCCGGAAGACATGCTTCAGGGCAGAGCTGAGAACGCTCTGGCTGTTTTTACTGCCGTGGAGAGGGGGGACACCGAGGAAACCGCGCGCAGAGCCGCAGAAGAGGTGCTGCAGACACTGAGGCGCGTGGGTGCCGAGAGGGTGGTGCTTTACCCCTATGCCCATCTCAGCTCCTCGCTGGCAGGTGCCGAGACTGCTCTCAGGCTGCTCAGGGTGCTGGAGAGCAGCGTCGGCGCCGAGGCGCCTGTTACCCGTGCCCCCTTCGGCTGGTACAAGAGCTTTGAGCTGCGCTGCAAGGGGCATCCGCTGAGCGAGCTCTCTAAGGAAATAAAAGCCGGGAAGGAGAGCACCGCCCTTGCCGCCGAGAAAAAGCTTAAAAGCGAGTGGTACGTGCTCACGCCGGAGGGTGAGCTGGTGCCGGCAGAGAAGTTTGACTTCTCTGAGCATGAGAGGCTGAGGGAGGTTTACGAGTACGAGCTCAGAGGCACGAGAGCTGCCGAGGGGGAGCCGGCACACCTCAGGCTCATGAAGGAGCACCAGCTCGCAGACCACGAACCGGGCTCCGACCCGGGCAACCTGCGCTGGTATCCCAAGGGCAGGCTGGTTAAGCGCCTGCTTGAGGAGAGGGTGAGCGAGCTCTTAGCCGAGTACGGTGCCATGGAGGTGGAAACGCCCGTGATGTACGACCTCGCACACCCCCAGCTCAGCAGCTACCTCAACAGGTTTCCGGCACGCCAGTACATAGTGCTCAGCGACCGCCGGGAGTACTTCCTGCGCTTTGCCGCATGCTTCGGGCAGTACCTGATGATGCGCAGCATGACCCTGAGCCACAGGCATCTTCCGCTGAGGGTGTATGAGCTTACCCGCTACTCCTTCAGGAGAGAGCAGAGCGGCGAGCTCGTGGGGCTGAAGCGGCTGAGAGCCTTTACGATGCCGGATATGCACACGCTGTGCAGGGATATGGAGCAGGCAAAGCAGGAGTTCCTCAGGCAGTTTGAGCTGAGCATGCGCTGGATGCAGGAGGTTGAGCTGGAGTACGAGGCTGTGGTGAGGTTCGTGCGCAGCTTTTATGAGGAAAATCAGGAGCTCGCCGCAGAGCTTGCAAAAAAGCTCGGCAAGCCTGTGCTGGTAGAGATGTGGGATGAGAGGTTTTTCTACTTTGTCATGAAGTTTGAGTTCTGTGTTGTGGACTCGCAGAAGAAGGCTGCCACCCTTTCAACAGTGCAGATTGATGTGGAGAACGCAACGCGATTCGGCATAGGTTACGTGGACGAGGCTGGAGAGAGGCGCACGCCGGTGCTGCTTCACGCGAGCATAAGCGGGGGTATTGAGAGGAATATATACGCCATGCTTGAGCAGGCTTACCTGCGCTCGGCGATGGGCGAAAAGCCCGCGCTTCCCCTGTGGCTCTGCCCGACGCAGGTGAGGGTTCTGCCGGTGTCCGAGCGCAGCATGGGGTATGCTGAGAGGGTGCTTGAGAGACTGCTGAAGATGCGAATCAGAGCAGACCTTGACGACACACCCGAGACGCTGCAGAAGAAGGTGCGCAGGGCTGAGAAGGAGTGGGTGCCCTGCATCTGCGTGGTGGGTGAGAGGGAGGCTGAGGAGGGGATGCTCAGCGTCAGGCTCAGAAGCACGGGGGAGCAGAGGAAGATGAGCCCGGAGGAGCTGGCTGAGCTTATTGAAGCTGAGTGCAGGGGAAAGCCCTTCCACAGGCTGCCCCTTCCCGTGAGGCTCTCAGAGAGGCCGGTGTTCAGAGGGTAGCGGATGAGGGTTATTGTAACCTCGCAGCTTGATGCTGCAGGGAGGCGAATATTCAGGCTGCTGGAGGAGCACTACGGCTTCCGCAGAGCTGGCGAGTTTGAAGGAGCGCCGGTGCTTGAGCGGGGGGAAGTGCGGGCGATAGCCACTGAGAGGGAGCTGGTGAGGGCTGAGCACCTGGACAGCCACTTCCCGGAGGCTGAGTTTTATGTTTTTGCCTCACGCCACAGGGCAGAGTCTGAGCTCAGAACGCTTAGCGTGCACGTCACCGGCAACCTGGGAAGGGAGGCGAGGGTGGGCGGCATGCCCGAAAGCCTGGCACGAGCCCAGCCGCATGCCATGCGGGTGGCGCTCCTGGAGCTGGAGAGGCACAGGAGGAGGCAGAGGCTGGAGTACCAGGTGTGCTTAGAAGCCACCCACCACGGTCCCACGGAGCTTGAGAAGCCCCTGCTCTTCGTGGAGGTGGGTCCGGGGGAGGAGCAGTGGAGGGATGAGAGAGCGCTGAGGGCGGTGGCTGAGGCTGCGCTGAAGGCTGCGGAGTGCAGGGAAACCTTCATCCCCTGCGTGGGCGCCGGCGGCAGCCACTACGCACCCAGACACACGGAGCTGGTGCTGCAGAGCGAGCTGGCGGTGGGGCACATAATACCCAGCTACGCCATAGCTGAGCTTGAGTTTGAGGTTTTCAGGCAGGCGGTGGAGCTGTGCGGCGCCAGAGCGGTGCACTTAGACTGGAAGGGCATGCGGGCAGAGGAGCGAAGAAAGATTCTGAAGTTCTCGGAGAGGCTGGGCGTGCACGCTGGCAGAAGAAGGCATATCCTGGAGAGGCTGAGCCAGAGCACCTTAGAGGTTGATGCAACTCTGCTGAGGGAGGCTGAGCGTGCTGACACCAGAGCCTTCAAGCTCATGCTTGAAGCGCTGGGACTGAGCGCCAGACGTGACAGCGACGGCAGGGTTGCCGGCGTCAGCGGCACCGCAAGCCCCGAGGAGGTGGTTAAAGGCTGCGCTGAGCTGCTCTCTAAGAGGATGAGTGTGGCGGTTGAGGGTGATGAGCTGGTGCTGAGGAGGAGCAGGATTGACCCGGAGAGGGCTGCGAGGCTGGGCATCAGAGGCGGCAGGCAGTTTGCAGAGCTGGCTGAGAGGGGGTGGACGAGGGTGAACGGCAGGCTGGTGAGGAGGGAGGAGGTGAGCGCCCTGCAGGAGCGGAGGGTGCGCCTGGACACCAGAACCGCAGAGATGCTGAAGCGGATGCTGTAAAGGTTTATATGGGGTGGATGAAAGAATACTGTAACGGAGGTACTGCTGGATGGAGGTTGTGAAGACAGGAATCCCGGGGCTGGATAATCTGTTTGCTATAGGAGGATTCCCGAAAGGAAACACGATACTTGTAATTGGCGGACCCGGCAGCGGAAAGTCAATCTTTGGCATGCAGTACATCTACACCGGCGTCACCAGGTACGATGAGCCGGGTATATTCATAACCTTTGACGAAACCCCGGACAAAATCAGAAGGAACATGAAGAGCTTCGGCTGGGACATTGAGAAGTACGAGAAGGAGCAGAAGCTGATACTCATGGATGCCGTGACCTACCGCATCTCCGACGATGTGGACGAGGAAATCCTGCGCACAGGGCTGGATGTGGACAACCTGATAGCCAACTTAGATGACGCGATAAACGCCATAGACGCAAAGAGGGTGGTGATAGACAGCCTGGCGGTAATGGGGCTGTATGCCCAGGATGAGTTTGAAAAGCGAACCAAGATTCTCAGGCTGTCAAAGCTGCTCAGCATGAGGGAGGTCACATCGCTGGTGATTACGGAGGGGCAGAGCGCAGACATCGGCATAAAGGAGTTTCCGATGGAAACCTTCATGTTTGACGGCGTGCTCATACTGCGCCTTGACTCAGAGACGCAGAAGCGCAGAATCTCAATAAGGAAGATGCGCGGTACCAAGCACGTCATAGGCTCCTTCAAGTTCACAATAGGCTCCAACGGAATTGAGCTCTCACCGTAGGTGCGGGAATGCCTGTCGGAATAAGCGTTTTCGCAGGGGACAGAAAGGGGCTGCTGAGGGACCTGAGCACGGTGATAGCGGAGCATGACGTTAACATAACCTACGTGCAGCAGTTCATGCTGGATGAGCTGGTGCAGGTGTACTTTGAGCTGGAGGGGGTGCGGGATGTTGAGGCGCTCAAGGGAGAGCTGCTGAAGGTGGAGAGCGTGGTGCAGGTGGAGGTGCACCGCCCCCTGGAGGATATATACGGAAAGAGGGTCATCGTCATAGGTGCCGGCGCTCAGGTGGCGCAGGTGGTGCTGGGGGCGGTGAGCGAGGCTGACAGGCACAACCTGCGGGGCGAGAGAATCAGCGTTGACACCATACCCTTAGCCGGGGAGGAGAAGCTTGCGGAGGCTGTGAGGGCTGTGGGCAGGCTGCACAGGGCGGGGGTGCTGGTGCTGGCGGGCTCGCTAATGGGAGGCGAGGTGACCCGGGCGGTGCAGGAGCTGAAGGCTGACTACGGCATACCCGTGATATCACTGAACATGGCAGGCTCTGTACCCGAGGTGGCTGACCTCGTTGTTACTGACCCCGTGCAGGCTGGTGTTATGGCGGTCATGAGCATCGCCAGCACCGCCAGCTTTGAGCTCAGCAGGCTGACCAAAAAGAGATTCTGAGCGCCTGTGCACCACAAGAACGTTTATGCCGGCATGCTTGACTATGTGCTCTGAAAGCGAGCCCACGAGCTCGCTGAGCATGCCCCAGCCCGAATCCCCCAGCACCACAAGCTCCGCACCCCACTCCTCTGCCTCCCGCAGAATCTCCTCCTCAGGTATGCCCTGCCTGAAGCTGAAATCTGCACGAACGCCTTCTGCTTCTGCCTCTGACAGGAGCCGCCGCATGGCGGAGGGCCTCTCGTGATAAATTTCAAGCACATCCTCCAGAGAGAGGGGCAGGGTTTTCACCCTGTAAAGCACTGGCAGGGGGACTACGTGGATTATGCGAAGCTCTGCTCCGAAGATTTTTGCAATCTCAATACCTGCCCGCAGCACAGCTGGACGATGTTCCGGCAGCCTGAGGCAAACCAGCACCCTGCTGATGCGCTCATCCCTCACCACCAGGGTTGTGGTGCGCATCCTCGCCACCACCTTCTCGGAGTTGCTTCCCAGCAGATGCTCGGCTATGCTCCTCGTCCCATGAGAGCCGAGGACCAGCAAACCGTGACGCCTGCTCTCCTGCAGAATCTCAGCCGCCGGAGCGCCCTCTCTCACCACAACCTCTGCATCCGCACCCTCAGCACGCACCACCTCCAGCGAGCGGCGCTTAACATGCTCTACCTCCATGCCTGGCTCTCTGACCACCAGCAGGGTGAGCCTCTCGCCGGTGCGCACCGCAATCCTTGCTGCAAGCCGCAGCGCACGCATCGCATGCACCGAGCCGCCGCTGGCCGCGAGCACGCCACCTGCCGGCGAGGTGGAAACATGCTCCCCCGCAACGCCTCTGAGAGTGCAGATCACTATATTGAGCGTCATCATGCCCGCAGAGCCAAAGAGCAGAAGCAATGCCAGGCTCTCCGCATACCCGTAGCCCAGCATTACCGCCGCCTGCTTGAGAGCCACACTAAGGGCAGCAAGGAGCATGGTGAGCGCAAAGTAAAACCTGATTTTTACACCCCGCACGTGCTTCGTTCCGAGAGCACCGATGTGAGCACCCAGCGCAGAGCCGGGAAGCATGAGCATCGCCGCCAGCAGCTCCACCCTCGCCTCCCTGGCGTAGAGTACCGTGCCTATGGCGGAGGAGAAGATTATCTCAAAGAGGTCCGTGCCTATAGCCACTGTTGTCGGCACACCAAGCAAGTAAATCATTGCGGGCATCCTTATGAATCCACCACCCACGCCCAGAAAGCCGGAAAGCATGCCTGTAACGAAACCCAGCCCCAGTACCAGCCACAGAGAGACCCGGGGTATGCCGGAAGCTGGCAGCGATACCATCGGCGGTATGCACAGCCTCCTCAGGTGTCCCCCGTACCCGATACCAGGGGTGCTGCCCCTCAGGTATTCGTGAAGCATGTACATAGAGGTGCCACCCAGAAGCAGAATGTAAAAGCTTCTGACCGTGCTCCCTGCTGTACCACCTGCCTCAAGGGTAAGCACCATAAGCTTGCCCGCCTCAACACCTGCCGCGGTGCCGGCTATCATGAACATGCCGAGACGCAGATCAAGATTTCCCAGCTTCCTGTGCCTTGCGGTAGCCACAACCGAGTTGCCCATGATGTGCGCCAGGTCTGTGCCTATAGCATAAGCCACCGGCATGCCGAGAATGTTCAGAGCAGGCGTGACAAGAAACCCACCGCCTATGCCGAAGAACCCGGCGAGCACACCGGCGCAGAAGCCCAGCAGCACCAGCAGAGGTGCACTTATCTCCACACCAGATGACGGCAGGTAAATGCGATCACCCCCGCATCGCAGCAAGAAGCCTGCCGGAAAGCTCCAGCATACCCGCCAGCAGCAGCGCCTCAAGCACAATCACGACAACCACAGAAATGGCATACTCCCACGTACCCTCCACAGGATTCACCGCACAGCCCCCACTGGTTACCATCTAACCACGGAGAAACTTAAAGGTTTCCATGCGGGTTTTTCTGCATAACTTACGGCATCCGAAAGTAAAAGTATTTAGTATATTGCATTTAATCAGATTATCATGTGGGTATGTCCAGTATGTGGCGCAACAAAGTTTGCTTTTGTGCCGAACGGGGGAAAGAACCACAGAATCAGGTGCGCGCTGTGCGAGCACACCTTTGTGCTGGAGGAGCCGCTTATAAGCGGCTACAGCAGGGACTGGTAGCCGGCAGGGTTATCCTGCACAGCACGCCCCTCTCCTTCTTTCTGCATTCCACCTCAACCCCGCCGCTGTGCAGCTCAACTATCTTTCTGGCGAGGGTGAGACCGAGGCCAACACCCGGGTAACGCCTGGTGGTTGACATGTCACCCTGAAAGAAGGGCTCAAAAATCAGCTCCATCTGCTCCTCGGCTATGCCCACGCCAGTATCGCAAACCACAACCTCAACGCTACCGTTGCAGGCTCGCACCTCCACCCTGACGCAGCCGCCCTCACGGTTGAACTTTATGGAGTTGTCCAGCACCTCCTCTATGGCATGCCTCAGGTAGTCAGGGTCTGCAAAAACCCTCGCGCCGCAGGCTGTGCGCAGCTCAAGCCTCACTCCCTTCTCCACGGCGAAGGGAAGCTTCCTGAGCATCGCCTCCTCAACTATCTCGGCAAGGTCGCACTCCCTGAGGTTCAGGCTGAGAACTCCGCACTGTATCTTGTAGAGCTCTGACATTCTCTCTATTATGCTGTTCTGCCTCATCAGGCTCCTCTTGGCCATCTCAAGCAGCTCTTCACGTTTCGCTCCATTTCTCTCAGTCATTGCCAGGCTTATACATCCGAGGGCAATGGTAAGCGGTGTTTTAAGCTCATGCGCCACTATGCTCAGCGTGTCTTTTATGGCTCTCTCAAACCTTGACAGCTTCATGTTTCTGCGCAGGAGGTTGCGGCACACCGTCTCCAGAGTTTCAATCAGCCTGCTCTCCCTGCTGAGCAGCATTATTGCTCCGTCTGCGCTCATGCCGTCTGAGAGGGGCAGAAAGCAAACCTCACCATCCGCAGCACACGGCACCTGAGTGGCTCTCACCGCACGCCGCTGGGCGCTTGCCCTCTTAGCCGGGCATGTGGCTTCAGCCATGGAGCAGCCAAAAACCTCCCGGCACCGCCTCCCGAGAACCTGAACACCCGCAAGCTTTTTAAACTCGGAATTGCAGGAAGTTATAGTGAGAGAGGAATCAATCTCGGCAACCGGTGGCTCGCTGCGCATGACAGCATTCATGTGGTTGATGAGCCGCTCAATCTCAGCGGGGTTATTCGCCGTGTTGCTCGTGTATCCAGCCACCCCATCACCAACAGTCATTCAGAAAGACTATTAAGCTCTGGCAGCCAAGATAAACATTATCTTTCGGTACGGGAAACAGAGTTTCAGACCACGAAAAGATAAGTTAATATACCCGCGTCTGCAAGAACCTTTGGACTCCAGCAGTGAGAGGTGGCGGAATTGAAGAAGATACTGGCGGTGGACGATGAAAAGGAGATAACAGCGATAGTCAAGAAGCTGCTCAGCTCTGAGGGGTTTGAGGTTGTCACCGCCAACTCTGGCAGGGAGGCGCTTGAGGTGCTGGAGAGGTTCAAACCCGACTTCATATTCCTGGACCTCTTCATGCCAGAGATGAGTGGATGGGAGGTGCTCAGGGAGATTCGGAAGAGGCACGGCGAGATCCCTGTGGCGATGCTCACCGTGCATCCGCTCTACGAGTCCATGGGGAGGGAGGAGATGAACATGGTGGTTGACTACATCACCAAACCCTTTGACAAGGAAGATTTGATACAGACGCTGCGCCAGGTACCGGGGCTGTACGAGAAGGATTAGATAGGAAAGTATTTCAGCATCCGAAATTTCATGCGAAAGACAAGAGTATTAAAAGTCCTGGCTGCCACTTTATTTTCATGGGGAAGCTGAGGGGCGCTGGAGCTGAGAGAAGCTCCTTCTACTACATAGACCCGGTAATAATAAGAGCCCTGAACAAGAGCGACCTGCGCAGAAAGGTGCTGTTCTATCTTGATGCCATCTACCCCAACTTCACCTACCTGTCGGAGATGGCAAGGGCTATAAAGTCAGACCCCTCCAATGTTCTGGGGTGTCTTAAGGGGATGGGCAACAGGTACAACGGCAACAGCTCCCTGATAGAGCTGGGGCTGGTGGAGTGTGTTGAGAAGGGGGGCCACAAGTACTACAGGCTGACGGAATACGGCAAGGAGGTGGTCAGGTATTCAAGAGAGTATTACAGAATCTACTGAGGTGGAGCTCAGCCCCGAGTGCAGGAAGCTGGTGGCTAAGATAGAGAGCACCGTTGAGCTCAACAGCAGGAACCTCATGCTGAACCTGATAAAGCTGGGAACAAAACTTGGACTCATACAGAACGGCAGAATCGCACCTGAAAGGGCACCGGTGCAGAATCGCAGGTTTCTGGAGAGATACCTGAAGGTGCTGCTTGATATAGGGGTGATGGTCAGAAAGGGGGAGGAGTACGAGCTCCAGCAGCTTGTGCTAAGCTTCAGCACCGCAGACTTTGAGAACACCATCCCCGAGTACATAACCATGTACGACTACATCGCCTCTATGGCGCACTACAAGGCGATAAACGAGAACCACCCCAACGTGCTCATGTGCTTCGGCAAGGATGCCGACGTGTGGGACTTCTTCCTGTCCAACCCCTTCTGCAGGGCGTACCGCGAGGTGTGCCGCGAGCTTGCAGGCATTGACAGAAACAGCAGGGTGCTGGATGCAGGCTGCGGCTCTGTTTCGCCGGTGTTCTTTGCTGAGATGGTTGCACCCAACGGGATATACAGGGGGGTGGAGAAGTACTCCAGTCTCGCCTCGCTTGCCACCAAGCGCCTGAAGCGCGGTGGCTACGACTGGGCTGGCGTGAGCGTCGCCGCCATTGAGGACGTGTTCGTGAGCTCAAAATACGACTGCGTGCTCTGCACGGATGTGCTGAGCTACCTGAGCCACCCAGCCATAGCGCTGAGGAACATGCTCAAAGCGCTCAGGAAGGGTGGAAGGCTGGTGATATTCAGTCTGTTCCCGGACAGAATGGACTTTGTTTACAGAGCCTATGAGTTCTACAACTCCATGAATCCTGCTTTCTCAAGGTTCATGAAGACTGCAGAGGTTGCAAGCATGATTGAGAGACTTGACAGGAAGGCTGATGTGGAGGCTGTGGGTGGGTGCTTCTTAGTGGTTGAGAAGAGGGGCGGCGGATGAGCAAGCTGGTGGTGCTTTTTCCCGTGGATAAGTCCTGGAAGAAGTCTGCCAGAGTGCTCCCCCTGCTGAAAAAGCTGCAGAAGAGCTGCAGATGCGAGATTCACGCGGTGTTCATCGTTGACCCCACCCTTGAGCAGAAGAGCCCGGAGCTTGAGTCCGAGGCGCTTAGGCTGGCGGAGGAGGCGTGGAGGAGAATAAAAGCCGAGCTCAACGGGTGCACGAGCTGGAGCGTCAGAAGGGGCGAGCCTGTGGGTGAGATTATCGCCCACGCAAAGGAGGTGGATGCCGACCTGATAATCATGCCCACCTCAGGGCTGTGCAGAACCCTGCTGCACAGCGTCACCGAGAGGGTGGTGAGGCTCTCGGGCAGACCCGTGCTCACGGTGTACGTGCCTGAGGGGTGATTTTAAGAGGTTACCGCCCCGGATGTTGGGGATGTTCAGCGTGGGCTGTGAGGACGACGCCACCAGAGCGAGAGCCGGTGTGCTGGAAACCCGCCACGGAAAGGTCAGAACACCCTGCTTCATGCCCGTCGCCACAAGGGGGTTTGTCAAAACCCTTTCTGCAGAGGAGCTGGAGAGAATTAAAGCCGAGGCGATTATCTCCAATGCCCTGCTGCTCTACATGAAGCCTGGCGCAGAGGTAATTGCAGAGGCTGGCGGGATACACAGGTTCATGAGCTTTGAGGGCACGATTTTCACAGACTCCGGCGGGTTTCAGGTGCTGCGCCGGGAGTTTTCGCCCAGATTTACCCGCCACGGCATCGCCTTCAGGTCTCCCTTTGATGGCTCAAGGCACGTGCTTACGCCAGAGCTGTGCATAGCTTTGCAGGAGACGCTGGGCAGCGATGTGGCGGTGCAGCTTGATGACTGCCCGCCCTACGGAGCTGAGGGCGAGAGGTACAGGGAGAGCGTGCGCAGAACTCTGGAATGGGCTGAAGCGAGCCTGCAGGCAAAAACCCGCGAGGACCTGCTGCTCTTCGGAGTTGTGCAGGGGGGCACAGACCCGGAGCTCAGGCGCCTGTGCACGCGTAGGCTGGCTGAGATGGGGTTTGATGGCTACTGCTTGGGCGGGCTGAGCGTTGGCGAGCCCAGGGAGGTGATGATGGAGATGGTTGAGCTCTCGGTGAGTATGCTGCCTGAAAGCATGCCCAGGTACCTGATGGGCGTGGGCTCGCCCGTGGAGGTGCTGGAGGCGGTGGCAAGGGGTGTGGATGTGTTTGACTCTGCATTTCCAACGAGAAATGCCAGGCACGGAGCAGTTTACACCTGGCACGGGAAGTACAGCATAACCAAAGCCAGAAACCTGCACATCCACGAGCCCTTAGAGCCGGGATGCACCTGTCCAGCCTGCAGGAGATACTCCAGAGCCTACATCAGCCATCTCATGCGGTGCAATGAGCCGCTGGGAAAGAGGCTGGTGAGCCTGCACAACCTGCACTTCATGCAGGAGCTCATGCGCAGGGCGAGAGATGCCATCTCCAGAGGAGAGTTTAATGAGTACCTGAGCCGGGTGAGGGAAATCTTCAGGCGCTGAGAGTTGTGCAGAAAGTTTCTTTACCGTGGTTACCCTTCGCTCCCAAGGACATGCGATTTCTCCTGCTGGTTCTGCTTCTGACGCTGGAGGCTGTGCACGGAGCCGCAGCAAATGAAAAGAGCAGAGGGGATGCCGTGCTTGCAGGTGATGCACCCGCAGATGCGCAGGTGTTCAGATACGAGAAGGAGGAGTCACAGGGATACCTGAAGGTGCTGGCACTGCTGGGGGTGCTGGCTTTCCTGCCTGCGGCTTACATGGTGATGAGGTATTTTGGCAGAAGGGGCAGGGAGATAGCGAGGATGTATCAGGAGAAGAGGATCAGCGCCCCGGAGAGGGATGTGGTGGCTGAAGCCAAGAGCATGTTCTTAGAGGGCAGGAAAAGAGATGCCTTCAGGCTTGCATACCGGGAGCTCAGGCGCATGCTGGGCTCAAGGTACGGGAGCAACCTGACACTCAGAGAGGCGCTGGAAAGGCTGGAGAATGACCCGGAGGTGGATGGTGAGGTTAAGAGAAGCATAGTGGAGAGCGCCCGCCTGTGCGAGGCAGGGGGCTTCGGAAAACATTCGCCGAGCCAGGAGGAGCTGTACACCATGCTGAGAGGGCTCAGCCTGGCGAGGGGGCTGAGGAAGGAAGGAGATGCGCAGGGTTGAGGTGTTCCCGAGCGATGGCGGAAACTCCATGCTGAAGTGGTACAGAGTCAGAAACCCCCTGCGGGTGGTGGTGAACTTCCTGGTGATATATGCATGCCGCTTCCTGCCCTCGCTGGCGCTCAAGCGGGCGCTGCTCAGGCTACTGGGAATGAAGGTGGGCAGGAATGTTTCCATTGGCCTCGGGGCGACCTTTGACATCTTCTTCCCTGAGCTCATAGAGATAGGGGACAACTCGGTTATAGGCTACAACGCAGCCATCCTGGCGCACGAGTTTCTTGTGCACGAGTGGCGCAGGGGAAGGGTGAGGATTGGAAGGGATGTGATGCTCGGCGCAAAATGCTTAGTGCTGCCGGGGGTGGAGATTGGCGACGGCGCAACCATTGCTGCCTACTCCTTGGTGAACAGGGACGTGCCCCCTGGAGCCTTTGCAGCTGGTGTGCCCGCGAGGGTGAGGAGAAGATGAGGCGCTATGAGGCGCTTGTGCTTGCTGTGGCGCTTGTAAACCTCGCAGGCACTGCCTTCGGCTTCTATTACTACAGGGAGATGTTTGAGCTCTTCCCGGTGAAGCTCTGGCTGTTTATCCCGGACTCGCCCTTAGCAACGCTATTCTTCGCTTTCTCGCTCTTCCTCATCTACCTCAAAAAGCGCTTTTACACCTTCTACCTCATTGCCATGGCGCAGAGCGTTAAGTACGGCTTCTGGACGATGTTTGTCATCCTGTACTTCAGCGACTACTTCCTGGCTCC